>CAIXYX010000120.1 GCA_903923795.1 uncultured Microcaldota archaeon
CCAGAATCCAGTTATAATGCAGTTCTTTATCGTTGAATTGAACTGGTTGGAATAGACGCCGTAAGTGTTGCTGGCATTAGAGCCGGTGATGGAGTAGCCGTTGCAGTTGAGGGTGACATTACTTGCCGTTATATTGTAGCAATTCGCCCCCGCCGCAGTCTGGTTCGCCGTCATGGTGTAGACCGTGTTGGCCGACGCGAGGTTTTGGTTGCAGGCGCCGGGGTCCACGGCGAAAACTCCTGGCGCTAGGAAAAGCGCGAAAAGCATGCTTAATAGAAGGAGCCGACATGGCGCAGAATGCATTTCGTTTTTCAGACTCATTGAAATTTCATCCTCATCCATTTTTCATTCAGTCATTTTTTTCATTTCACAGGTTCATTCATCGTCGTTATTCTCGTCGCTCTTGGTGTTTTCCCCCTCGGCCATGTTTTCCTCCGCCGGAGTCTTCACGCTCTGCATGTGGATTAGCTGGTTCAGGGGCGCGACAGCCTCGCATGAATTGTCGAGGGAGAATTGAATGGAATTCGCCACTCGCCGTGATTTCAGCAATCCTGCCGTCTGTAATAAAATCAGTTCGTGGCGCGCAAGCATCGGGTTCGCCGACAGTTTGCGCGCAGTCTCGCGCACGCCCAACTCAAGAGATGGATTTGTGATGAACAGGGTTAGCACGGACAAGCGCGTTTTCGAGGTGATGATGGCCGCGAGGTCAAACACGTATTTGAAAAAGATATGAATGTTTATAAAAGAAGCACATACGCATAGAACAAGAGTACTGACGTATTTGAAAGAGATACAGATGTTTAGAATTTATATACAAAAAGAGTAGTGGGAAGACGAATTTGTATATTTTAGATGTATGAATGTATAGAAAAGAGATACACATAGACTACTGAAAAAGTGGCGGAAGACCACCGGAAACCTACCCCTTCCAAAACAGTATATGGTGACAAGCACATATCACTTGCATGATAAAACACACGCCCAAAACCAAAGCCCCTGTCCAAAGAACGTCGAACTCCGGCATATCACAATCAATCATACCCCCAATTTACGCGACACTGTCGCGTAAATCCGGCCAGGCCCGCGCTTCCCCCGCCAATGCTGATTCGGCCTCCACGAAGAATTATCCCGCGCTCATAAACGACATTGGTTCTATCTTGTCCACGTCGAGGCAGCAGGCGTACAAGGCGGTCAATTCCGCCCTTGTGCAGGCTTACTGGAAGATTGGACAGAGGATTGTTGAGTATGAACAGGGCGGAAAAGAGAAGGCGGAGTATGGCGAGCAGTTGCTGGGCCGGCTCCAGCACGACCTGACACGTCGGTATGGCAGGGGGTTCAGCGCCACGAATATCGCGCATATGCGCCTTCTCTACATTCAGTTCCCAATTATGGAGACACTGTCTCCACAATTGAGCTGGTCGCATTATATCGAGC
Source organism: uncultured Microcaldota archaeon (assembly GCA_903923795.1). Classification (GTDB taxonomy): domain Archaea; phylum Micrarchaeota; class Micrarchaeia; order Anstonellales; family Anstonellaceae; genus CAIXYX01. Next base: position 1,435 of record CAIXYX010000120.1, read on the forward strand.
TTCTCAAAGTGGATGACGACCTGCCACGCAGCTTCTACGAGAAGCAGTGCATACGCGAAGGCTGGTCGATGAGACAGCTCAAAAGACAGAAAGAGTCAATGTTGTTCGAGCGGCTGGCATTGAGCAAGGACAAGGAGAAAATAATGGCATTGTCAAAACTTGGCCACGATATGAAATCGGCAGATGATATTCCGCGCGATCCGTATGTCCTCGAATTCCTGGGCCTTGACGAAAGTTCATCCTACACCGAAGCGGACCTCGAAGCGCGCATCCTCTCCAACCTGCAAAAATTCATCCTCGAGCTGGGCAAAGGCTTCGCATTTGTGGGAAGACAATACCGCATCAGCCTTGACAACCATCATTACCGCGTCGATTTGGTTTTCTACAACCATGTCCTCAAGTGCTTCGTTCTCCTCGACCTGAAGTCCGGCCCGGTCTCGCACGCAGACATCGGGCAGATGAACATGTATCTCAATTATTTCAAGGCGGAAGTGATGAGCCCTGATGACAATCCTCCAGTCGGCATCATACTGGCGACTGAAAAAAGCGGGCGGATGGTGAAATACGCGCTTGGCGGCATTTCGAACAATTTGTTCGTCTCCCGCTACAAACTGTGCCTGCCGGACCAGAAAGTGCTGGAGGAGAAAGTACGGGGAATCATCGAGGAATCCGGTGCGTCTAAAAACGAGAGAAACCAAAGGTGAAAAAAACTCGCACCAATGGTGCGAGAAGTCGGCGCATGCGATGATAACACAAAACTCCAACCGTTGGTTGGAGAAATCAGCTGGGTGGCGAATCTCGTCGTCCTGAGAATTCTCCCATCCGTTTCGAGAAAAAAAGCGGGTTCGCATAGACGATAGTTATAAAAGCCGAAAAATCCACTAAACATTACGACGAGGGGTTCAGATGACTCATACGGATCTCACCATGTTGCAGGCCATGAAGTTGAATTCACGCTGGCTGGATTCCCGTTTTAACGAAATCTTGAGTGAACACGAAGGCGATTACATCGCCATCAAAAGCCAGAAAATCGTGGAATCCGACCGGAATTTCGAGAAGCTTCTGCAGAAACTCCACAAGGACGGCATCGACGCCTCTGAAACGCTCATATATTTCATGACAAAATCCAAGATGGTTTTGGGGACGGCGTGAAGATGCGGATTCCCCTCGAGTTCATCCACGGAGAGCCAACTCTTTGGGCCGCCGTAATCCCTGCTCACCTGAGGGCAGGGACCTGCATCATCAATTTTGTCATCGACACCGGTTGTCAGATTTCGTTCATCAGTTGGCAGGATGTGCAGCGTTTCAACCTCCAGACCCAGGGCTTATCGCATTGCCAGCATGTCGGCATAGCAGGGCATTCTTTCGAGCTTCGAAATATCCCGGGGTGCAGCATGTCATTCGCAGGCGATGGAGATGAGCCATTGCGGCTCAAAGAAGTAAAAGAGCTCAAAGTGGCGCTTTTCCACGGGAAGGGGAAACAGAGGGACACCGCCTCCACAATCCCCAGTCTGCTCGGTTTGGATTTTCTGGCCAGA
>CAIXYX010000121.1 GCA_903923795.1 uncultured Microcaldota archaeon
AGTTGGCGTTGAGGACGGCGGCGACGCTGACCGCCTTCAGGCCGTCGGGGCCGAGGCTGCGTATATATGTATAGGCGCGGACCAGAACGCCGACGTTGCCCAGGAACGAACGCACGCGGCCGATGGTCTGCGGGCGGGCGCTGTCGAGAGAATAGAAACCAGGTTTCTTTAAGAAACCTGGTTTCTCGTCGTCCTTGACGATGCGCGGGACGGGCAGGAAGGGCTCGAGGACCTTGCGGACGGCGATGGGGCCGGCGCCCGGCCCGCCGCCGCCGTGGGGGGTCGAGAAGGTCTTGTGCAGGTTGAAGTGCATGACGTCAATGCCGAAGTCGCCGGGGCGCGTGATGCCGAGGATGGCGTTCATGTTCGCACCGTCCAGGTACATGAGGCCGCCGACGCGGTGGACGGCCTCGGAGATCTTCACGATGTTGCGCTCGAAGAGGCCGAGGGTGTTTGGGTTCGTGATCATGAACGCGGCGACGTGCGGGCCGAGGCTCGCTTCGAGGGCCGCGAGGTCCACCATGCCCTCCTCGTTCGAGCGGAGCTGCACGACCTTGTAGCCGCACAGGGCGCTGCTGGCCGGGTTGGTGCCGTGGGCGGAGTCGGGGATGAGGATGGTGTCGCGCTTCTCGCCGCGCGCGTCGTGGCAGGCGCGCACGAGCATGAGGCCCGTCAGCTCGCCGTGCGCGCCGGCGCAGGGCTGGAGCGAGACGGCGTCGAGGCCGGAGATCTCGGCGAGGTACCGTTCCAGCTCGTGCATCAGGCAGAGGAGGCCCTGCGTGGTGCTCGCGTCCTGGTACGGGTGAACGTGCGCAAAGCCGGGCAGCGACGCGGCCCACTCGTTGACGCGCGGGTTGTACTTCATCGTGCACGATCCGAGCGGGTAGAAGTTGGAGTCTACGCTGAAGCACTCGCGCGAGAGGCCGGTGAAGTGGCGCACGACCTCCGGCTCGCTCAGCTCGGGCAGGCGCGGGGCGTCGGCGCGCAGGGCGTCGGCGGGCAGAAGCTGCTCTATGGGCACGGCCGGGACGTCGGGCTCGGGCATCGGGCAGCCGACACGGCCGGGACGGGAGAGTTCGAAGCTGAGTTTTTCGGACATAAGACACTCTCAAGAACTGCAATCCAACCGCAGAGACGCAGAGGGCGCAGAGAACGGCAAAGAGAATCAGGAACTTGGGACAAAGAGTTTAACGGACTCAACCAGCAAATCTATCTCCTGCCGGGTCCGCTTTTCGGTCACGGCGAAGGAGCAGGTGTTGGGGAGTTCGGGATACCATGCGCTCAGGTCGAGGCCGCCGATGATGTTGCGGTCGAGCAGGAACTTCTGAAGGCCCGACGCGGGGCGGGGCATCCGGACGGCGAACTCCTTGAAGAACGGCGACTTGAAGGCGGGCGACACGCCGCCGATCTTCGAGAGCGCCTCCACCGCATAGTGGCTCTTCTGCGCGCAGAGCGTGGCCACCTGGCGCAAGCCCGCCTTGCCCATGAGCGTCAGGTAGATCGTGGCGCGCAGGGCGCAGAGGGCGTGGTTGGTGCAGATGTTCGAGGTCGCCTTTTCGCGGCGGATGTGCTGCTCGCGCGTCTGCAGGGTTAAGACAAAACCTCTTTTTCCGTCGCTGTCAACCGTCGCTCCTACAATCCTGCCGGGCATCTGGCGCAGCAATTCTTTTTTTGCCGCCATAAATCCAAGGTACGGCCCGCCGAAAGAAAGCGGAATCCCTAAACTCTGGCCTTCACCTGTGGCAATATCAAACCCCATCTCTTTAGGAGTTTTTAGTATCCCCAAAGAAACCGGATACACCGAAGCAATTGCCAAAGCGCCAAATTTATGCGCATTCTCCACTATGTCGCTATAGTCATCAACTGCGCCAAAAAAGTTAGGATTTTGTAAAATTATTGCGGCAGTTTTATCATCTAAATGCTTACGCAATTCTTCTCTACTACTCTGTCCATGCACAACCGGAATCTCTACAAATTCAATAGAAAGGTTTGAAGTATAAGTATAAAGCATTGTGCGATAAATCAAATTTACTCCGCTATCCAGAATAATTTTATTGCGGCCGGTGTGCCTTACTGCCATCATCATCGCCTCAAATAAAGCTGTCCCGCCATCATATAAAGAAGCATTGGAGACATCAAGGCCGCTGAGCTGACAAATAATAGTTTGATACTCATAAATTGCCTGCAGCCACCCTTGGGAACATTCCGGTTGGTAAGGCGTATAAGCAGTATAAAACTCCGCACGGCTGGCAAGCGCATCCACTGCCGCGGGAATAAAATGGTCATAGAATCCGGCGCCGACGAAATTAATCAGGCCTGTAGCGTTTTTTAAGGAAAGTTTGCTTAAAATTTGCGTTACTGCAAATTCTGATTTACCGGCGGGGATATTAAATGATTTCGGCCTAAGTGCCGCAGGTATATCCTTAAAAAGCTCATCAATACTACCGGCTCCGATTGCCTGAAGCATTTCTTTAATATCTTCATCTGTATGCGGGATAAAATTCATTTAGAAATTCCCTCTATGTAACGTTGGTAACCGGCAGCATCCATAAGATTCGCTTTTTCAGCTTCGTCTGAAAGCTCCATCATGAAAAAATATCCTTTTTCGTACGGAGATTGATTTACCTGTTCC
>CAIXYX010000122.1 GCA_903923795.1 uncultured Microcaldota archaeon
CCAGGAAAATCCACACTTCGGCCGATTTGAGAATGGACTGAATCGCGGCCACATCCGGGCCGACGCTCTTTCCATATGCCGCATGCTCGGATTCGGATGTGACGGGATTGAAATTGGATCTATAGAGGTCGAAGAGGTCGAATGGCACGCCGCTCTCGCCAAGAGTTTTGGTCACGGTCTGCAAAAGCTTGGGCCCGTGTCCCGAGGTGAGGGAGGGGAATGCATAGACCACGCACACGCGCAAGGGCAGGGAATCGGCAGGCGAGGCGGAGTATTCTGAGGCCGAGGCGGTCTTGAGGGCTTTTTGAGCAGAAGCGCCCGCGTAGGCGGGGAAATTCGATGGAGGAGCCATAGACGACTATGCGGGCGATGGATTTATATAGTTCGCCGATGCGCCTCAAAATAGAGAATCGGCGGCCCCGTCCCAAAAAGGGCCGCAAGGTCTTAGGATGGGGTGAAATTATGCAAAAGAAAAACAAGAAGATGAGCATGAAAGATGACTGCTGCTGCGAGGCTATGCCCATGCACCCGCATGGAAGGGGAAAAGCGCTGGCAAACGTCGCCATCGGCCTGTTCCTCATACTGTTCGGGTTCGGATACATCAAGGACCTGCAGACACTCGCGATGGTCATCGGTGTCCTGATGATGATCCGCGGCGCAATCCGCATGATGGGCAACTGGTAGAATTTCTTTTCTTGTTTTAATTTTTATTTTAGTTTGACACAGCGTGAGCCAGAAAGCGGCAGACAGACAGATGCCGGACGATGATGCCGAAATGACTGGCAAAACATCAGGGATAAAACCTTTGTGTATGAGTTGAGGTCATGCAGATACCACCGTTTCTCTCCCCGGCAGACAAGGCCAAATGGGCCGCATCATCAGCCGCGCTGGCACATGTCAAGAGCGGCATGACAATCGGACTTGGCACAGGCTCGACCGCCGACATTTTCATACAGCTCTTGGCAGAATACGCTGGGGAGAAATCGCTCGAGCTCGTGTGCGTGGCCACTTCGCAAAGGTCATCTCAACTTGCCAAATCTCTTGGCCTGAATGTGGTGGAATTCACGCAAGTTGAGAGAATACACGTTTGTGTGGACGGCGCGGACCAGGTGGATTCAAAGAAGAGGCTCATCAAGGGCCATGGCGGCGCATCCACACGCGAGAAGATTGTCGAATACGCTTCGGACAAATTGGTGATAATCGCGGATGAGAGCAAGAAGGCGGCGGTTCTGAACAAGCCTGTGCCGGTGGAATTCTTGCCATTCGCACGGATGCAGATTGAGAAGAGGCTCAAGAAATTGGGCGCGAAGAAAATAGAGCTGATGCTAAATTCGCATGACTTGCCTTTTGTCACAGACAACGGATTATGGATGCTCATGGTGAATTTCGGCGCAGTGAAGAATCCGGCAAAACTCGAATCTGAGATTAATGACATAGAGGGAGTTTTGGAGAACGGCATATTCGGGCGGGCGGCTGACGTCGTGATATTCGGACTTGTCAATGGAAAAACGAAGACGATGGGGAAATAGGAGAAGAATATTTTCGGGAATTCTATGTTACATTCATTCTTTTCTTTTTGGGGTGAAACCCTTAGACCTTTTTCTTTTCTTCGCAAAGAAAAGAAAAAGGGATATGGGAATGGGGCTACCGGGATTTGAACCCAGACCACCGCGTCCCGAACGCGGTAGCATACCAGGTTAGCACATAGCCCCGTATAAATGGCAAAATTAATCCGTTACGGATACCAAATTACTACCACCCATCATCGGACTTTTTCTACGGGTGTTTGATTTACTTTAGCTGTTTATGTTTATTAATCCCTTCACCTCGACCGACTTCTTGGAAAAGAGCAACGGTTCAAACCATTTAAATGTCTACCGCCTAAAACGATTGGGCATGGAGTTTAACCATGCTA
>CAIXYX010000123.1 GCA_903923795.1 uncultured Microcaldota archaeon
CAGCACGGATGAATAGAGCGAGGAATCATCTGTGTAGATGGCCTGCAGAAGCGACGCCTTATCAGCGAGAGTCATATTCTTTGCGTTCGCGACCGACATCGCAGGCCCCGCCGTTCGCACGAACCCGAATCCGCCAAAGAATCCGGGGCCGAGCGCATATCCCACCATGGCGAGGCCTAATAGGCCCGCCACGAAAACCATTAGTTTGTTCATATGAAACACCCCCTTTGCATTGAGACAAACTGGCCAGTCCGGTTATAAACGGATTTTCCAAACTTATACCAAAATTACGCCGAAAACGAGAAACGCCAAAGAAATGCCGAAAATGGACAAATCGAACCCATCGCCGACAAGAAGGTATTAAATAACGTCTTCACCTTAGCCCATTCATACTCGGAGGTTATTCCTATGCAGACTCCTGAACCAATCCACGGCACAGTCACAGTAAAATCAGGCCTCGCGCAGATGCTAAAGGGCGGAGTCATCATGGACGTCACCAACGCCACGCAGGCGAAAATCGCGCAAGATGCTGGCGCCGTCGCCGTGATGGCGCTCGAGCGCGTGCCGGCTGACATAAGAAAAGAGGGCGGCGTTGCCCGGATGGCCGACCCGCTCAAGGTGAAGGAAATCAAGGCGGCAGTTACGATTCCCGTGATGGCCAAATGCCGCATAGGACATTTCGTCGAAGCGCAAGTCCTCCAAACGCTCCAAGTGGATTTCATCGACGAATCCGAAGTTCTCACTCCGGCCGATGAGGAGAAACACATCGACAAGTGGGGATTCAAAGTGCCGTTCGTTTGCGGCGCGCGCGATTTGGGCGAGGCTTTGCGCCGAGTGTCGGAAGGCGCGGCCATGCTGCGCACAAAAGGAGAGGCAGGAACAGGAAATATCGTCGAAGCGATGAGGCACATGCGCGCCATGCAGCGAGGAGTGGATGAAGTTCGCGCTGCCGTGAAAAACAAGAAGGAGTTGGCGGCAATTGCAAAAGAGATGAGAGTGGATATCATGCTCGTCGAGAAAATCGCCGAGAGCGGCAAACTGCCTGTGGTGAATTTCGCCGCCGGAGGAATCGCCACGCCGTCAGATGCCGCCCTTTGCATGCAGATGGGCTGCGACGGAGTTTTCGTGGGCTCGGGCATCTTCAAGTCTGCCGACCCGGCCGCGCGGGCCAAATCGATTGTGCAGGCTGTGGCGCATTACAACGACCCCGAAACCATTGCGCGCGTATCGGAGAATTTGGGAGATGCGATGCATTCCATCGACGTGCGCACCATGCTCCCCGAGAACCGGCTGGCGAGCAGAGGAATCTGACAGCGACGTCAAAGCCGCGGGATTTAAGAGAGAGAATAGTTCCATTTCTTTTCATGCTCACGCTGGAGAATGTGCATCATCGGCACAAGAAGAAAAAAGAGGAGATATTGGGCCGGCTCGCCGAATTTTCACTCATAAAAAAACAGGGCGATGAAGTACTTTTGTCCGAACTCACGTTCTGTATCTGCGCCGCCAATTCATCGGCGGCTGCGGCACACAAGGCGCAACTCGCTTTGACAAGCAATAAACTTCTTTTCTCCGACGACACTTCAGCCATCTCAGCCATTCTTCTCTCATCTCATGTCCGATTCCATAAAAACAAAGCGAGATATATTATCGAGGCCAGAAAAAAGATGTTCGACGAGAAAGGACTTGAGAAAGCGATTTCGACGAGCAAGAACCAGACTGAGCTTCGCAATTTCCTCGCAGATGAAGTGCTCGGATTAGGAATGAAAGAGGCCGGCCATTTCATGAGAAACACAGGCTTGGGTAATGAAGTCGCCATATTAGATAGACATATACTCAAAAATCTCGTCAGTTTGGGCGTGATAAAACAATTGCCGCCCACACTGACACGCAAGCGGTATCTCGAGATAGAAAAACAGATGGCCGAATTTTCCGCCGAGAGCGGTATCCCTCTCTCCCACTTAGATCTTTTGATGTGGAGCGAGATGACGGGCCGCATTTTTAAGTAAGGTGTTCGAATTATGTCCATGCTGTCCATCGGCGTATTGGCATTTCAGGGCGACGTCGCCGAGCACCTCGAAGCGATCAGAGGAGCCAGTGAAAAGAGCCAAATCGTAATTCGTCTTCGAACAGTTCGCACTGAGGCCGAGCTCGCGGGCCTGCAAGGGCTTCTTCTCCCCGGCGGCGAGAGCACGCATCTGAGTCTGCTTCTGCAAAAAAACAAAATGCTCGCGCCGATGAAAAACATCCCCGGACTTTTTGGCACCTGCGCCGGACTCATCCTCATGTCCAAATGGGTCGAGGGCAAAGTGCAGGGACAGGAGGGCCTCGATGTCATGGATGTCGGCGTGAGCAGAAACGCATATGGCGCGCAGATTGATTCCTTCGAAAGCGCGCTCGAGCCGGCGAGCGAGGCAGCCGATGCACTTGACCTCACGGGCCGATTGCGTATCCCCTTCATCCGCGCGCCGAGAATCACCAAAGTGGATGCGTCGGCCGGCGTGAAAATCTTGGCAAGACTGCCGTCGAGCGGCGAGCCTGTCATAGTGTCACAGAAATTATCCGGCAAATTTTACCTCGGAGCGAGCTGCCATCCAGAGATGAAGACGACGAGGGTGCACGAATATTTCCTCAAGGAATTAGAGGCGGCG
>CAIXYX010000124.1 GCA_903923795.1 uncultured Microcaldota archaeon
CCCAAAGACAAAGTCTCCGCCCTGCTCGGCAAGAAGATCGGCGACGAGCTCGACGGCGGTTTGGTGGCCGCCGCCGGCTATGTGTTCAAAGTCACCGGCGGCTCCGACACTTCCGGCTACCCCATGCGCCATGACGTCACCGGCCCCCGGCGCACAGGCGTGCTGCTCTCGAGCGGCACGGGATTCATCTCGCACTCGCATGGACAGAGGGCCAAGCGCAACGTGCGCGGCAACCTCGTCTCGGACGAGATTCAGCAGGTCAACTGCAAGGTAAAGACGCCTGGGACAAAACCGCTCGCTGAACTGTTCCCGCCATCGGCCAAAAAGGAGAAAGAGAAGAAATAGGCGAGCAGACGTTTCGCGGGAATAGAAGCATAGAGCAGAAGCAGATATTTTGAGGGATTGATTGAGTCAGGCGCAAGTCAACATCGGAATGGTCGGCCATGTCGACCATGGCAAGACCAGCCTCACCCGCGCCCTCACCGGCAAATGGACAGACACCCATTCCGAGGAGCTCAAGCGCGGCATCACGATAAAGATAGGCTATGCTGACGTGACTTTTTACAAAAACAAGAAAGACGGACGCTATTTGCCCGAAAATCAGTTGCCGAAAGAAGCGAAAGAGAAGAGCGAATGGGAAATCGCGCGCCGCGTGTCTTTCCTCGACGCGCCGGGCCATGAGACTCTCATGACCACCATGATTTCGGCAGCAAATATAGTTGATGGCGCGCTGCTTGTCATCGCCGCTAATGAGCCCTGCCCCCAAGCCCAGACGGCCGAACATTTGATGGTGCTCGACATTTTGGGCATAAAGAATGTCATAGTTGTCCAGAACAAGATTGATTTGGTTGCCGAGGACAAGGCGATTGAGAATTACAAACAGATAAAGGCCTTTTTGAAAGGCAGCAGCGCCGAAAAAGCGCCCATCATCCCCATCTCGGCAAATTACAATGCCAACATCGACAAATTGGTGGAGGCCATCGAGAAGCATATCCCGACGCCGAAGAGGAATGAGACGGCGCCGGCCAAGATGTATATCACGCGCTCATTTGACATAAACCGCCCGGGCCAGCCTATAAGCAAATTGACTGGCGGAGTGCTGGGTGGTTCGTTAATTACGGGCACGCTCAAAGTCGGCGACAAGCTCAAGATAAAGCCCGGCATATTGCGCAAGGAGAAGGACAAAGAGGGCAAGGAGACTTATCTTTCGCTCGAATTCGAAGTGACGAGTTTGAATGGAGCTGACGGTCCGCTTACTGTGGCGCATCCGGGCGGGCTGATCGGGATAGGCACAACCCTTGACCCGGCCTTGACAAAAGGCGACAGTCTGGTTGGAAATATCGTCGGAAATCCGGCCGCTTTGGGCCCTGTTTTGGAGATGCCGGAAATAGAGTATACGCTCATCAAGCGCGAAGGGTTCGACAACCCGCCGCTCAAGGCGGCCGAGCCTCTTGTCATTTCTTCCGGTACAGCGACTTCAATCGGAGTCATCGTCAAGCTCAAGGGCGGCGCGCTGACATTGAAATTGAAGAGGCCGATTTACGCCGAGAAGGGCCAGAAGGTGGCGTTATCAAGACGCATGGGCCAGAGATGGAGATTGAGCGCATTCGGAATTGTGAAATAAAGGCAGAGATACGCAGGAATTGCGCCAGACGAGGCGGAAAACATGCAAATGGAAACCCTCAGACCCATCACTGCGATGAAACCGGCTCCGCAGAAGGCAAATACCTGCGCCTGGCCACGCTCGAAGATACTGGTTGTTGATGACGACTTCGCCAGTCTGATGATAATTAAGAGGATGCTTAATGGGAGCTATGAGATAAAGACAGCTGGGACCGGCCATGATGCCACCAAACTGCTGACGACTGAGAGATTCAACCTGATTCTGATGGACATCTATCTGCCAGGTAAGAGCGGAATAGAATTGACGTGCGAGATTAGGGCAGATAAAAATAACCTTAACACAAATACACCGGTTCTCGCGATGTCGGCAACATATAAAGAGAGTATAGAAAAATTATGCCCGCAGTATGGGGTTTTCGAGGAATATCTCCTAAAACCGATAGATGATGGGATCCTGCATGCCAAGATAGCGCAGTACGTCCTGCCCGCGCATTTCGAATAAAACCGCTACAGACGCCAGACACGGGGCCGGATTAGCCTGTCGAAACCGGCCCGGCTCTTATTTATAGTCTTAGCGCCCGAGTTTAGATTATGGCCGTCGAACTGGAAGTTTTGCCCAAAGAGAAAAGAGTGCAGGCGACACAGCCGCAGAGCGTGAGCTCGCTTGTCAGTGGTTACTGGGGCATAATGAATAGAGGCAAAGTCGAGCTGTCGGCAGAGGAGGCTCTTTATCTCATAGACATTAGAAATGCCAAAGTGCATGACCCGGCCAACAATTACTGGCACTTCAACGAGGTGGCGGAATTGCTTGATAGGCCGAAATTGATGGCTCGATATTTCACATTCAAGGATTGGCGCGACAGAGGGCTGATTGCCCGTCCGTCTGCCGAGATGGAGTCGAATTACAAGCACAATCCACTCAAAGCTTATCCTAATGGAAAATTCGTTGCCCCCGGCTTTGCCGCCAAAGCACGTTTTTATGCCGATGACTTGATGGCTGTTGTTGATGATGACGAGACTGCCAAGGCACTTTATACTTCCGGATGGTTCGGCCAATATGCCACTTACAAGGCAGAGCAGCGCGGGCGGCTTGGCAAACTGGATGTTTATGAGACTCTTTTTTTGATGAAGCATGCGGGCTTGAAATTGGAGAATTCGAATGAGAAGGAAGTCGTAAAACTGGCAGTTGAGCGGAGGCCGGACTTCAAGGCTTTGATGGACGTTTACGAAGACTGGCGCTTGCAGGGGTTCGTGCTAAAGACTGGTTTCAAATTCGGCACACACTTTAGGATTTACTTCCCCGGCGCCAATCCGGGCAAGGGCGAGAATTGGGTGCACAGCCAGCATGTGCTGCATATTTTCCCCAAGAAGAGTAGATTGCTCATCTCGGAATGGGCAAGGGCAATTAGGGTGGCGCATTCGGTGCGAAAAACGTTTGTTTTGGCCATTCCGGGGCAGAAGAAAAAGAAAAATGAGCATGCGCACAAATCCGAAAAATCATCTTCGCTCGACTTCTTGCTTTATCACAGGCACGGAATTGACATAGAGAATCCGAAGACCGGCACGCCGCGCTATCTGATGCTTTCTCTTTCGGAAGAGGAATATTTGGGCGGCGAGGAGATGGCCGAGGCCATTGAAGAATGCAAGCATGCGGGGCTTGAGCTGATGATTGCCATTGCTGACAGGGAGACGAGTGTCACTTATTACGCCGTGCATCGGATTGAGATACCTGGCAGCGAGTATGAATATTACGAGATAGAGTGGGTGCAGCCTTAGTTTATTGAGCCGCACTATTTCCGCTTCTTTTTCGCTTTCTTGATTTTAGTTTTTCCACTTCTATTAGCCAAAATCAGGTAGCCGTTGATTATTGCGATGAGCGTGGCGATGGCATTGAGCGCGAGGAAAACCATGTCGTTGAGCAAATAGGCATGATAGGTGAGGAAGGCAGAGCCGAAGAGGTAGAGAAGGACGAATTTGAGATTGAGATTTTTGCCTTTCTCCTTGTAATTCTGCCAAGTCTCCGGCAGCCATGCTATGAGGATTAGAGCCATGCCCAATAAACCGAGGTAATCGAGGTCCATGGTAATGGAAAAAAGGGAAAGAATAAGAAACAAAGGTATTGGCTCAGCCGATCAATTGCTTATATGCAGTCTCGATTTTCTTCTTCTCGTTTTCGATGAATTTCTTCGCGCTGCCATCAAGCGCCAATTTCATCTTCATCTTGGGTCTCTCGTTCGAAGTTGCGGCTGCCCACGCTTTGGCATTGAGAGGCGGAATAGGCGGGGCTGCCGAGAGCGGGATGCCCGCTTTGGCGCATTCGCCGACCAGTTTGCCGGACAAGCCGTGTGCCTCGCGGAACGGCACGCCCGCCAATGCGAGGGCATCGGCCACTTGCGTTGCTTGCGCATAGCCAGAATCCAGCTCTTTTTCGATGAGCGCGGAATCAAACTCGAGTTTTGGCACTAATTTGGCGAGTATCTGCACTGATGCTTGGCTGACCTCAAGGCCTTTCATAATCGGCGGCTTTGTCTCGGCCATGTCGGAATGATAGCCTGACATGAGGCCCTTCTTTACAGTGAGCACGAACACAAGGTGGGCATAGAGGCGGCTGGTGCGGCCTCTCACCAATTCGAGCACGTCGGGATTGCGCTTGTTCGGCATCATGGATGAGCCAGTGCAGAAGGAGTCGGGGATTTTGATAAGCCCTTTCTGCGAAAGCCAGATGAGCTCCTCAGACAAGCTTGAGAGCCTCATTGCCATTATTGCTAAGTCGGCCAGCACTTCGGCCTCGCTCTCGCCGCGCGAGCTGATGGTGTCGAGGGGGTTCGATTGGGTGGAAGCAAATGCTAGAAGATTCGTCGTGTAAGCTCTGTCGATAGGCCAGTCTGTTCCCGCTACGGCGCCTGCGCCAAGCGGATTCTGGTTCACGCGCGAGTAGGCGGACATGAGCCTCTGCATGTCGCGGCCCAAGCCCTGAATCCATGAGTCGCACCAGAGGCTAATGGTAATTGGTTGCGCCACTCTGGTGTGGGTGTAGCCGACCATGGGGCCGTCATGCTTTGACAAGGTGACGAAGGAAGCTTGAAGTGCGCAAATGTCATCTGCCAATTTGAGAATCTCCTCTCTCATGAAAAGTCTCATGTCAAGAAGCACCTGATCATTTCTCGAGCGGGCGGTGTGCATCTTTTTGCCTGCGGGAGTCATCTTGCTCACTGCTGCCTCGACGTTTGTGTGCACGTCTTCTAATGCGACGTCGAGCTTGAACTGACCGTTCTCGTATTGCGAGAGGACCGACTTGAGTGCTGCGTGGATTTCTGACGCCTCTTTTGCTGAAATTATTTTCTGCTTTGCCAGCATTTTGACATGGGCCATGCTACCCAAGATATCGTGGCGCACCAATTGCGCATCGAACACGATGTTCTCGGCTGAATTGTAACTTATCACATCCGGGGTCGCGCCCTCGAATGCGCCTTGCCATAGTTTTTGAACCATGAGAGTCACCATAGATGCCTAGCTGTCGGCGGGCTGGTTTATATCTTTGCGCTCGCTCCGCTATTATAAATATAGAGATAAATGAAACAAAATATGAAAAAATGTTTTATAAAAAACAAGAGATGATATTCACAAATTGAACAGTTTCGTGCTCAGATACCGCTCTCCCCGATCAGGGAAAATGACGGCCATGCGGCCGCCGGGGGCGGTTTTGGCCACTTCAACAGCCGCCAGAAGGGCCGCGCCTGACGACATGCCGACGAAAATGCCCTCTGCTCGGACTATCTGCCGCGCCATCTCAAATGCATTCTCTGTCTCCACCATCACCGTCCTATCGATTTTGGACGGGTCGTAGATGGAGGGCACGATGGCTTCCTCCATGTTCTTGAGGCCCTGTATGTAATGGCCCTTCACGGGCTGGGCGCACACGATTTGTATTTCTGGGAGCTTCTCCTTGAGATATTTGCCAACCCCCATGAGGGTGCCCGAGGTGCCCAGAGCAGACACAAAATAATCCAACCGCCCGTCCATCTGCTGGAAAATCTCTTCGGCCGTGGTCTGGTAGTGCGCGATCTTATTGTAGTGGTTGGAGAACTGATCAGGCATGAAATATTTGCCAGGCTCGTTTTTCACCAGTTCGCGCGCCTTTATGATGGCGCCATCGGTTCCACCGGCGGCAGATGTGAGGAGTATGCGCGCACCCAAGGCAGCCATGGTTTGTCTCCGCTCAACCGACACGGCCTCGCTCATGACAATCTCGACTTCGTAACCCTTCACCGCCCCCACCATGGCGAGGCCTATGCCCGTGTTGCCCGAGGTTGGCTCGAGGATGGTCATTCCTTTTTTTAGAGCGCCCTCGCTTTCCGCCTGCTCTATCATTTTCAGCGCGATGCGGTCTTTCACGCTCCCCATGGGATTGTGGCCCTCCAATTTGGCATAAATCTCCAGCGCCGGATTCGGATTTAGGCGGTTGATCCGCACCATAGGCGTGTGGCCGATAGCTTGCAGGATGTCGGGATAGACGCCGGATGCGCCCGCAGAATAATTCATCATGTTCTTCACCTCGATTGCTCTAAGTTGTTGTCCGGTCCGCGCGCTTCGGGCGCTGACTACACGCACGCGGAAAAAGAGGCTAACTACAGACACTGCGATTCGAAGCTACGCTTGAGGCAGGGAAAAGAGAATTGAATATGGCCGCCAGTTTCATGATTGAATAAATGAAAGAAAGAATAAAAAGAGATGTAACTTACGCCTTGCCCAATCTAATTCTTGCCCATCTTCTTCTTGATCGCCGTGTCGGCCATCAGCCTTATCGCGTTGATTTTGATAAAGCCGGTCGAGTCCATCTGGTTGAAGCCGCCCTCCACATCCATGGACGCCAGGTCCTGATTGTAGAGCGAACTGGGCGAATAGCGGCCGATGACGGTGACATTGCCCTTGTAGAGCTCGAGTTTCACCCAGCCGTCAATCAATTCCTGGCTCTTTGCGATGGCCGCGTTGATGAATTCCATCTCTGGCGAGAACCAGAAGCCGTTGTAGCAGATGTCGGCGAAGCGTATCGCGAGCGCGTCTTTGAGCCTCATGACCTCACGGTCCATGGCAACGCCCTCCAAGTCAAGGTGGGCTGCGCGCAATATGGTGGCTCCGGGCGTCTCATAGACTCCGCGGGACTTGATGCCGACGAAGCGGTTCTCCACGATGTCGATTCTGCCTATGCCATTTTTGGCGCCCAAATCGTTGAGATACATGAAAAGCTTGAGCGGGTCGGTCTCGACGCGTTTGTCATCCTTGTTCTCCACCTTGATTGGAATGCCGTCCTTGAAGTGGATCTCGATGGTGGTCGTTTTGTCGGGCGCTTTTTGCGGCGAGACAGTCCACTCGAAAACATCCTCAGGCGGGGCTGCGGCAGGGTCCTCCAATATGCCGGATTCGTAACTGATGTGCAGCAAATTGGGGTCGGTGGAGTAGGGCTTGGCAATGGATGCCTTGATGGGGATGTTGTGCTTCTCGGCGTAAGCTATCATGTCGGGGCGTCCCTTGAACTGGCTGAGGAATTTCTCATTCTTCCACGGGGAGATGACCTTGATTTTGGGGTTCATGGCATAGAACGTGAGCTCGAAGCGCACCTGATCATTGCCTTTGCCGGTGGCTCCGTGAGCAACATATTCGGCGCCCTCTTTCTCGGCAATCTCCATGTGACGCTTGGCGATAATAGGGCGCGCCAATGAAGTGCCCAAGAGGTAGCGGTTCTCGTAGATGGCGTCAGCTTGAATGGCCTTGAAGATGTAGTCTGTGACGAATTCTTTCTTCAAATCCTCGACATAGACTTTTGTTGCGCCGCAATCGAGCGCCTTCTTCTTCACGGCCTCGAAATCCTCTTGCTGGCCCACATCGCCGCAGTAGCAAATCACTTCGTAACCTTCGTCGATGAGCCACTTGAGGATTATGGATGTGTCAAGACCGCCAGAATAGGCTAAGACGACTTTTGGTTTGGACATGAGATATCACCTGAACTAAGTTGATATGAAGATTTGGGCGGCGAGCGGCTTTAAATATAATGTTTTGTTTGTCTGAAAATAGAAAAATATGTTTTATAAAAAACAGATGAAATCAGCCGGGATTGTGACTATTGTCGTTGATGTATTCGTGAGGATTGTAATCCCAGTCTTTCGGCAGGTCTAAACGAGTGCCGAGATGTATTGGATCGACACTATACGCAATCCGGTTGCTATTCACAGAAATTTTTTCTTCTGATACTGGAGAGGAAATATCCCGACCGAAATTCATCATGAGGTTGAGCATCTGTTTCTCGGGCACGGTTGCATCCATCTGAATAAGAACGCCTGCCCTCTGCCCGATTGCGCTCCAAATCTTCTCAGCACCACCTTGACCAACTTTGAGCTTGCCGGTGTTTATTTCCTCTATCAAACCCTGCAATTTTGAAATCGGCATGTTGCCGACGTCTTTGATTATGCCGTTCACATTTGGGCCATCAGTCTTCAATGCTGCCATTTCTTATGCACCTTCCAAAAATATTTCGTGGAATCTATCGCCGCGAAATTCGTATTTAAATAAGGTGTTTGAAAACAGCGCGAAAAACAGTAATTTGTTTTATTGCAAACAATTATTTCCGCATCTCTTTCTTCAAGCGGTCGATGAGCTCCTTGTTCCCCAAGTAGACTGGCGTGCGCGCATCGACGTCGTTGTCAATACGGTCCAGCACCGAATCTCCGGATGCGCTGCCGTCCCATGAGGCTCCGCCGGCCTCTTCGCAGAGGAAAGAGAGCGGGATGCATTCGTAATAGAGGCGGAATTTGCCATCGGGGATTTTTTTGGTGGCGGGGTAGGAGAAGAATCCGCCCATGTGAAGCACCTGCGAGAAATCGGCGACAAATGAGCCGCTGTAGCGGGTCTTCAGCCCGTCTTTGGCATGCAGGCCCTGCGCGAATGCGGCGAAGCGGGGGTTCCAGTCGGCAGGGTTGGCGCCGATTCCGAAAACTCCGCCTTTTTTCGGCAGTTTGATGTTTTTGTTGAGGAGCAAAAATTCGGCGTGGCCGTCCGCATGGTAGTGCTTGACGAATTCGTGCACGCCATCCCCGCCGCTCACGGAATATACAAGAGTATTGACCGGGCCGTACAATTTGTAGACCGCCGCCTCGAGCTTTCTTCCTACTTGCGGCAAATCGTCGCGGTAGATGCCCAAAATTATGCCGAACGGGTTGTTGGTGCCGATGTTGGAGGAGCCATCGAGCGGGTCGAGCGTGACGACAAATGGAGCTGTGTCGTTGTGGTAAAGCGGCTCGCGCAACTCTTCGCTGTGAATAGTGCGCACAAGGCCGGTTTTGATGAGGGCGTCGCACATGTAGCCGTTCGCCCAATTGTCCAGTTTCGCAGTCGCCTCGCCGTATTTGTTCTTGTCTCCGGAGCTGCCCCCAAGATATTTCGGGAACTGCGTCTGCATGTCGAGCGAGATGAGGCCGAAGGATTCGATGAGCTTGGCGAGATCGGATGGCAGTGACTGGAGATGGCCGTGCAAAGTGACTGCCGCTGAATTGGGAGAGCGGAGGCTCGAGTTTGGGGAAGTGTTTTTCGCGCTCATCTGCCGAACACCACTTTTTTGAGTTTTGCCGCGATTTCAAGCGGGCGTTCATTCTGCCACACGTTGCGCCCGACGGCGAAACCGATGGCGCCCGCATCCATCACTTCTTTTGCTTTTGCCAAAAATTCGGCATCAGTTTGTTTCGAGCCGCCGGCCGAGATTACTTTGCAGGCCTGCGCTGCCTGCACGACTTGGCGGAATGAATCAGTAGAGCCGGTGTAATTCACCTTGACCACATCTGCGCCCAATTCGAGCGCGCATCTTGCGGCATAAGCTATTGTGGCCGGATCTTTCTCGTCTTTGACATATTGGCCTCTTGGATAAGCCCACACCATGGTGGGCATGCCATACTCTTCGCATTCGGCGCGAATAGCGCCGAAGTCCTTGAACATGCGCGCCTCGTTCGGCGAGCCGACGTAGAGGGTGTAGCCGATGGCGTCTGCGCCCAATGCAACGGCCTCTTTCACCGTGCCGACTGGCGATGAATATATGTTGTCTTTGGGCACGATGGAGGTGCGGCCGTTGAGCTTGATGACTATGGGCACCTGACCGGCGTAATTCTCCAGGTAATGGTAAGCCGTGCCTTTTTGGATGGCGAAGCCCGTGAAACCGCCCTTTTTCGCTATGTCAAAAACATAATCAGGGTTGATGTTCTGCATGTTGAAATCTTTCGGCCCGTGCTCGAGGCCCTGATCCATGGCGAGGAGAAGCATTTTGCCGTCTTTGATGATTCTTGACAAACGGGTCTTTCGTCCGATGCTCATTTCATACACCCCATATACGAGATGGACTTTTTCATATATAGAAGGCTAAAAAAGACGATGGACGCACGGGACGCGAGGATTCGACGGTCCGAAATGCCGCGTTTCAGCGGCTGCGCCGGCGTTTGGCGCGTGCTTTGGATTTGGATATTGTTTTCGGCTTATTCTGCTCCCCTCTGGGCCCGTGGATTTTCTGGTAAATCCAATAGGAATAGGCGAACGCGCCGATGGCGGGCAGAAGAACTGCGGCGAGCACGATGAAGATGTACTGGTTGGGATAGAATGCGCCGAAGAGGGCGAGGGGGGACAGCAGCTGCATGAGCCGGCCGCCGAACTTGTTTGTCTCTTCCCAAACTTTTGGATCCTGCAAAGCCCATGGGGTTCTTATGCCGATGAAATAATTGGGCTTGCTGGCTTCGCACAATTTGCCCGCGTAGAAGAAGATGAACGCCAAACCCACAGAGACGACGAGGCTGGGCAGGATGATGAAACCGGCATTCCAGAGCAGTATTTGGAGGTGGATGATGGCGAGGAATGCGAGGAGAACGAGGATGAAATTCTGGTACTGGGTGCGGAATGCGTCGAGATTGTGCTTGAGAGGGTCTATCTTGGGCAGGAAATAGAGGAGAAATGCGAGGAAGAGCATCATGGCGGGCATGATGAGGACCGCCCATTCCTTTGGCATGTTGCCGTTCGCCTGATTTGCTGCGTTCCAGTGCGTGGACATGAGGGGCGGCAGCTGGGAATAGAGGACGGCGCTGGCTAGAAGGGAGAAGACCACTATGCCGAACACGGATGGCCAGAAGAGTTTCATACTGCCGCACCTCGAAGTTGATTATTTGCTTGATAGAGAGGAGTAGCACGTCAGCTTTATAATTTGAGGACGCGAAAGAAAATGCAGCGCGATTGTAGTCTAAC
>CAIXYX010000125.1 GCA_903923795.1 uncultured Microcaldota archaeon
CGTCGAAGGCGGCTGACGAGATTGTGATTTCGTCATATGCGCGCTCATTTTTCAACAAAACCGGCCAACCTCTCATCGCATCTGCCCGCGCAGGAAATGTCATAGGCGGCGGAGACTGGTCGGCGGACAGGCTTATTCCCGACATCATCCGCGCAAAAGCGAGCGGGCAGACATTGGTTTTGCGCAGCCCGAATGCCGTGCGCCCATGGCAGCACGTTCTCGACCCGCTTTATGGATATCTTCTACTGGCCCGCCGCTTGGCTGAAGGCGAGAGGAGCTTGGCTGGCGCATATAATTTCGCCCCGAGCGGCGGGAGCAGCCTCACGGTCGAGCAGATAGCGAAGATGGCTGGCGTGAAATACAAGGTGCAGGTTGAGAGCGACAAGCATGAGGCACAGACCCTTCATCTGGACGCGACAAAAGCGCGCGAGAAACTCGGCTTTAGACCCCGCTTGGGATTTGATGAGGCCTTGGCATGGACCCTGAAATGGTATGAGAGTGAGGCGGCGGGAGATGACATGGCCGCATTCACGAAAAAACAAATCAAGGAATATCCCGGCAGGCAATGAATAAGAGAAACGTAAATGGTAAGCGAAATAAAATTGAAACTTGAAAGGCGATGAAACATGCGTTTTAGCCATGCAGTCATATGGGAGGACATCCGCGCCTTTGTCTCAAAGCAGGGGATGGACTGGAGCAGGCTGTCCGGCAAAACCGTGCTCATCGCTGGCGCGAACGGATTTCTGCCAAGTTACATGGCTGACACCATCGCGGTGCTCAATGACGACAAAATGCTGGCCGCACAGTGCAAACTCATCGCCCTCACGCACAAAAAAATCGGGCCGAAAGACCGCTTGGGCCATCTGATTGGAAGAAAAGATGTCAAATTCATCGAGGCCGATGTCACCAAACAATTCACAATTCCCGCCGGCGTGGATTTCATCGTGCACGGCGCCTCGCCCGCCTCGCCCCGCGATTATCTCGCGCGGCCGATTGAGACTATGGATGCCAATGTGACAGGATTGCGCACCATGCTCGATTATTCGGTGAGGGAAAAGTGCGAAAGCATCCTCTACATCTCAAGCGGCGCAATCTATGGGGATGTGCCGCCCGATAAAATCCCGACAAAAGAGGATTTCCCCGGCCTCACGGCGCTTGATTCCGAGCGGGCGTGCTACAACGAGTCGAAGAGATATGCCGAGACTCTTGCGTTCCAGTTCCACAAAACGCATGGCGTGCCAGTCAAAATCGTGCGCCCATTCCACCATTACGGCCCTGGCCAGAGGCTCGATGACGGACGGGTGCTGGCCGACTTCCTCTCTGATGCGCTGGCAGGCAGGCCAATCAAGGTGAAGAGCACAGGGGACACGCTCATGACATTCAATTACGCCGGCGATGCTGCCGAGATGTTCTGGCGCGCGCTGCTCTCTGAACAGAATGGACAGGCCTTCAATGTTGGCAGCGGCGGGCCGGAATACACCGTGCGGCAACTGGCTGATGAGGTGGCGGAACTTTTCACGCCCCGCGCGCGCGTGCAGATGGAGCCGCAGGCAATGGCAAGTTATCAGAAAGAGGCGCCAAAACGCTCGCTGGCTGACATATCCAAGGCCAAAAAAATGTTGGGCTGGGAGCCTCATACACCATTGCATGAAGGATTGAAACGCACGCTGCGATGGCATTCTGCGCAGAAGAAGTGAGCGTGGGAACAGACAGGGCTGATGATTATGACAGATGACACTACAAAACGCATTGAATCTGAAATCAGCAAGAGCGGATGGACGAAAATACTGGTGTGGACAGCCGGCGGAGCTACAAGGCAATTCCTCTCGCAGATTTCGCCGCAGCTTGCAGGGAAAATTGCCGGAGTTGTTGACAGCAATCCCGCATTGGACGGAAAGAATATCGGCAGATATGCCATCCACTCGCCAGAGCATACCGATTTCTCAACCGCGCAGGCCATCATCATCACCTCCCCGGTTTTTCATGAGGAGATAAAGAGCCAGATTGCGTCGATTAAGGCGTTTCGTGGGCAAATAATCGATATTTTCGAGGAAAGGCTCAAGCTCTTGGGCATCGAGAAATGGCTCGAGGAGACGAATGCGCATATCAGGAGGAACGGGCTCAGGCCAATTCTTTTCAACGGCGAGGATGCCCTGCTCCTCACAAAGAACGACACGCTGTTCTGCTTTGACAAAAATATGCAGAACAACCAAATCATCATGGAATTATTGCAAGGCGGCCAGTACGAGAAAGAGGATGTTGATTTCGTAATATCACGCGTAGGAAACGGACAGGTGATGCTCGACATAGGCGCGAATGTCGGCTGGTTCACAATCCATGCCGCCAAGAGATATCCAAACCTCGTGATACACGCGTTCGAGCCATCGGCCCGGACACACGCGACTCTTGAGAAGAACATCAGATACAACCACGTGGAGAAAAACGCGCATGCTCACCGCTCGGCAGTCGGGGAGCAGGACGGAGTCGTGCGGTTCACCGCCACGCTTGACACCGGAAACCATATCGGCACCGAATCAGGCGCGAACATGGTTGAAGTGCCATGCACCACGCTTGACAGCTTCGCGAAAAAAGAGGGGCTTGCCCGCGTGGATTTCATCAAATGCGACATCGAGGGCGCGGAATTGATGATGCTCAAAGGCGCGAGCAAGCTGCTCGCGCGCCATCACCCGATGCTGATGCTCGAAATAAACGAATCATGGGCGCAGAGGTTCGGCTATCTGCCGAAAGACATCCAGGATTATCTGGCGAAACTCGATTATGACATGTTCGTCCTGGATAAGAATGGGCAATTGCATGCCCATGATTTCTCCGCTTCGAAATCATCTGATGAGCGCAATTTCATCTTTGTGCACAAATCATTGGG
This sequence comes from uncultured Microcaldota archaeon, assembly GCA_903923795.1. Taxonomy (GTDB): domain Archaea; phylum Micrarchaeota; class Micrarchaeia; order Anstonellales; family Anstonellaceae; genus CAIXYX01. Next base: position 2,885 of record CAIXYX010000125.1, read on the forward strand.
GAAATGAGGATGGCGATGATGGAAAAGAAAGATGATTTGCCGACGCGTGCCAAAGCAGTGCGCCGCAATATTCTGGCCATGGTGAGCCGCTCCGAATCAGCGCATGTTGGCACCGCCCTCTCGTGCGCCGACCTCCTTGTCGCGCTCTATTTCGGCGTGATGCGAATCGACCCGAAAAAACCCCAGTGGGACGAGCGGGACCGCTTTCTCCTCTCGAAGGGGCATGGATGCAGCGCGCTCTACGCAACGCTTGTGGAACGGGGTTATGCCGACACGAAGATTCTGGATGGATTCTGTATGGATGGCGGCACGCTCTGGGGCCATGCCACATCAAAAACCATGCCGGGCGTGGAAGCCTCAACTGGCTCGCTCGGACACGGGCTGCCGCTTGGCCTCGGCATGGCGATTGCCAATAACAAGAGCAAAGTATTCGTGCTGATGGGGGACGGGGAATGCGACGAGGGTTCGGTGTGGGAGGCGGCACTCCTCGCAGGCCATAGGGGGCAGGACAACCTTGTCGCCATCATCGATTACAACAAGATACAGTCTCTTGGCTCGACGCGCGAAGTGCTTGACCTCGAGCCGCTGGCCGCGAAGTGGAAAGCCATGCGCTGGTCGGTGCGCGAGGTCGACGGACATGACATCGCCGCGGTGCAGAAAACGCTGAAGAAACTGCCATTTCACAAAGGCAAACCATCACTGCTCATCGCCCACACCACCAAAGGCAAGGGCGTGTCATATATGGAAAATTCGCTTGATTGGCATTACAAGACGCCGGACAAAAAACAGCTGAAAGAGGCATTGGAGGAGCAGGAATGAGAAAAACATTTGTGGAGCGGCTGCTCACATACGCCGAAACCGACCAGCGCCTCCATGTGGTCACCGGAGATTTGGGCTATTCGGTGTTCGAGCCTTTCGCGGCCCGGTTCGAGGACAAATTCATCAACGCAGGCATTGCCGAGCAAAACATGATTGGCCTGTCGGCAGGACTTGCCTTGAGCGGCAAAGTGGTGTTCGCATATTCCATAACGCCGTTCGCGACCGCGCGGCCATTCGAGCAGATAAGAATGGATGTCGGCTACCATGACTTGCCGGTCAGAATCATCGGCACCGGCGCCGGTTTGTCTTATGGAACTCTTGGCCCGAGCCATCATGGATGCGAGGATTTGGCGCTCATGCGCGCAATACCGAACATGATAGTCACCGCACCGGCAGACAGATTCGAATTGGGGGCGATTATGGATTTGTCCATGAAAAATCCGCATCCGTTTTACATACGCATCGGACGCTCGAGCGAGCCGGATGTGCATTCCGCCCCTCCGAAGCTCGAGATTGGAAAGGGAATCGTTGTGCTTGACGAGGGAAATGATTTCGCCATCCTCGCATGCGGAAATATGGTGGCGGGTGCAAAAGAGACGGCGCATCTCTTGGCGAAGAAAGGCATCAGGGGCAAAGTAGTCTCTATGCCGTTTGTCAAGCCGCTTGATTCTGAGATGGTAGCGCGGCTGGGAACGAGCATGCCGCTTTTCACCTGCGAGGAGCACAGCATCATCGGCGGATTGGGAAGCGCGGTGGCCGAAACGCTGGCAGATGAAGGCATCAGGCCACCCGCATTCGGGCGCATAGCTTTGCCTGACGCTTTCCAGAAAAAAGTCGGCAAACACGCGTATTTGCGCCAAGTGAATGGATTGACGCCCGATGACATCGCCGCGAAAATAGAGAGAAAAATAGATGGCATCGGACACCGGACAACAAAAAAACTTTGAGCGTGGATTTTGATGGCTGAAGGACCGTTGTTGACTGTCACGATTCTCACTTACAACCGCTCTCCGTACCTGAAGGCTCTTTTGGAGAATATCGCGCAGCAGATAGTGGCAGATGGATTGGAAGACACCATCGCAGTGCATGTAAATGACAACTGCTCGACCGATGACACTGGGAAAATGGTGCAGGAATTCTGCCGCCGGCATGAGAAGATGCGCGTCACTTATGCGTGCAATGCGACGAATGTCGGGCCGTCCCGCAATGTTGATTTGGCTGCGCGCGCATCAAAAACCCCGTGGACATGGCTTTTCGGGGACGATGATTTGTTCACTGATGGCGCGCTCAAATTCGTTGTGGAGAAGATTCTGAGCCTTCCGTCCGACATATCTTTCATGACGATAAAGACCGACATCTACGACCAGCAGCTCAAGGAAATCGTCATGACCGACTTCGGCGGGAGGATAGGCGGGGACCGTATTTTTTCCGGGGTAGATTCTGCATCGGCGCGATTCTATGAATGCTACGGATTCTTGGGCTCGCACATCTATCGCACAGAACGCTGGATTGCCACGCCGAACATGGAGAAATATATCGAGAGCCAAATTCCGCATTTGTATTTCATGCTCTATTGGGTCGGGCGGGGCGAGAAAATCGCCTTTTTCGACCGCACGTGCATCAAGTACAGATACAACAACTCGCTGCAGGCCGAGGACGACGTGTATAAGATTTTCTGGGGGCTTTTGCATGACCGGCCCCTGATGATAGAGGACACGATAACAGACCAGACCGCCCGGCGCGAGCTTTTGAAGGCGTCATTCTACACCCGCAAATTCACCATTCTTTCGTTCAAGAAAAGCGAGCGCGGAGGCTGGCTGCCCTCCAAACGCACGTGGGAATTGTTCAACGAAGCCAGAACGCATTTCGGATTCATCCCCGCTTTTTGGCTTGTCACCCCGCCGCAGGCGCTCATCCCCCCACCCATCGTGCGCCTGCTAAAGAGAGCTTATGACAAGGCGAGGGTGCTGAAGCAGAAAATGAGGAAACCGCGCGCATGATACGGCAGTAATTTAAACCACCGATGAAGGATGCTTTTATGCCCGGAATCATCTACAAAATCAGGCGAGTGCTCTTCTTTGTCTACAAGGAGCTGACAGACGGCCTGCCTCTGCGCGACAACTCCCGACGACATATCACCATAGGACGCAGAACCTACGGACTGAAGAATTACTCGGTGCCGCTCTATTCGAACAACGGCAGCCTCGAAATAGGCTCGTTCTGCAGTTTCGCAAAAGGCGTGCGGATATTGCTGGGCTCTGCGCACCAAACCGGGCGGCCATCGACATTCCCGCTAAAGACCAGATTTTTGGAAAATAACGAAAATGTGGATGCTGTCTCGCGCGGGCCCATTGTCATAGGAAATGACGTGTGGGTCGGCATAAATGCAATCATTTTGGATAACCTGCGGATTGGAGACGGGGCCATTGTGGCGGCTGGAGCCGTCGTGACAGGGGACGTGCCACCCTATGCAGTGGTCGCCGGAGTGCCTGCCAAAGTCGTCAAATACAGATTCACCGAAAAACAGATAGAGCGTTTGCAGAAAATAAAGTGGTGGGACTGGCCGGACGAAATCATTGCGCAGAACATCGGACTGTTCTACTCGGACATAGACTCATTCTTGGCGCAAGCAGAGAAGATTTCTAAAAAATAGAAAAATATTTTCGCTATGGTTTGTTTATCATCCCGGACAGCGTGAGCAAATCATAGATTCGCTGCGGCAAACCGACTGAATTCGCCTTCACAAACAGATGATAGGCGGCAGTCCACGCAAGATTATAGAGCGGGCCGAATGCCGTGAAAAACAGCAGGGCGGCCCACAAAATCTTTTTCTGCAATGTACTTTTCAGCATGCGCGAGATGACATAGACCGAGAGCACCAATGCGATCATGCCAAGAGAATAACCGATTATCAAGAAGCGCGAGAGCTCCCATTTGTAGTTGCCGATTTGGATGACGAATGCGATGCCAAAGCCCAAGAGCAGAAGGAGAATGGAAATATTGCAGAATGATTCGATTGCCCCTATGCGGTCGGCCACAGGCTTGTCGGCATCAGTCTTGCCGATTGTCCATTGGCCGAATTTCTCCCTCCAATTCAGAAGCGCTTTGAGAAGCAAAAGGCCGAGGATGGGGAAGAACGATATGCGTATCGCCTCCCATAATTTCTCCTCGTAATAAAACAGCGTCTCCTGCGATTTCATTATGAGGTCGAGTTGCCAGCCCGAAAGATGACCGGCAAGTGAATCTCCGCTGGTCAGGTTCTTTTTGCCCAGCACATCTGCCGCAGACTGATTCGATTGCATCGGCAGATTCACGGTGGCAGTCGAGCCGGCCACCCAAGAGGAAGACGCACCGCGGTAGAAGTACGGGAGAGAGATGTTCAATGACAGGTTCGCCTTGTCGCTTACTGAATACACGCCGATGACGGGGTCTTTCGCATTGTTTAGGAAAGACGGCATGAGCATTCCGCCCATCATAGCGCCCGCGATTGCGAAGATGCAGAATACGGCCAGGAGGCCGGCGAGCGTCGGGGCGGACGCGCGGTTTTTGTGATAATGGAAAGCGAATATGATGACAAGCGCGAAGAGGGCGAGGACGAGATTTTGCGCGCCCACTATGTTCCATGAGATGGCCAATACGGCCAGCAGGGCGGCCATGGGCCAGAAGGATTTGAATTTGGTCATGGCATTCTCATAGACAAGGAAAAGGAACACCATGAAAGTGGCGAATGCGGCGATGGAATCGCTGTATCCGTTAGCGAACCATGGCGAGCCCGAGTCAACGACCTGGATATGGGTGAGTGAGAGCGCGGTTTGGCCGAACAAGATGACAAAGACGCCGAGCCATACTGCTTTCCCGCCAAGTCCGAACCACTGGAAAAGCCCGCAGAGGGCGATGGCAAGTGCCAAGAGGCTGAATGAGAGCCAAATCGACAGGGCGAGGAAGGGGAGGTTCGCGCCGAAAAACAAATCAATGCTTGCAAGAAGAGACTGGCCATAACTCTGATTCACGAGCGGGATTTTGTCATGCTCAAGAGCATAGGTCGCGATGTTGGTGTATTTTGCGCTGTGCAGACTGCCGAGCACATTTGACGACACCTCTACATGGCCGGTGGGAAAGAGAGGGGGCAGCCAGTAGACGAGGATAAACGCGCCGATGAGGAGATATGCGAGCAAGAGGGCGAAAATTTGCCTGGAGGAAAGCGAGCGGATAGTGGTGAGGAAATCCACTCGCTTGAATTTGAATATGAGCGCGAGAGCGGCGATGATGAAAACGCCGGTTGCGATGAACAATGACATTCGAGCGTCGGTGAGAAGAGCGCCCAGCACGCGGTAGAGCGAGAGGAAAAGAGCCGAGCCGATGAAAAACCCGAAACCATAGCGCAGGGGGGCAGGATAAGTGCCCGAGCGCGGGATGGAGAATGAGAGGAGAGCCGAACCCGCGATGATGAAAAGGAATGCAAAGATGAGCGAGACGAGGAACGCGCCGAACACCATGAGAAGATCAAGCATAGAAAACACCTCGAAGAATTCAGCCTGCTCGGAACGGCAGCGTATCCTGCCTTATCCCGAACCTCATTTTCAGAAGATAGATGAAATAGCGCGCCATTGTATTTATTTTGGATGGTATGCTGCTCGCCCATTTCGACTCCCCGTGCTTTCGCACGGCAAATTTGACCGGAACCGCAAGCACCGAGTATTTGTTTTTCACGGCCACGTACTGAACGTAGAAATCGAAGGCGAAATCCTTCGGCACCTCGTCCATAGACTCAAGCA
>CAIXYX010000126.1 GCA_903923795.1 uncultured Microcaldota archaeon
AACCCTTCGGGTTGAAGGTGGGAAAAGAAAAGGAATAATGCGGGTGCGCCTCTTGGCGCACCAGAAGTCCCAGATTAAACATCCGTTTTACTGCTCCAACAATCCCTTGTGCAGCTTCTTCCAGATGCCGACGAGCGGATACCAAATCAGGAGGTAGAAGACCGGAATGAACGTCAGCCCCTGCAAAAGTCCGTAATCCATCGTCACGTGCATATAGACTCTTGTCTGCGGCGTGAATGTGAATGGCGTGCGGCTCAAACCAAGAGAGCGGCTCGCCTGCCCGTAGTCGGTTGACCAATTCGAGGGTATGACCTCGCCCCTCACCGCATCGAGGCACACGTTCGAGTTCGCGGGGAGGGAGACCAGAGTGAGGTTGGTGAGCGTGACATTCCACACGATTGACGGCGAGACGAATGAACCGTCTGGGAATGTGAAACGGCTGCCCGAATCCTGGAAACACTGCTGCAAATTGGTGTGCGAGACGAATGGCGCGAAATCGACGTAATTGGCTAGAGGAAAAAGTGCGGCCACTGTCTGCGTGCCTGCCGGCTCGGCCTCATTCGTCTGCACGAAGTTGAGGGTGGTGGCATCGACCTGCATGCCCCCGCTCGCCGCCGCAGAGCCTGTTGATGAGCTGTCCATGGCCTGCACGTGAGGCAGCACCCAGAAGCCGAGGAGGAAGGGGAGCATCACGAGGATGAGAAAGCGGATAACGTAGGGGGAATAGGCCCTAAGCGGATCGATTGGCTGCATAAGCAGTCTTTGCCACCCAAATGTTTTATTAACCATGCAATCGTTGCACCCCGTATGGCAACCCCAACCAAACCCCAGGAAACGCGTGACCCGTCCATCGCCCTGCTTATCAGCGTGGCGGGGCTTTTCGTGGCCGCCCCGGCTCTGGGCTATCTCTATCTCAATGACATGAGAAAAGCCGTCATATATATCCTCGGATTCTGGGCCGTTCTGGCAGTAGCGGGCGCCATGGTTTTCGTCTGGAGTTTCGTCAGCAATGAGGCGTTAAAGGCTGTATTGAACGCCCTGAACGGGCTTGGGGCCTACCAGTTCTATTTCGCCAGTTCCGCCGCGATTTGCAACTGGCCGATTTTGCTGCCCATCATAGCGATGGCATTCATCATCATCGCCGACGTGCACTCGACTGCGCAGGGCGAGAATCCGATCCTGCCGGGCTTCTGACGAGAAACGCGAAAGAGGTGATGGAAAAGTTCTGAAATGGCTAGATTCATCCATTTCGGATGGGAATATAAAGAAAAAGCCCCAAATACGGCTTAGATGAAACTTATGGAGCTAATCAGGATTCCGGCCGAGCGCGTGCCGGCCATCAAGGGCGACGCAGACGCCACAGTCGAGCTTCTCGAGCGCAAGCTCAAATGCGCTATAGAAGTTTCGGATGAGGGCGAGGTCGAGATAACCGGCGAGCCGGTGGACGAGTTCTTCGGCAAGACTGTCATCAGGGCGATTGGCCGGGGATTCGAGGCACACAAAGCCGTCAAACTGCTCAATGACGAGTACGGATTCAATCTCATTGACTTGAGGGATTATACTTCGAAGCCCGAAGCGATGACAAGGATAAAGGGAAGGCTGATTGGCGAGAAAGGCAAGGCCAAGAAAATCGTCGAGGAGGAGGGCGAATGTGACCTCGCCATATACGGGCACACCATCGGCGTGATAGCGAAACTCGAGACTCTTGATGTTGCCACCACAGCC
>CAIXYX010000127.1 GCA_903923795.1 uncultured Microcaldota archaeon
ATCATCGCAGAATTCAAATCTTCGCGGTCATGCGCGCCTGGGTCGGTGTATTGGAGCGGTGTGTACTCTTCGGCGAAAACATATGGCACATAGACATCCTTTTGCATCACCCAATAGCCCCACGCGTGGAAATACGGCGTCACGCTGCTCTGGTTGCTCATCATGGCAAACCCCTCGCCTATGGGAAGTACTGCCGCGCCCGCCGTGAGATGGTCAGCAACAGATGCCACCGCCGCCATATTCGGCTGCTCGGCCATCCATCCGATTGTCATGATGCCCGTCTCTGCCACCATGAGAATCAGCAGCGCGATAGTGAGCTCGGTCATCATCTGTTTCGCCCCCTGCTTCGCGAGCGGGGAGAATACGGCCGCGACAAATGCGTAAATGAAGAACGGCCAAAGACGCGGCGCGGCGAACTGCCAGCTCGCCGTGCTCTCCGGCAGGAAGAGCGCACCTATTGCCAGCGCCGCGGCGACCGCGAGCCATCCGGCATCCAGCCTGAATTTTATCTTGTCTGAGCCGAGCCATATCCATATGCTCGTCGCCGCCACCACAAAGAAGATTATGGCAAGCGCCGGATTCGGCGGGGTGTGCAGAAGATAATTCAGCGCAGACAGCGGGCCGTTCATGACCATGCGGCCGCCCTCTTCCGGCGTGATGAGCGAGGGCAGCGAGAGGAGGGAGATGAGCAGGACCGGTGCCACGAACGCAGTGTCCCATGCCAAATTTCGCGCGGACGCCTCGACAACCGCCCGGTGCATATTACTCCTGTTTTTGAATGCTGTTTGAACCACTTCGACCGCGCGCATCATTCCGATGACCGCTATGAGCACAAGGCCCGCCACAAGATGGGTGAATGTGGTGAACGCCGCGAGGGCGGCTGCGGCAGCATATTCTCGCCAGCCCATCTTCCCTCCCGGGCGCCGGTTCATCTGCCCGTCCGTCTTTGCGTTTTTCATCCAATATCCGCACGCTATGAGAAAGAGCGGTATGCTCAATGCGTAATTGAGAAAACCCATGAGGAAAAACCAGTTATATGCCAAAGCCGCCCCTCCCGCGCCGCCCAATGGTTCGAGGTCGGGGTGGATTTGGCGCATGAAATACGCCGAGCCCCAAACCATCAGTATGATGGTGAGCGAGAGGAGGATGCGCCCGCTCGTCTCCACTCCGACAATCGGCCCCAAGATTCTCATGAACCAGAAATCAGCAGAATTCGGCAAGAGGAGATTTGTGTTCGGCTGCACATATTGCGGGTTGCCCGCGTCATACTGCACGATGAGATGCACGCCTGCCAGATGGTTCGGCCAGTCGTTCAGGGGCAGGAACTGGAAATACCAAATCGGTATGAGAAGGAGGATGGTGGCGATGAGCAGGGCGGTCCACCACAGGGGTTTTGCTAAAAATGGGTTCTTCATCCCTCTATTCAATCAACCCTGTTTTTTAAATCCTCAAGACTACATGAGATGACCTGTTCTCTTTGGGGTGAAGACCTTTCTCTTCGCCAAGAGAAAGGGATTCAAGCTGAGGTCGCATAACCCGGTATTGCGGCAGGTTGCTAACCTGTTGGGGAGAAATCCTCGTGCGAGTTCAAATCTCGCCCTCGGCGCTAAACCGCAAGGAGGGGGGTAGCGACCCCCCTCCTTTCAGTTCCAAGTTCCTCCTGATATCCTCCCCCCACATTTATTTTCATTTTATTAATCCTGCTTCGCTTAACCTATTTACGTTCCCTATGTTTGCCTCAATCATCGACCGCGTGAGCGCGCTGATCAACAAGCATCATTTCCTTTTCCTCAATTCCATCTCTATAGGCGGAACAGTCATCGGCATGGGGCTTGGCTATCTCTACCAATTCTTGTGCGCCCGTAATCTTTCACTTGCCGATTACGGCATCTTAGGTGTGCTTGTGGGTGTGTGGGCGAGCCTCACCCTCCCCCTCTCGGCCATAACCTCGGTGCTTGTGCGCGAGCTTGCGAAACTGCACGACTCGCCGGCAAAATCCGACTTTTTGCTCATCAAATATATGCGCAAAATCGGGCTGTATTCCGTTGTTTTTGCCATGGCCGGGGCCGTGCTGTCATATCTCGCCGGCCAGCCGCTTCTTGCCCTTCTTCTGCTCGGAATTCCCGCCATGGTGCTGGTCGCCATCTCGAATGCATGGCTGCAGGTGCGCGAGCGAATAATCGAGCTCACTCTTGTGCAGCAGGGGCAGAATCTTCTCAAAGTGCTCGCCCTTCTCCTCTTCCTCTACCTTGGCTGGGGCCTTGCCGGCGCAGTGCTTGCCTTGCCAGTCTATGCAGTTCTATTGTTTCTCTTGCTCGGAGTCTGGCTGCGTGGCCGCCTTCACCCAAAGCCCGAGCCAATCGAAATCCATCTGGGCCGCGTGTTCATTCTTCTCTTGGCCTGGCAATTCGTGAGCCAGCTCATGCTCTATGAGGATTTGTTCGCAGTCAAATATTTCCTAGGGGACGAGCCGGCCGGCCTCTACAACGCGGCCGAAATCACGGCGAAAATACTCGTCTTCCTGGGCACGGCCATAGGCCTTGTGCTCTTGCCAAAAATAGCGAAACTCGGAGCGGCCGAGGTGCGGGCTAAAGGCCTCCCATTGCTTGGCATCAGCATGGCTCTTTTAGTGCCTGTGTTCATCGGCTTCCAGCTTTTGGGCCAGCCGTTCATGCTGCTCTTCTTCGGCGCCAAATTCGCCGGCAGTGTGCCGCCGTTCCTTGTGCTTTCCATTGGCATGCTCTTGGCCGCATGGGCGCAGCTCTTGGGTCTCTTCCTGTTGGCGCGCGGAGAGGAGAAAAGCCTTGTGCTGGCATTCGGCGCGGCTCTTGTGCTCAATGCGGCTGTGCAATGGGTGGTTGTGCCGAGTGGCGGGCTGGTTGCGGCGGCATGGGGCGTGTCGGGCGTGTTTTTGCTGCTCGTGCTGGGCTTATGCATGCTGCTCTATCGAAAAGTGTTTTCACAAGAATCTGCGCCTGCCTGAATTTTATCGGGTCAAGCCCTCTTCCCATTTTTTGTAATTCTCTTCAAGCCTTCCAAAACGAGCAATGCGCATCTCATCCTTGTCGGGCCTGGGTCGATGCCCAAGTCTTTGAGCACCACGCTCTTGTCTATTTTGCCTGCCTGCTCAAGCGTGAGGCCGATGAGGCGGTCGGACAGCATGGAAGCCGATGCGATTGATATGGCGCAGCCGAGGCCGAAAATACCGACCGATTTTATGCGCCCTTTTGCGTCGAGCTCCAATCCGATTCCAATTTCATCGCCGCACACCGGATTTGATTCCGTGTGCGATATGTCTGCATGCTTCAATTTGCCCCAGTGGTGCGGCTTCTTGAAATGCTCTAAGATGTTGGCGCGATAGAGCTGCTCGCGGCCGGGCATGTCGGGTGATTTCATAGCCATATTCCTCATGCTCCGAATATCTTTTTCACGTCAAGCAGTGCATCATGCAATGCATTGATATCGTCCTCGTCATTGTAAAGATAGAATGAAACCCTGGTTGTGGAGGCAACTCCCAATTCGCGCATGAGCGGCTGCGCGCAGTGGTGCCCGGCCCGCACTTCCACTCCGTGCCTATCAAGTATAGTGCTCACATCATGCGCATGCACGCCATTAACATTGAATGATATGACTCCGACCCGGTTGTCGGAGGATGAAAGGCCATACACCTCTATGCCTTTGATTCCGCTCAGCATGCCGAGCGTCTTCTCAACCAGTTTTTTTTCATGCGAACGTATGTTGTCCATGCCGATATTTTCGATATATTGGACGGCTTTAGCCAAACCTACAGCAGCCCCGACGTCCTGCGTGCCGGCCTCGAATTTCGCCGGCCCGTCCGCCCATGCCGATGAGTTGTCCTCGACCTTCGAAATTTGCCCGCCGCCGCTCATGAATGGGGGCAGGCGCTCCATCCACTCCTCTTTCATATAGAGCACACCGATTCCCATGGGCCCGAGCATCTTGTGGCCGGAGAATGCGAGGAAATCGCAGCCGAGATTTTTCACATCTATTCTCATGTGTGGCGCAGACTGGGCCGCATCAACCACAACCGGGCACTTCCATTCGTCATGCGCAAAATTCGCCATACCTCGCACATCATTGACTGTGCCGAGCACATTCGATGCATGCGCGATGGTGAGCATGGCGGGCGGCGCGGGTTGTGAGGATGACAAAGCGGGTGCCGCGAGATTTTTGTCGGAAATCGCCTCATCTGTTTTGAACGGTATGAATCCGAGCTTTCGTTTTGTCCTCAATGCCATCTGCTGCCATGGGACGAAATTCGAATGGTGCTCCATTTTCGATATGGCAATGGGCCTGCCGGGGTCGGACGAGAGGACGGATGGCAGCACGTATGACAGCAGATTCAAACTCTCAGTTGTGTTGCGCGTGAAGATTATCTCATCCTCTTTCGCGCCGATGAATTTCGCAACCCGCTTTCTCGCTTTCTCAAAAGCTTCCTGCGCTTCAGCCGTGAGCGTGGACACGCCTCTGCCCGGATTTCCATTATGGTGAGTGTAGTATTCATCCATCGCGTTCAGCACGATTTTCGGCTTCTGGCTGGTGGCCGCGCTGTCGAGGTAGGCGAGGCGCTTGCCATTCACGTGGCGCGAGAAAATCGGGAAATCTTTTCTGATGCTTTTGCCAAGTGCATTGCTCATCCTGCTCACATCTCCTCTGCTCTCTATCTACATTCCCTCTATTTCCATTTCTATCAATCTGTTTATCTCGACCGCATACTCCATCGGCAGCGCTTTTAGCACAGGCTCGATGAATCCGGCCACAATTAGGCGTGTGGCTTCTTCCTCCGAAATGCCTCTGGAGCGCAAATACATCAACTGCTCTGCCGAAATCCGGCCAACCGTGGCCTCATGCCCCGCGCTCACGTCTTTTTCCTCTATCTGCATGCTGGGGATAGTGGAGGCTGATGACAACTCATCCAAAATCATGCTGTCGCAGCGTACATGAGTGGAGGAGCCTTTGCAGCCCGGTAAAATTCTCTCAAGCCCTCTGTATGTGTTGTGTCCTCCGCCAATAGAGATGGATTTCGACACAACGACCGAATGCGTGTCCTGCGCCTGATGGATGACTTTCGCGCCGCTGTCCTTCACCTGCCCCTCGCCGGCGAACGCGATGGCCAGATGGTCGGCTCTCGCGCCTCTGCCTTGCAAAACAGAGCAAGGGTAGAGCATGGTCACACCGCTGCCCAATGTGCCGCTTATCCACTCCATTGTGGCGTTCTCGCCGACCAGCGCTCTTTTCGTGTTGAGGTTGTAAACATTTTTCGACCAGTTCTGCACCGAAGTATATCTAACTCTTGAATCTTTTTTGGCGAATATTTCAACTACTGCCGAATGCAGGCTGGCGCTCGAATAATGCGGGGCGGTGCAGCCCTCGATATATTGCACTTCGGCGCCCTCCTCTGCGATGATGATGGTGTGCTCGAACTGGCCGTATTGCGGATAGTTCATGATGAAATAGATTTGCAGCGGCCTCTCTATCTTGACGCCCTTTGGCACATGGACGAACGAGCCGCCAGACCAGACCGCCCCGTGCAATGCCGAGAATTTGTTGTCACCGGCCGGCACGCAAGTTGTCATGAAATATTTCTTCACCAACTCCTCATGCTCTCTCAAGGCCTGATCCATGCTCATGAAAATAACGCCTTGGCTCTCAAGCTCTTTCTGGATATTATTGTAAAGCACTTCGGAGTCGTACTGGGCCGACACGCCTGCGAGAAAATCGCGCTCGGCCGCCGGCACGCCCAGTCTGTCGAATGTCTTTCTTATGTCATCCGGCACCTCGCTCCACGAGCGAGTGGAATGGCCTTCGGGCCGAACATAATTTGTCAAATCATCGAGGTTTAATTTGGAGAGGTCTGGCCCGAAATTCGGCATTGGCTTCGACTTGTATATCTTGTATGAAGCAAGCCGCTTTTGCAGCATCCAGTCCGGCTCGCCCTTGCTCTTCGAAATCTCCCTTATCACATGCTCGCTCAAACCCTTTTCATCCACCTTGAACGAGAAGTTGGGCGGGTTCTGAATCGATTTGCTCTGTTCGGCCAAGGAGCTGGCTATCGATGCGCCAGTCTCGCTGGCTCTCTGAATAATTTCTTGGCTCTTCTTCTCTTTGGCCATCTACGCATCCACTCCGTCCACCTGCGCATAGCCCTCTTTCTCGATCTTGTCAGCCAACAAGTGCCCGCCGCTCCGAACGATTCTGCCCGCTCTCATCACATGCACCTTGTCGGGCTTTAGGAATTGCAATATGCGGGCGTAATGCGTGATAAGCAGAATCCCGAATTTTCGCTCTTTCTGCAGGCGGAGGATGTCTTTGGAAATGATGCGAAGCGCATCCACGTCCAACCCCGAATCTATCTCATCGAGCAGCACATATTTTGGCTGAAGCAGTGCCATCTGCAAAGTCTCGCAGCGCTTTTTCTCGCCGCCGGAAAATCCGTCGTTCAGATAACGCTCTAGAAATGATTCGTCCATACGAAGTGTCGTCATCTCCTTTTGCACGACTTTCTCGAATTCGGGGATGGAGATGGGAGGGGCCGGAGCTCTTGCCGCATTGTATATTGTGCGAAGGTAATTGGCCAGATTCACTCCGGGAACCGCCACCGGGTTCTGATACGAGAGGAAAAGCCCAATCTTAGCGCGCTGCTCGATGGGCATTGCGAGAAGATTCTCGCCATCCAGTTCGGCCTTGCCCTCCACGTTCAAATCTGGCTGGCCGATGAGCGCATGGCATAATGTGCTCTTGCCAGAGCCGTTTGGGCCCATCACCGCATGAATCTCCCCCGGGCTTATGCTGAGCGAAACTCCCTGCAAGATGGGTTTTTTCGATATGGTGGCGCGCAAATTTGAGATTCTCAATTCGCGCTGCCTTGTTTTGGCTGGCATATATATCTGTGATATATGAATAACGATTCATTCTTAAAAGGCTATGGCCGGGCGAGAAGGTCGGCGCAGTTCCCTTATCTCTCCCTTCTCTCGATTTCGCCATGTCCTGGGCACAGGACTTTGTATGGCACTTGCGCGAGCATCTGCAAGCTCTCAGCCATTTTCTCAACCGCATCCGGCCCGCCCAAATCAGTTCGCCCGTATCCGCCGTTTGCGAATTTGGTGTCGCCGGAAAAAAGAAATTGGCTTTTTTCTTCAAAGAGGCACATGCTTCCCGGCGTATGGCCCGGCGTGTGCAAGATGTTGAAATGGAATGGGCCGAAATCAAAATGCTGGCCAATCAGAGGTTTGGCATTTTTTGGGATATGGATGAATGGCAGGCTCGCATCCTCGCTTGGATGTATCCAGACCTCTTTCCAATCGGCTTTGACTCCTTTGGTATGGTCATAATGGCCGTGCGTCAGAAATATGGAATCAGGGGTGAAATCGAGCTCGTCTTGCCCGTCGCCAGCATCTATCATCATGATCTTGTCTTTGTATCGAATGACATACCGACTCGAGCAAGTCCTATCGTCTATTGCCAAGAATTGAATATCCTTGAATTTCGCATCTATCGGCTCGAAATCAGAAATAGAGATGCTCTTCATTCAAAACGCCTCTGAAATTTGCTGTAATCAGGCAATCGAGAATTTGCCGTTCGGCATGAGAGGCGCAATTTCCTCGACGCTCACGCCAAATTTGCCCGAGAGAAGTTTTGCCGCCTCTTCTTTTGGCATGGCTCCGGGCGTCAGAGAAATCGCCTTCTCAAGCGTCTGCGTGTTCTTCGCAGGCAGCATGCAGAGTTTCCCCTCTTTCAAACCCACTCTAAGCTTGAGCGGCACTTGTTTGAACCATTCCCGCTCCCCCGAGAGGAAGAACGTGCCCGGTCCAGCGTAGCCTCCCTCTTGGTGCTTGCTCACCTGCTCGGGCTTTAGCGCGAATACATCCACTGCCGCTGCGCCTACTTTCCATGCAGATGAAAAAGAAGCCGCCCATTGAGCTGCCTCATTCTTCTCCTCATCATTCGCTTTCTGACCGTCTTTTAGGATGACTGTCGGCGCGCCCTGTATGTCTGCATGGAAAAACAAGTCCTGCGGCGAGAGGTGTTTTGCGTACAATTCGTCGTTCTGCTTGGCATTCTTGCCGGCCACCACTCTCCGGCCGGCCGATGTGGTGAACGCGAGAAAAGACTCGAACCACTGCGATTTCTTGCTCTTGCTCTGGAATTTGTTTTTGGATGATTTTTTCGATGAGGATGCGGGAGATGATTTCGCCGCATTTGCCGGCGATACTCTCACTTTCTGCTCAATGCTTCCCATCTCTTTCCTTGTCTGCTCTATCGCCGTGAGCAATCCGGACTTCTTCTCTTTGAGCTTGCGCAATTCGGCGTATTTGTCCTGCAGGTTCGCCCGCATGCTTTTGCGCAGGTCGAGTTCGATTTCTGTCATATTCTCCTTCCTCAACTGATTGTTATAATCCATCGCTTCTATTCGCGCGGAGGCAGTTTCTTCCACAAGAATTTGAAGTAATTCAGGTAGTTCTTGGCGATTTCCGCACTCTCTATGCGCACTGCCAGAAGCGGTTCGCCCCAATAAAGGTTGACGACATTATTCCCATAGATGAACATTACGTTCGGGCTGTTGAATTCGTCGGGCAAAATCCGGCTTTCGTAAAACTTCATCCTGCTCTCTGGTGGCGGATGGATGAGCTTTTTGGTGAGAATGTCATGCCACCAAATCTTTCTCTCCACTCTCTTGTTTTCCCATCTATCATGCCAGCGGGCACCCAAATATTTCCTTACGCCCCAATTGCCGCCAATGAAATAATGGTCTTGATAATCCAGCATCTCATCGAAAAGAGTGCGCAGCCCCTCCACCCCTCGATAAATCTGCGTATCAACACTTGGTTTGGCGCTTTCATAAGTTCTTAAGAGTTGAGGCATCTGCTCCCCCAACAACTGCTCTTGCTCCTCCACTTGCTGTTTCTGCCTTTGTAAATAATCTGCGATTTTGGCCGGATTGGTTGTCCGATAGACCTTGTGCTTGTTTTCGCTGATGTAGGTCAAAAGGCCCTTGTGGATGAGCTTGTTGATGATGTCATAGACATTTCGTCTCTCTATTCCGGTCTGCTCGTGGATGAATTGGAGGGTGGCTTCGTCCGAATGCAGTATGGCTTGATAGACGCGCCCCTCTCCGTCGGAGAAACCCAATCTGCTCCAGTCGTTTGCTTCCATAGTGGTATTGTTACAATGCCACGCTATTTAATATATTACTTAATCACACATTAACATCATCGAACACAATGAGGTGTATCATGATGAAAACCAAAACAATTAGCAAATTTGTCGCCACAACAATGCTGCTCTGGTCGCTCAATACATTTTCGGCCAAAGCGCTCGCGCCCGACACGCTAAAATCAAATGAAACGGCTACTCCCGTGCCGGCCAAAATTGTCAATTATCCTAACCTCACTGGTCAGTCCAACTTGGGTTTCAACCCGGCCAAAGACCAGAGCACGTTCATCTGGGCTTCAGTAGCCTCTGATAAGAGTGGAATAATGCAATATTCACAGGACTTTGGCGACAAATTCCATACAAATATCGCCGGTTTTGGCGCACTTGATTCCAACAACTGTCTTTCCAAGAGCGGAAGCCTGGATTTCATATACAAACCAAACGCCAAACTCTTTCTTGCCACGCGCTTGTTTACCTCTGATCCATCAAAACCACGCTTCGGCCTGCTCTATACGCCTCAATGGGATGAGAACGCCCTCTGCCAGATTGGACTAGCCTACGATGTCGCTTCACAATTGGCGCGCGCTTCGATGGAATACCGTTTCCATCTAAGCGGAAAAATCGACCTGAGCCTGAGCGGCCAATATACCTCGGCGGGAAAGCAAACGCCAGAATCGGCGGGTGCTGGATTGGTAATCGCCGATGATATTGTTCGTTTCTCGGTCGGAACAAGTGGAAGCAGCCACATGGCGGCTATTCAACTCTGCCCGTTATGGTGGAACGATCTTGGCTTTTTGCCCGAGGCCGGCCTCTCGATTAACGGGGGAAAGATATCAAATGGATACGGGGCCGTAACCATCATCTGGTAATTTACCGGGCTTTCTTTTTTCTTTTCAAATTCAATCTCTTTATATTTTTTCTCGCAATGTTTAGCGCCGGTGATATTCTGGCATTTTTACGCAACTTCATGAAGACGCATTACAAGCATTTCAATTCCGCCGTCGTGGTGGACGCATCCGAGGCCTACATCGACTTGGTGGAGAAGAAGCATGGCAAGATGTTCATGACGATTGCCGGCGCCATGTCGACGGCCGAATTGGGCAAATCATTGGCGGAAATGATTAGAAAAGGCAAAGTGCACGCAATCACCTGCACCGGCGCTAATTTGGAGGAAGACGTTTTCAACCTCGTGGCCAACAAACTCTACAAACGAGTGCCCGGCTACCGCTCGCTCACCGCTGAGCAGGAGATGGAACTCTACAATGAAGGATTCAACCGAGTCACCGACACCTGCATACCCGAAGATGAGGCATTCCGCAAAATCGAGCACCATTTGCTCGCGCTCTGGCAGGCGGCAGAGAAAGAGGGCAAGCGGTATTTCCCGCACGAATATTTCTACAAGCTCCTTCTATCGGGCACACTAAAGCCCGAGTATCAGATAGACCCCAAAGACTCCTGGCTCTTGGCGGCGGCTGAGAAAAATCTGCCCATGTTCGTGCCCGGCTGGGAAGATTCGACGATGGGCAACGTCATCGTGGCGCGCATGATGCAGAAGAAAATCAAGTCTATTAGCATGGTCAAGCCGGGCCTTGAGTACATGCACGAATTGGTGCAGTGGTACCAAAAAGAATCCAAGGGCGGCCCTATCGGCTTTTACCAAATCGGCGGCGGAATTGCCGGCGACTTCCCCATCTGCGCCGTGCCTCTCATGACGCAGGATTTGGAGATGGATGTGCCCCGCTGGGGCTATTTCTGCCAAATCTCTGATTCGACGACAAGCTATGGCTCATATTCGGGCGCGGTGCCCAATGAGAAAATCACATGGGGCAAACTTGGCATCGACACGCCGAAATTCGTCATCGAGTCGGACGCCACAATCGTCGCTCCGCTCATGTTCGGATACATACTAGACTGGTAAAAGGTCAGTCTATGAAAGAGAAATCCGCAATGCTTATCTCTGATATCCGTTACTGGAAGAACCGATTCATCGGCGTGAGGCCGGAGATTTTGCCGAAAAGCAAATTCATATTCAAGCATATGGACAGCGCGCAGCAGATCGAGAAAGCGAAAAAAATAGATTCGCCCGCCGCCGCGGCCTCTTTTCTGCTGGAGAACAGATTCGCGGCAGACGAAGCTATGCGCACGGCTGTGAAAAAACTCGGGCCAAAAGAGGCGAATGAACTGTTGACCAACGCCAACCTGCCTGGCGAAGTCCGTTTCACCATCTCCATCAGGCTTAAAGAATTGGAGCATGCAAATTCATGACATGCGTCTAATATTGCTCGACACCAATTTCTGGCTCATGCCGTTCGAGAACGGCCTTGACTTGATTGGCCAGCTCGAGCGCTTGTCAGAAGATGCGCCTTTCGAGATTGGTGTGCCGACTTCTGTGAAGGCCGAACTTGACGCCATGGCCTCGAGCCCGCCGTCCGCCCGCCGCTCGCGCTCGGCCCGCTCTGCCTTGCGCGTCATGGACTCTATGCTAAAGTCAGGGAAAGCGAAGCTTTTGCCTTCCTCCGGGCCTGCCGACGGCTCGCTCATCACTCTTGCTTTGCAGACCGGCGCGTGGGTGGGCACAAATGACCGGGCGCTCCGCTATCGGCTCAAGGCGAAAAAAGTCAAAGTGATACTGCTTCGCGACGATCATGTATTGGCAGCGGTATAGCTCAAACTGCGGGAATGGCCAATATCCTCTTTCAGCCTCTTTTCTATTTCAGCCTTTTTACGCCGTGAGCGCAGGCGCGTTCGTAATCGCTACGAAGAACAGCACGCGCAGGATGAGCTGGTAGATGACCGCCATGAACAATGCCTTGCCAGTGGATATGCTGTATGTTATGGGCAGGATTCTTGCCAAGGCGTAGATGACGTAGAGGTCCATCACCAAATCCCCTATGCCATAGAACGGCTTGCCCGCGATTGTTATGGACGGCACGCGCAGAAGGCTTGTGAAAATGCCCACAACCCACGTGAGCGGTATGACTGCGGCCCAAAGCAATGCGACCGCGCTCGTTATCTTCTCGAACGGCGCCTTGCTGCCCAACAATGACGCCATGAGATGCACTATGGCTGCCGTGAGCAGGATGATGAGAAGGAGGCTCGGGGCGACCTGTAATGTGAGGACCAGCGAAACTATCGGGGCCAAAGCAGCCGGAACAGTTTGGGGCAGATTCGGCGCCGCGAAGCTGTTGATGATGAGGCTTATGGTGAGGCATATGAAAAGCACGAATAAGACTCCGATGAAGTTGAGGGCAACGCGTTTCCAGTCAGAGACTGTTCCGAATTCTATCTTGGCGCCTGTCTCGGGGTTGAGAAGCATTTGTTGGGTGCGGTAGAGGAAGTCCTTGATGCCGCCCGGAATGGCCTTTATGCCATCTGTCATCTGCTCGAATACGCCTTTATGTGGCGCGGCAACTTGGGCGGGCTGGGTGTAAATCCTCTTTTTCATAAGAATCTCCTCGGATGATGGGGTTAATTGAAGAAGGCATAAAAAGGCGGGCTATGGCCGGCATGAAAGAAGAATGGGAAAAAGAAGAAATTGAAAAATAGAAAAATTAGAAAAATAAAAAAGAAATTTGTTTTTGCTCGCGTCTTAGATGAACAAGAGTGCCAGCACCATCGTAATAGTCGCCAGCATCTTGATCAGCACATGCAGAGACGGTCCGGCCGTGTCCTTGAACGGGTCGCCGACCGTGTCGCCGACCACCGCGGCCTTGTGCGCATCCGAGCCCTTGCCACCTAAAGCACCGGTCTCGATGTACTTCTTGGCATTGTCCCATGCGCCGCCCGAGTTGTTCAAGACAATGGCCATCATGATTCCGGCGATTGTGCCGACCATCAAGAATGCGGCCATGGCCTCATACTTGAAGATGAATCCGACAAGTATGGGGAAAAGAATGGCCACTGCTCCGGGCAATATCATCTCCTGCAAGGCTCCTTTTGTTGTCAAGTCGACGCAAGCCGCATAGTCGGGCTTTACTGTGCCGTCCATTATGCCTTTGTTCTTGAACTGGCGGCGCACATCTATGATGATGTATTGCGCCGTCTTTCCCACCGCTCTTATGCACAGCGCGGAGAACAGGAACACCAGCATGGCGCCCAGCATCGCTCCGATGAACACATCGACTTTGGCGAGGTTGACCACCGTGAATGCAGGCAAACCTCGGCTGATGAGCACTTTGCTGACCTCCTCCATATACGCGGAGAAGAGCAAAAAGGCCGCCAATGCAGCCGAGCCGATGGCATAGCCTTTTGTCAAGGCTTTAGTGGTGTTGCCCACCGCATCGAGCTTCTCGGCCCGCTCGCGCACATGTTTCGCCGAGCCGCTCATTTCGACAATACCACCCGCATTGTCTGTTATGGGGCCGAATGTGTCCATGGCCAAGATGTAGGCTGCTGTTGCCAGCATTCCCATGGTGGCGATGGCTGTTCCGTACAAGCCTCCATTGGGCACGCCCGAGTGGTCACCGAGCCAATATGACACAAAGAGCGCGATGGCGATGGCAATCGTCGCTGCGAATGTGTTCTCCAAACCCACCGCGAAGCCCGCGATGATGTTTGTCGCCGGTCCAGTCTTGGATGCTTCGGCAATCGATTTGACCGGCCTGTATTTCGATTCGGTGTAGTACTGGGTGATATAGACAAATGCCACCGAGAGCAGCAAGCCCACCATCCCTGCGTAGAAGAAGTTCATGTTTCCTCCCAGCAGCCATTGCACGGCCACATAGAAGAATATGGCCGCGAGAATCGAGGTGATGTAATAACCTCTGTTGAGGGCGGCCATCGGGTCCTCCTGCTCGCCTGCTTTGACGCACAGTATGCCGATGATGGAGGCGATGATTCCGAAAGCCCTTGC
>CAIXYX010000128.1 GCA_903923795.1 uncultured Microcaldota archaeon
GACGAGGTTTAATGAGGCGAGGTTACAGGCCGTGTTGTCGAGGAACATGTATTCGGAGCACGGATTAGACGCATTGATGCGCCCGTCGGCGGGGCAGGTGTGCCATTCATTTATGGTGTCGTCGAATTGAAGGCCCGGGTCGGCGCACGACCAGGCGGCGTAGGTGATTTGGTTCCATAAATCGGGCGCGGGAAGCGTGCGGGCGATGGCGCCGTCTGTGCGGCGCAGGAGAGACCAATTAGAGTTGTTGGTGACGGCATTCATGAAACGGTTCGGCACGCGAACGGTGTTGTTGGAATTCTGGCCCGAGACTGTGACGTAAGCATCTCCTTCGTAATGCGTGTCGAGAATGGGGTAATCTATTTTTGTGTAGCCTTGTTTGGCGAGGGCTATTGCGCGCAGCACATAATTCATGGGCACATTGTGCGCCAATGCGGATGCTACGGCGGAGCGGAGGCGCTTGTTGGATGTGAAATCTGTCGAGCGCTCCTCATTCGCCGTCTTCATGATGCGATTCAGCGCGCGGCCTATTGATTTGGAGCCGGCCACTAATGCTGCGACTTTGTGCTCTTCGCGAACCTTCCAGTTGATGAATTCCTCTATGTCGGGGTGGTCGATGTCGACTATGACCATTTTGGCCGCTCTTCTTGTGGTGCCGCCGGATTTGATGGCGCCGGCCGCGCGGTCGAAAATCTTTAGGAAAGACATGAGGCCGGAAGAACGGCCGCCGCCGGAGAGGGGCTCGCCCACTCCGCGCAATGAGGAGAAATTGGTGCCTGTGCCAGAGCCGAATTTGAAGAGGCGGGCTTCTCTTGTCACGAGGTCGAATATGCCGCCCTCGCCGACCAAGTCATCGCGAACTGATTGGATGAAACAGGCGTGGAGCTGTGGATGGGTGTAAGCATCTGTTGCTTGAGTGAGTGTGTTTGTGTCCGGGTCGGTGTACCAGTGGCCTTGGGCTCTTCCTTTGAGGCCATAGGCCCATGCCAAACCATTGTTGAACCATTGCGGGGAATTGGGGGCGGCCATCTGTGAAAGGAGCATGTAGCGCAGTTCGTCCTCGAAAGCGTCGGCATCCTCGACTGATGCGAAATATTTGTATTTCTCGCCCCAATAGCGCCAGGCGCCGGCGAGGCGGTGAACGACTTGTTTTATCGACGTCTCGGGTCCGGTGATTGGCTGCCCTGTTTTGGAATCGAGGAGGGGTTTGCCGTTGACATCTTTTTGGGGAATTCCGGCTTTGCGGAAATACTTTTGTGCGAGGATGTCTGATGCCACCTGGCTCCAACTCTTGGGCACCTCGATGCTTTTGAGCTCGAAGACAACGGAGCCGTCAGTCTGGCGGATGGTGGATGTGCGCAGGTCGTACTCGAATTGGGAGAAGACATCCGTGCCCGCTTTTGTGAAAAGTCTCGGGATTTTCAGGCCCTGCCGTTGTGGCTGGCTCGTGTGCGCAATTAATGGTGCCGTCGTTTCCTCTCGCATGTCAATCGCCTTCAACCACTACATATAGTGGTCAGAACACTTTACAAACACAATGGATGGTAGTCCCTTCATTGAGCCTTTAATTAGGTTTAAAAACAAATTGGGCGTTCGACGAGAAAAATGAGGTGGGAGTCGGGCAAGAGAAATGGCTCACCGAAACGCTCTCGATTTCCCTAATTTTATCGACGATTTCCCTCTGCGGATTTTGGGCGGATTGCACATGGTTTAAATACTTGTTTAGCTATAATTTGTCACATAGTATGACGGATTAATCCGGGGAAGAGTATGGCGAACAACACTGCGAACGGCGATAGTCTCATGTTTCACCAAGAGCTCGAGGCGATAGCTTGGCCAAAAAACGGCGAGCTGACCGAGCTGGTGCTCCGCCTGCCAAACGTCGAGGCCAAAGCGCGGCTTGTCGAGGCCGGCCTGCCGACGATTCCGGTCCTGTTCTATGCAACCATTCAAAATCCGGGCAGCCTGCACAGCATGGCCTCATTCGATGCGCTTGACGCGGTGTGCAACTCGGCGCGCATCATAGCATTGCTGAAAAAGGCGGATTTGGAGATAGATTCTGCGATTGCGAACCTGCCAAAACCGGAGGCGATGAGCTCGCTTACTCGCATGGGCGGGCTCGCCATCCCCAAACTGCGGAAATATACGGAGGAGAGCAGAGACATGCGAAAGATGTTCTGCGCCGAATTGATACTCTATGACATATACCAGAAATCGCTTTTTTCTGCGGATGTGAAAGTGACGCCCGAGAATTTGCAGGCGCAGTCGAAGAATCTGCGCTCAATAAAACCTGTGGATGCGCTGGCGATTGCGAGGATACATCTGGATTCCACCCGACAGGCGATAGAGCAGAGAGATGCCATGCTGGCCGAATTGATGAAAACACGGCGCTCGACGTCCTCGTTCGGCGGCAAGCGCGGCAGCGGCGTGCACATCCCGCCTTGGAATGCCCCATCCAATACGCCCCGCCGTTACTCATGATTTTAATTCCCGCCGGTCTATATCGGAGAATATGGACATCCAGACGAAATTAGACCTCGTGCGCAAGGGCTCGGTGCTCGAAGTGCTCACCGACGACGAATTGAAGGGCCTTTTCGAGACAAAAACCCATCCTGCCCATTACATCGGCTTCGAAATCTCGGGCAAGGTGCATTTGGGCACAGGACTTTGCACTGCTTTGAAGATAAAGGATTTCATCGAAGCGGGAATCAAACCCACCATCTTCCTCGCAGATTATCACGCTTATTTGAACGGGAAACTCGGGGGAGACCTTGAGAAAATTCAATCAGATGCGAA
>CAIXYX010000129.1 GCA_903923795.1 uncultured Microcaldota archaeon
CCTGAAAAGGCCGCTCTTTATGAGAAAGCGAATCTGTTCTCGCTTCAGATAGACACGATTGCCCGTAGTGTTATGGCAGATCTTCTTCCTCTAAAAGAAAAAAACACACTCGAACTCGAGTATGCGAATGGATATGTCGAGAAAATCGATTTCCGCATGATCGACAGTGTGATGTCCCAATATTTCGTCGGCGGAGCGTTGAATCCACCTGATATATCAGAAAAGGATTATCTGCATAACTGGAGAATCTTCACTACCTCAAAACAGCCCGTTCATATCGTCGGAAATATCATGACTGGATATGCCGAAGAAATGCTCAAGAACCAGGACGCGAGGGCGCACGCTAGCCCATATTCACTCAAACTCGACTCTTTGGCGGAGAGTGTGCAGATGGACGGAACAAAGATGGTCATCGAATGCAAGACGCAGCTCGAAAGCCTGAATAAGGGGGCCAAGTCCATCCTCAGTGACATCTATAATAATGATCAAGTGAAACTCGCAGAATATGCTCTTGACGAACAGCTCAAGCGGCAGAATCATCAGTTGGATTCTTCTCTAAAGGTAGCACTCACGGAGCTTTCCACGTTCAGGTATGGAAGTAAGTTGAATCCGTCTGATCTCACGAAGGAGAAATATGATTCTCTCAGCAAAGACCTTCTCGCGGAGAAAAGTTTATTCGTGCGCCTTCTGCAGGCCTTCAAGAAGCTGAACAAACTCCACTGGTGAGCCGTGTTATCATGCCTTACTTCCCATCACAAAACCCGATCAATGTGCGCGTCCCTAAAACGGGTTCCCATATTGACAAGAGTTATGACCCCTACTCGGTGGTGAAGTCAGACAAATCTATCCATATCCCCCGCGAGAAGATTTCGGAATTCGTCTCTCGGGGCAAAATCGAGCCCGGCGCGCACCAGCAGGAAATCCTTCTCATGGCCGCCAAAGAGCATCTCAGATCCTTGATCAATGACGCGAACAGCCAAATCAAAACCATCGACGAGAAAATTTCGTCCATAACCAAAGAGCTCGATTCGCTGAAATTCGGCCATGCCGGAATCGAAGCCGAATCCAACCGACTTCGCAAGGAAATCGCCGAGGCCATCAAATCCATTTCGGGTATAATCTCGCGGGAGCAGTCTGTCGCATCCAACGCGGCTGATTTAGCGCGGGAGCTATACGAATTGGACGAAGCCATATTATCCAAGACGAAAACGAAGACATTCATCTCCGAGCGCATCGTCAAATTCCTCGACCGCCGCCAGAAAGGCGTGATCTCGAATTGGAGCGAGATGGCCGATTGGGCGGAATCCGATCTGACCGACATCTCAGGTCTCATCCTAATCGCGAAGAGCGGGAAATCGGGCTCGGCCATCGAGGCTTTCGTCGATGATATCCGTGCAGCGAACGGCTCCGGTGCTATTCTGCAGGTCCCAACTATATCTCCACAAAGCTGGTCGTCCGATTCAAGCCAAGTCAAGGCGAATCTCTGTGAAGCGGGAAAAATTTTGGCAGAGCGCATCGCCAGATTCGAGTCGGAACTGGAAGTGGAGAAGTACGATCTCCAAGTGGCCATCGACCTGAGGAACGACAAGTATCCTGCCACGAATGGCACCACTTTGCTCTTTCTTTCCGTGACCGACCAATTGGACCAAAAAATTCGGAAGAGATTCGATTACACGAACAAAGAGCTCGAAAAAGCCGGCATCGAGCCGAAGCTCATGCCAAAAGTGCCGGGGGACAAGGCTCTGGCACGGATGCAGGCATCGGCCGAGTTGAAAGTTCAGAGGGGCGAGAAGCAGGTCAAATTTGCCCGCGATCTCGCCACCATCGCCGAGCTCTGCCTCGCATTTGATCAGAAGATGGCAAAAGTGCTTGGGCTAAACGCTGAACTTGGGAATCTGCAAGCAGACACACATCCGAAGGATGATGGGCAGGAAAAGGGCCAAAAGGAAATCTCGGACTTGGGCGCGAAGCGAAAAGCGCTTGCCAAAACCCTGCCACTTATCGAGGCTAACATCCGCGAAATAGACACTGCTCTTGAGCGAATGAGCGGAGTGTTCAAGGAGAAACGGGAGCACGCCGACGCGAAACGCCGCCGGAGCATGGAGAAGGCGAAAGAGCTCCAAGAGACCAAAGCCCAGAAAGAGGCCGAGGAGCAGGCCCGCCTATATGCCGAAACATCCCGTCTCACCGCCATCATCGAGAGGATCAAACCCAAGCTCGTTGAGGAGCTCTGGCGCAAGGACCGCTTCAAATTCTGCAAAACCGAGAATGAGCACATCGTCTTCGCCGAATTCAAGAGCAAGGTGCTGGCGCTCGCCGACATATATATCCGCGACGGCGGGAAACTGACCGCTTTCGCGCTTGACAACCAGTTCGCGGCCGGCAAGTCGATTCACTGGGAGACAGACTTCGACAAGGACATCGCGCGCCTCGCGCTCACATCTGACAAGAACTACCGTCTCCTGCTCTATCTCGCAGACGAGAAAGACCCGGTCGTCATGTATGTTGGGGCCCACTCTGGCTCGGACAGGTTCCTCAAAGAGAGCGTCCGCGGCAAGCCGAAAACCGAATGGGTGCCCGAATGGCACTTCAGTCTATTCATGAGCGTTCTCAAAGAAGCTGTCGAAGCCCATGCAGAGCTCAAGAAGCTGAGTGCCATCTAATTCGATACGTGCTTCAGTCCGCCATCTCTCTCACAAATTCTCTGAACATGCCGCGCATGCGCCTCTTCTTTATCTCGATGAAAAGCGCCCAGCCTCTCGCCGTGGTCTGGTACATGCGCCGCACATGCGGGCCGCTCTTGTCATAAGTGCTGCGCACAAGTCCCGCCTTCTCCAGTTTGGCCAGAAGCGCGTAGAGGGTGGAGGGCTTGGACGGGCTCAATTCTATCTCGCGCACCTCTTTCAGCAGCGAATAGCCGTGCTGGGGCTTCTTCTTCAGTCTCCAGATGAGGAAAAGGGATAAGAATTTCGCCTTCGGTGTTGACGGACAGAGGGGTTTTTTGCCGGCGGGTGATGCGCGCGCATCGGGCCCGGCCTTCGCGCCTGGGTTGTGCATGTCTCCCATTTGTGCGGGTAGGCTTATATACTTATTCCAATAAATGGAATATATCAGAAAATGGAATATAACAGCGGCATGGCAGAAAATGCAGCATGTGCACGGCGGGTCATTTGCATGGCATCCAACTCCAACCACTTATCAAGCTCCGCCAGCCCCTACGCCATCGAATTGCAGGGCATCACAAGGAAATTCGGCACGTTTACCGCCGTCGACCATCTCTCGCTCCAAGTGAAGAAAGGCGAGCTCTTCGGCTTTTTGGGCCCGAATGGCGCCGGCAAGACCACCACCATCAACATGATGACAACGCTGCTCAAGCCGACGGAGGGCAACGCACTCGTGGCCGGCTACGACCTCATGCGCGAGGATTCGCTCGTGCGCAGCCGCATCGGCGTGGTGCCGCAGTCTTTCTCCCTCTTCGAAGAGCTCACGCCGATTGAGAACCTCTGGTACATCGGCGAGCTCTATTCCATGGACAGCGACACGGTGAAGAAGCGCACCGAGGAGCTTCTCAAAATAGTCACACTGTACGACAAGCGCGATGTGAAGGCCGGCACTTTCTCGGGTGGCATGAAGCAGCGCCTGTCTGTGGCGGCCGGCCTCCTCCACTCGCCCGAAATCCTTTTCATGGACGAGCCCACCACCGGCCTCGACCCCCAGAGCAGAATCGCGCTGCGCGAGCTGACGCAGGAGCTCAACAAATTGGGTATGACCGTCATATACACCACGCACGACATGGACGAGGCAGACAAGCTGTGCGACCGCATCGGCATCATGGACCATGGCAAGCTCATCGCCATGGGCACATCAAAGGAGCTCAAGGCATTGCAGGGCTTCTCGCACAGAATCGAGCTCGAGATGATGGCCCGGCCCACGAACATCGTCGCGAACGAGCTCAAAGAGCTCGCGGGCGCCGATTCTGTCCGAGTCGAGGGAAATGTCGTCGAGCTCCGCGTCAAGAGCCTGCCCGACGGCCTCATACACAAATTATCCTCCTATCTCTCGAAGCGCAAACTGGCTTTGGGCGATTTCACGATAAGCGAACCGTCTTTGGAAGAGGTCTTCATCGGCCTCACCAAAAAAGAATTGAGAGACTGAATAAGGGATTGATACGATGGCTCCAACCACACCAACAAAACCCGCACCAGCCAAGTCCGGCTCATATCACAGCCCATCCGCCCAGTCTCCGCCATCTTCGCACCCCCATCTCACTGCCGCCAAGCACAACGGCGCGGTGGAGCAGGCGGTCGACGTCTCCAAGACATGGGCAATCGTCAAGAAGAACTGGCTCGTGCTAAAGGGCGACAGTGTGCGGCTCTTCCCGCTCCTTCTCATGCCCATAATCATGATAATCATATTCGGATATGCTGCCGGCAATTTGCCAAAGCATTTGCCGACGGCGGTGGCAGACTACGACCAGTCGAATCTTTCCTATTCTGTCATCGAGCAGCTCTCCTCCATCGATTACTTCTCCATCCAGTACCATGTCGGCTCGCAGGACGAGGGCAAGAAACTGCTTGATTCGGGCAAAGTCAAAATCCTTTTCATCATACCTCCCGGCTTCGGCGATAAAGTTGCGGCCGGCGAGCCCGCGCAGATTAACCTCATGGTGGACGAATCCGACTCCTCGGTCGCGCAGGCCGGCAAATCGGCAGCCCTCATGTTCTCGCAGTCGTTCTCCGCTTCCCTGGCGCAGCAGAGGCTGGCGGCCATCTCGATGTCGGCGCAGGCCGCACGCGGCGAGCTGACATCCGCGCAGCCCCTGCTCTATGCCATCTCCTCGTTCGACGCCAGTCCGGTGCTGGCTTCATCCGCCTCCCTCGCGCGCGAAGCCTCCGCCATCTCGGCAGGTTCCGGCGCGAGCCTGCGCGAGAGCATCATCGAGTTGCAGAACTCGCTGGGTTATCTCGTCGACCAGAATGAGGTGCTCGGCGGATTCAGCCCCGGAGACCAGGCTATGGCCGCGCTCCAGCAACTGGCCACCGGAGACTCGCAGCAATCCACATTGCAGCAGATAGCCGTCTATCAGGGGATGCTGGGCGTGCAGGCGCGCCTGAATTCCGATGCGCAGCGTCTGGCCGGCCAGAGCCGGATGCTCGCCGCGCAAGCCGGGGGCATAAGCGAACAGGCAAACGTCGTCATCTCATTGCAGGACATGGCAGGCGCGCAACTCGAACTTATCCAGAACGGCGCGCCGACGGTCGCGAATCCGGTCTCCATCAACGTCCTCCAGCCATATGGCTATGGCCGCCGCGGCATCGATTTCCTCCTGCCCTCAATATTGGCCATGATTATCTTTCAGGGCGCAGTCATGGGCCTGGGCCGGGCGATTGCCGGCGAGCGCAAGGACGGCTCGCTCACCCGCGTGTTCCTCACGCCGACGTCTAATGTGACTATCATCGTGGGCACGCAGATTTTCTACCTCCTCTTGGAAACGATACGCTCGAGCCTCATCATATTTGTCGCCATCCTTCTCTTCGGAGTGACGATTTCGGGCAGCATACCCAATCTCATATTCATCATCGCCATCTTCTCATTGGGCGCCACCGGAGTCGGCATGGTGCTCTCCGTTATGACAAAGAGCCAGGAGCAGTACATGGCGCTGGGCATGCTCGTGTCGATGCCGATGATGTTCCTCTCGGGCGCATTCTTCCCGATTCAGACCATGCCGCCGGTATTGCAGTCAATCGCCAAATTCCTTCCAATAACTTACGCATCCGACGCCATGCGCGGGGTGATGGTGAAGGGATTCTCCCTCGGCCAGGTATTCCCCGACCTCGTGGTGCTGGCCGTATTCGGTTTATGCACGATAACATTGAGCCTGATGCTGTTCAAGCGCG
Source organism: uncultured Microcaldota archaeon (assembly GCA_903923795.1). Classification (GTDB taxonomy): domain Archaea; phylum Micrarchaeota; class Micrarchaeia; order Anstonellales; family Anstonellaceae; genus CAIXYX01. Next base: position 5,898 of record CAIXYX010000129.1, read on the forward strand.
AGCTCGTCTAAGGAAATATCTTTATAGGTGATATGGATGAAAACACAAGCAATGACGATGAACAAGCAATCCCTGTCCGGTCCATCGGGGCTTTTTGGGCTTTTCGCTCTGGCCATGCTGCTCTTCTCGGCCGCCTCCTTCGCATCAGTCAACCCGAAGCTGCAGTTGCAGAACTATTCCCTCTCCGAGACTCCGGCGCAGCCCGGGCATGTGGTGGCCCTCACGCTCGACATAAAGAGCCTCGAATTCGACAATTGCGCGGACAGGGTGGCCGTGCAGCTCGTGGTCTCCTACCCCCTCTCAATACAGGGCTCAGACACCCAGTACATCGAGCAATTGTGCTACAATGACTCTGATGCGGCCGGCACATTCACATTCTACCTGCCTGTGGACAATCTCGCGTCCGCCGGCACTTACCCCGTGTCGTTGAGCACCACCTATGAGAAACGCTACACTAAACTCTCCGAGAGCAACACACTCAACATACGCGTCGGGGGCTCCCCCGCCTTCTCGGCAGCCATCACCACATCAAACCCAGTCGACATATACGCCGGCGACTCTGCGGACGTGACAGTCACCCTCCAGAACACGGGCTCGTCCCTTGTGCAGGATGCGCGCGCCACAGCCACATCGAGCGGCATCGAGGTCAAATGGGCCGGCTCGCAGCAGGTGGTAGGAACAATCGCCGCAAGAGGCTCGGCATTAGCCACATTCCACATAGAGGTTCCGAAAAATCTCGCGTCAGGCACCTATCCGCTCGACGTCAAGCTTGATTACACCGGCGAGGACCGCCAGAACGGCACAACCACTTTCCACTTCGACGTGCCCGTGAAGCCGAAAGCCGATTTCACCGCGAACTACGGGGCAAAGGGCGTGATGCGCGCTGGTGCTGTTCAGGAAGTCAACGTGACGCTCACCAACTCGGGCACCGAGACGGCGTCGAAACTGAAGGTGCGCATAAAGCCCCTCTTCCCATTCTCGACAGACGGCACGGTGAGATACATCGACTCATTGGCTCCGGGTCAATCAATCAACCTGACCTATGTCATCACGGTTGACAAGGACGCCACGGCAGGCTCGCAATTGTCGGGCCTTTTGATGGACTTCCAAAACCCGCAGGGCAAGAGCTTCTCCGATTCGGCCGACTTCGCCATGCCTGTGCGCACCGCGACGTTTGCCGAGGAGATGGACCAGTACATGCCGTTCATCTATCTGTTCGGAATCATCATCGCGCTGGTAGTGGTGAAACGCATCGCTGGGATGTTCAAGAAGAAAAAGTAGAATTTTTGTTTTTCTTTTCCAATTTTTTATTATCATTCCCGGCACTCGTATCGAACCATTCAAAACGGTTTTGAGGGCTTTGACAGCCTTACGAATGCATTTGCCGGGTTTGATATTGTTTTGTGCCCGTAAGGATCGAATCAATGTCCGGCGCGTCTCTCGAGTTCAGCGCCTTGCAGACTCCCTTCTCGGCTTTAAGCAGCAAAGTCTCACTGCGTGCCAGATTTATCGTTTCCCGTTCCGCGTCAGTATACGGTTCAAAGTCGTAATGTTCAACCGGTTTAATGCGCTTGCCGCTAGGAGTCCAATCCGTGACGATGTCCCCATGGCGGTTCGTGCGATATACTGGCACTGCTTTGCAGGCGCCTTCACTGAGTTCCTGGCTTTTCAATTCAAAATTGAGTGCATCTGCAAATTTCTTTCCCTCGCGCGCGCCAAAATGTGAGGTGAATTTCTGGATGAGTTCGTTTGTGCGATTTGTGATCAGTTGGCGTTGGCTGAGCTCGATTTTCGCTTCAACAAGAGTCTGTTGGGCGGGTTTTTGCTCCATCTGTTTGATCTCGGCATTCTTTTTTCCAAATCCAAATATTCTAATCGTCATGAGCATACACCTCTGATATATGTGGTTGTCAGTATTTATATATGTTACTAATGCCAATCCCCGCCTTAGATTATTGACGGGGGTCTAAAGCCCTCGGTGGGATTTGAACCCATGAGAGCTTTTTTCTTTCGTGCCGAAAGAAAAAACCTCGGAAAACAGCTTTTTTGCCCGGAGGGCAAAAAACCTGGGAAAAAGAATTACATTCGGAACGCTCGAACGACACTTGTTTAGCCTTCGGAGAGGATTGAACTCTCGACCTCCTGTTTACAAGACAGGCGCTCTACCGCTGAGCTACGAAGGCGTCAATTTATCTCTTCTGACTTTGTGCTCACCTTTTTATATATTCATTGCTCATCTCAGATATAGAACAATCGCTTAGAGGTTATTCTCATGGGTAAATTCGCCGAAGCAGACGCCATACTGGCCAAAATTGTCATTTGCCGCAAATGCAAGTCCCGCAACAAACTCGGGGTCGAGCACTGCCGCAAGTGCGGTTACAAGCATCTCAGGCCAAAGAAACGCGTGAAGAAGTAAGCGGATTGTTTTTCGTCGGCTTCTTTTCTCATTCTTTATTTTTTCATTCTTTATATCTCATTTCTCTAATCATTTTCATTTCTTCAATAAACTCGCCAGCTTGCCAAAAAATCCGCCTAACAGCCGCCCTATCATCCCCTTAGTCTTGGAATAGAATGCGATGTGAATCTGCAACTTCTTCAATTTCACCCTAATCCTCCTCTTCTTCACCAAATCCTGTTCATGGACCATCTGGCCCATCAATCTCATGCGGGTCATTTTGTCAGCTTTCAGCCGGTGGTCCAGCTCATATGCCAGCGCAGACAGCCTCCTCTCGTCTACCTGCATCAGCGATTCGGTGAACTGCTCATTCTGCCTTTTCTCAAGCACCGAGCTGACCACCAACGCGGGCCGGTTATGCTCAAGGGCCAAATCAAGCGCAGTCTTCACCTCGCGCTCTATCACGGCTTTCGGTGCAAATGTCTTCTGCGCCACTTCCGCCCTCACCACCTGCGCGGGCAGAATCTCCTCGATTTTTAGCATCTCCTTCTCGCGGGCTTTCGCCTCTTTTCGTTTTTTTGGCTCCGCAACAACCAGCATCGGCCTTGCCTGAACAATCTGCGCCGCTTGCGCCTGCCGCAGCATGGTCTGGTCCTCTTTCTTCACCACCTGCCCTATGTGCTCGCTCTCCTGCACCTGCCCCTTCTCTATCTCTACGGGGGCCGAATCCGAAGTATCCAGATGGCTTGCCTGCGCTTTCTCGTGCTCATTGTAGATGAGTTCGCTCTCGCTCACGCTCACCGTCTGATGCCCGCTCTCCTCATTGACAAAACTCGAGACAAATCTATCGACTTTTGTGACTTCCTTAGTTTTGGTCTGCTCGCTCACCGCCGGTCGAGGTCCAGAGATCGGGCCGCTCTCCACTTTCGGTGCTGCAACTGGTGCCGATTCCTCGACCGCCTTTACCGCCGTTTGCACTGGCGGGGGCGCATGAGCTGCCTGCAATTTCGCCTGCTCTGCCGCCATTGTCGATGCAGGCTTATTCTGGCGCTTGTTAAGGAGTTTTTTCGCCTTCTCCTCCTCTTCTTCAGCCTCACGAGATGCAGGCTGCTGGTACATCAACGGTTCGGGGGACACGTCCTCGACGACTCGGGCACGGATTATAATAGTATTTGGGTCTTTCGTTTTCCGGCGCTACTTCGGATTAACGGGCACTGCCTTCGATAATTCGTTTTCCCAGGTTTTTTCTCCTCCGGAGAAAAAAGCTGTGCAGAGAGTGAGATTTGAACTCACGAATCCCTAAGGAACAGGGTCCTAAGCCCTGCG
>CAIXYX010000130.1 GCA_903923795.1 uncultured Microcaldota archaeon
ACTGCGACGACTCGAAGTCGGCGCAACACCACAGTCCGCATGATTTACTGCTAGGGCTACTCGGGTATCTAATCCGATTCGTTCTCCTAGCCTTCGTCCCTCACGGTCGGACGCGTTTTGGCCGGGCGCCTTCGCCACTGGTAGTCCTGGCAGGATTACAGCATTTTACCGCTACCCCGCCAGTACTCCCGGCCTCCCCCGCTCCCAAGCCGATCAGTATCCACTGCCCGCCTGACGGTTAAGCCGCCAGATTTCACAGTGGACTTAGTCGGCCCGCTACGGACTCTTTAGACCCAATATTCGTGGGTACCACTTGTTCTGCCAGTATTACCGCATACCGTGTCGGGGGTGTGAACACTCCCAACATGGCGGCTGGCACTGGCCTTACCCAGACCTTATTCTGCCAATTGTTTGGATTGACAAAAAGATAGAAAGTAAAACCTTCTACCACTCGGAGTTCCCCTGTCACGCTTTCGCGCATGGCAAAGGTTTCGCGCCTGCTGCATCCCGTAGGACTAGGGCCCTTGTCTCAGTGCCCTTCTGGGGGCTCCAACTCCCATTGCCCCTACAGATTATCGGCTTGGTGAGCCGTTACCTCACCAACTACCTAATCTGCCGCAGTCTCATCCTCAGGCCGACTGGATTCCGATTCACCCAGCGGTTTGAACCATCAAGCATTCCAGCATAGATGGCCTATCAGGAATTAACCCCAGTTTCCCGGGGGTATGCCTGTCCTGAGGGCAGATTGACTACGTGTTACTCAGCCGTACGCCGTCCACGATGGTCGTGAACTGACTTGCATGGCTTAATCGTACTCCGATAGCAGTATCCTCCAGCAGGATCAACTGGAGTCGTTCTCGCAAATTGCAAAGTATGAATTGACGAGAGGACCACGCTTACTTCTATTCGCATGTCCTCGTATAGTCACTTGATCGCGTGCGTCGAATCGAACAGGAGCCCGATTCCCATCCGAATCCCATAGAAAACCAGATGAACAGGCCTAAGGGGTGTTCGTTTTTTCCAGCTCGCATGCATTCATTGGGCACCGAGCCGCCGACGACTTGGCAGACCCGTGGGGTCGCCTCGACGTAGTGGACATACATGCGGGCGAGCAAATATATAAAGCTATCGAGGTTACGACGGGGAAAATGAAAACGGGGAAATGATTATCGGCGAGACGCTTTTTCCAACCCTTTCCTTTTCCTCGCTGTTTTGCGCCAATTCCTCAATCACATCTTCCGCGAAAGTCTGTATAACATTCTTAAACACTTGTATAAATAACTTATTCATGCTCGAAAGCCTCATCACTTCGGAGACGAGGCGTCAAATCCTCTCCCTCTTCTTCACAAACCCAAAAGACCGTTTCTATCTGCGCGAGGTTGGCCGAAAAATCAACCAGCCGACCAACGCCGTGAGTGCGGAGCTTGCCAAGCTGGAGAAAGCGGGCATTCTAACAAGCGAGCGACAAGCCAATCTGCTCTATTACACAACAAACTCGAGCTGCCCCATCTATTCCGAGCTCAAGAGCATCATACTAAAGACAGACGGTTTAGGTGGCCAATTGCGAGCCGCCCTCGTCAAATCTAACGGAATCCACTTCGCCTTCATCTTCGGCTCATATGCAAAAGGCCTTGAGCGACCTGGCAGCGACATAGACATTATGCTGATTGGTTCCATAAAGCCCGCCGCAATCGCCCCAGTTATTAAGCGGCTAGAGGCCCGCATCGGCCGTGAGGTGAATTACTCAATCTATCCAGAAGAGGAATTCCTTCGAACCAAAAGCAAGGGCTTTTTATCCGACGTAATCCACGGCCAGAAGATAATGCTGGTCGGGGATTTGGATGAATTTGAGCGATTTGTTGAAGGAGGGAAGGGTGCGAAGAGTCGAGCCTGACGCAATTCAAGCAAAAGAATGTCTAGGTGCGGCTAAACGAGACATCGACGTTGCAAAGAAGATTCTTGATACTGATTTCGACTGGGCATTCTCCATCGCTTACAATGCCATGCTCCAGTCTGCAAGGGCCCTGATGTTCCATGACGGGTACATGGCTGTCGGCGAGAATCATCACAAAGCGGTTGTGGATTACGCCGATGCGAAGCTGGGAGCAAAGCTATCTGCCAAAATTGATTTGTTCGATGACATGAGGCGCAAGAGGCATCGGGTCATCTATGAGAAAGCGGGCGTGGTCTCAAGGTACGAGGCTCAGCACGCAATTGAGACTGCCGAGGATTTTCTGATTCAAATCGAGGCCAAAATGAAGGGGAAATGAGCGAAGCCGCGCGATCGGCCTTCTCATCCTCTAAATGCTCAAGCCTCGGCCGTCTATCATTTTAAATCCTCTAAATGTATGCCGATCATGCGTGTGGGGAAGCGGGGTCAAGCGGCATTGGATTTTCTGATGACATATGGATGGGCGCTCCTGCTCATCGTACTGGTTGTCGGCGCGCTATTCGCGCTCGGCATCTTCGACACCGGCACCTTCTTGGGCAGCCGGGCGTCCGGATTCACGCAAATCGGCGTGTCGGGCTGGCAGCTCAACAGTTCCGGCATATTCTCAATCAAGTTCAAGGACAAGGCCGGCACCGACGTCAACATCACAGCCATCAACATAACGCTCAACACGCTCACCCTGACCAATAACACCTCCGTGTCCATCGCCAACGGCAAGGAATCCGGCACTCTTGTCGTGGGCAACTTCTCGACTGTTCCGGCGTCAGGGGGCTCCTACTCGGTGCGCGTGGCCATCAACTACATGGATTCGGCAACAAGCTTCAATTACACCGACTCGGGCACGCTGACGGGCAAAGTGAACTAGAAATATATTTTTCATTTTTCTAATTATTTTTTCAAAAATCAGCGGCAGCCTTAGATTTTTACACGTGGATTATCTGGTCGGCAAACTGCTCGCAAACTTGCCGGGCCGCGGCGTTATCCCCGCTCTCCAGTGTGATGAGTGTCGCATCTCCGCCGCTCTTCAATGATGCGGACAGTGCGTGCATGAAGCGCATGACTTTCTCCTTTTCATTGTAAGCCATGAGCGTTGACACCGAATCCACGATGAGGAATTTCTTCCCCTCAATATTCTTGAGTGCCTCGAGAATCTGCACGTCCATATATGTCAAATCTGCCGGATGCTGGATAAATGCGCAAGTCTCATGGTTGCGGATATGCGGCATGGCCATCGCCGTTATGGCGTCCACGAATTTGATGTGCGAGCTGTCGATGTTTTTCGCCCTGAAAAAAGCCTTCAGTTTGTGGTGCGGCCAATTCACTGTAAGATAAACGCCCTTCTGCCCGCCGCTCACCGCCTCGACGGCCTGCAGAATAGCGTTGCCGTGCTTGTCGCTCGAGGCCACTGTCACCTCGGTTGGGGCGGTATAAACAAGCTCGCCCGCCAACTCGGCCGACTGCATTGCAGAATCCTTGCCCATGATTCGGGTTTCTTCTGACATGTTCTCTCTGTCCGCATGGAAATTATTAAAAGCAGACTCCCGAAAAATAATTTCAATTTCTTATTTTCATCTCGAAATCGATTGTCCCTGCCATTTTTCACCCCGAAGCCCTTTTCACCCCATCCCTTTTCACCTCGAACCTCCGCCGTGCATACCTTTAAATACCCTTCTAACTATACTTGTAGCTACCCGTTTCGGCCGCACGTTAAGCGCCGACATCAGCATCGGACTTGTCCGGTTGCGATGAACACTAACACTCATTAGCATGGGCTACCGAACTTGTAAGTTCACCGACATAGCTGGTGCATATGGGTGGAGCGGGGGCAATCGGGCCGTCTGGTCCGATTGAAGGATGCAATTTGCATTCATCCATCAAACCGGATTCTTTCCGTGAACCGGCCCACATGGTTATGACGAGTAGGCAGCCAGACGGATTCCTGGATGTGGTAAGCTGTTTAACACCATTCAGTGGATGGCTAGGCTCTGGTAGATCGAAGTGCCGCGGCAAGCCGCGAAAGGGCCGGGGGAGGCGCAGGCAGCCTGCGATCCCGGCGTTGCACCGTGTCCTGCAATGGACGAATACGCCGAGAATTAAAACATTCTAGTAACGGCAGGAAAAGAAACCAATTGGGATTCGGCTAGTAAGGGTGACTGAACGCCGAT
>CAIXYX010000131.1 GCA_903923795.1 uncultured Microcaldota archaeon
ATTTTTAGAACATTGTTCCATACCTTTTCGGCGTTTTCTATGCCCTTGTTTTCAAGGATATAATAGAGCACTTCGTCCATGACTAATGGGCTTGTAAAGGCATTTTGCTCTCCCGAATCTATTTTTTTAAGCAGTTGAATGCAGCGGATAGACTCCTGACTCTTGATCGCGTATGCCTGTATGAAGATATTAGCGTCGATAAACATCCAACCACTCTTTGTGCATCTTATCTCGGGACTTCTTGATTTGTGCTTCTACTTCGTCTTTGCTCATTGGCGTGGCGATTTCGGCCCTAATGGCTTCCAACTCTTCAGCGAAATTCGATTTCTCCAAGATTATCTTGTTGTTTTCCACACTAGCATTCAGTCTCGTCCCCGGCATGATATTGAGCATGTCCCGGATGTATTTCGGGATGACAATCTGGCCACGTTCATATACTTCAACCATTTTATTCACCAATTCATACTGTTGAGTATGAATTATATAAGGCTTTGTGCTCTGCTTTGGCAGAACGCCGAGAGACAGTGGAAAATCGTTCATAACTATCATCTCTGGATTTGCGGATTATTTCTTTTGCAACTTCAGCTCACGGTGTTTTTTCCTATAATTCCGTTCTGCCACATGCAGACAATAACGAAGAATCCTAAGCACTATGGTCCATTCGCTCCTGTTTTCGATTTTACCCCGATATCTATTCCAGAATTTTCGATGGAGAAGCTCCTGCTCGGGTGCTTTCTCGAAGCGCATGAGCATGCCATGCCACCAGACAAGGATATGGATATCGCTATTGTGCAATTCAAGGGGGAGGGACCAGCCTGCCGGAAGATCCTGATTTTTGGAATAAGGGCTCGCTTTGTCCAATTTTTCAAGGTCTTCTTTGCTCATATCTGCGAGGCGGGCGCCATAATCGTTGTGCCTTCTGAAAATCATCGATGTACCCATGGCTTCACCATAAGACGATAGGACTTTGGACCCTATTTAAACATAGGAAGGGGTAGGTTTCCGGTGGTCTTCCGGTGGGTTTGAGGATGCACTTGCGGAGAAAAAAGGTATAATGATGAAACGACCTACTTCCGAACACGGTCCTTCTTGTAACCCATGAGTCGGTCATAGTCCGGATGGCTCTTGATATCCAAAACAAATGCGATGATCTCCACTTGCCCGTTATTGGTGAGCGTGTAGAGCATGCGCCAGAAATCCGCTAGTTGGACCCAGAACAGGTTGTTGATTCCGTATTTTTCGATATAAACCGGCGGAATCTGGTATTTGGGCACCGGTTCGCCATAATGAGGATTCGCCATTATGGCTTTTTTCTTCTCGTCTATGGATCTGAGGATAGAACGCTCGACTTTTAATGAACGAGCCCGTTCGCTCAGCTCCTTATAGGCCGCCTCGGCATCATCTGAAAGGATGACTCGGACGTTTTTCATAGCTCCATGCCTTTTGATACCGCTTTCTTGAGATTCTGATTCGGGTTCTCTATCCAGCTTATCCCGCGCAGGCTGACGAATATCTTGTTGCTTTTCTCGAGGTAATCCATGATGACCATCAGCGTGTTGTGATTGACCTGCTTTGGGAGTTTTCTCTTGATATCAGCGATAGAGAAAACGCTCTCATCCATATCTTCCATGGTTTTTTCGACCATCATCACCGTGTTCAGGGTCGGTGAGGGGGCAAGCTTTTCCAATTGTATCATTTTGGTTTTCATATCAATCACTTTTAGTTATTGTCTAATAACTTATTGATATGAATTAATATAAAGATATGCTTCTCAGGGCAGCATCCTCACCTCTTTGAGTTTGATGAAATACATCATCAACGCCATTCGGATGGCCTCCTCAGGTGTATTCGCCCATCCATCCTCAATCATCTCTTTGACGATGCGCTCTGGCTCTCCTCGAAGATTGACACGAATTGTTCCCATATGATCACCAAAAGAGATGGCGCGAAAGACCCTATTTAAACATAGGAAGGGGTAGGTTTCCGGTGGCTAGACCGTCAGGGCTAGCCATAGACCGGCTCACAAGAGCCGGGCGTATGGTCTTCCGGCGCTCTTAGGGGAGGGTCAGGAAGAACCTCAAACTGGGGAGGGGATGACAGAAAAGCATGTGCTCCCCTCGGCCAACGGCACTTGGGTGCCGTTGGCGCACCGACAGCCCACAGGGGCTGTCGATTGCCGCGGTTCGGTTTCAAAGTCGAAACTCAATTCCCGCCACCAAACCCTCAACCCATCTCTCGAGAGGCGTGGCTATTCCAATTGGCAAACCGACTTTCTCCAGCTGCCTCCGCCTTTCAGGTTCAGGGGTGTCGGTGGTGATAATATACGCGAGTTTCGGGTGATTAAGAGCCAAATCTGCACAGGCTAAAAACTCGTTGAAATAGCCCAAAGAGCGCACCCCATACGCATTATTCTTTTTTCGCTCCGCCCCTTTTGGCCGGTAATCATAGGTCATGATGGTCTTTGTGCCGAAAAACAGGTATTTGATATAGCCGACATAGCCGAGCAGCTCTGGCTCCTGCGCATGGAACACTTGAGGATATGGAATTTTCATGGCGAATTTATGGCCGTCAGAAGTGCGCGGGGGTATGGTGTCGAGCGGGCCGAAGAGATAGAATTCATAGCGGATGGTTCGCTTCATCTCGGAATTACGCCCTTTGTACAAAGCGAGAGTTTTGTCGCTGAGAGGCATATCGGGAATTCTTGGCATGAAGTTATTCATTCCGGCGCACCCGGTGAATATATGCACGGATGAAGAAGAAAAAGGGAGAGGTTGGTCAAAATATCTTCGAACTCGTCATCGCATTCTCTTGCTCAAAATAAACGCCATCAAAGCCAGAAAATACATTGCGGCCGGGCCCGGGCAGAATGCGCTGGTTTGTTTTGAAGAAGACGGGGGCGGACTCGGCACATCACCCGTAGCGGGGCCGGAATTGGAATTGCCGCACGAGATGTAGCCGAAATACTGGCTGTTCAAGTTCGAGATGTCACGAGGTCTTTTGTTGACGGTCACTCCCTGCACGTTCGGGTCGCAAGCCGGAAGATGGCAGTCCGGGGAGGCCACATTGCCGCCCACTATCTCGATATTGTTGCCGTTGCGGCTGGTCACGATGTCGCAATGCGCCGAAGCATATCCCTTTGGCAAATCGCTGTAATTGATATAGCAGCTTCCCCCGCTGCGGGCCGAACAATGGCAGAGGATGTCGCCTTTGCTTATCCGGCTTATCTTGTCCATCGGATAGGTCTGGCATTCGCCCGGATGCTGCTGTATTGTCCTGAAATAATTTATGTGCGCGCAGCTGGCGGGGAAAGAGATGCCGCTCTGAATCATCACATAAGAGATGAAGGCGGCAGACCACGAGCCGCCCGAACCCAAGTCGCCGCAGTCGCCCCCGGCTGCATAATATTTTGTGAGCACCGGAGCCATGTCGGGGTCGGTCTCTTCGGCTATGCCCTCATCCCATACCTGCGAATATTCGCGCAAGGCCACGTCCGCCGGGTCACGGAGGGGAATCACGACCGGCAGTTTAGTATTTTGATCTGGAGAAACTGTACCTGCGCTGCATTCTTTTTCACTCGCATAATAGTCCTCTTTTCCCCTTATGGCGCAGCATTTGCCCGCGTCATCCTTCCAGCTTGGGTCGCAGCAGTTGTGATGGTCGATGGGGCAGGCCTTGCCCACCTCGGGGATGGGAGGAAGATAGGCGTGGAGAGAGGGTGAAGCGCAGATTAAAGCCAGGGACAGAAGAAGCGAGAGGAGGAATATTTTTTCCAAATGCATCGGGAGCATCTGGAGCGGAAAAAAGATAAATGGAGAGGGTGGCGAACGGAGAGCA
>CAIXYX010000132.1 GCA_903923795.1 uncultured Microcaldota archaeon
ATTCGGTCGTTCAGCTGTTCCATCAGGGGCATCTACCGGAAGTCATGAAGCAATTGAACTTCGCGACGGCGACAAGCGTTACGGAGGCAAGGGTGTTCAGAAGGCAGTCGAGAATGTGAATACTCGCATTGCAACCGCATTCAAGGGCGAAGACTTCGATCAACGTTCACTCGATGAAGCACTCATCGCTCTTGTCTTGCAGCTCAAGCTTCCGCTCAACGAATACAAGAAACAAAGCAGATTGCTCACACAAAGAAGATTGCTGGATTTTTAGAAAATTATTTTTCCACTCTCAATTTCTACTTCTCCATCCTCTTCTTCACAATAAGCGAAACCCGCTCCCGCTCTTTTGCCGGCGCGCCGATGATGAGCTGCGCGCGGGATTCTGCCGCCTCTTCCAAAGATGCCACGAGCGGCGAAGCCTCTCCAAGAGATTTCGACCCTCCCTCTTCATCCAGAATCTCGATTGTGGTCTGCGACTTGAACGGGTCAGGCACGCTCACCAAAATGCTTGTGCCACAAGCCTTGCTCAGCTCTTCGGCCAATTCGCCATTTTTGGCGCTCTTTTTCACGCCCGCATCCATCTCCGACCAGCGGCCGAGCCACACCCTTTTGTGCAATTGCCTTGTCAGCAGCCCATCCACAAATTGTTTTGCCGCCGGCAGCGCGCGAAGGCGCACAAGCATCATGGTGTCGCCGTCAAGCGTGGCGGCGGGCCAATCCATCCCTGAATCATCGAGCGCTTCGAGCAGAGCGGCCTGCAGCATGGCGCGCGCCATTCTCACGGCATGATGGTAATAAACAGCATGAAACATCTCGAAGCGGGCCATAATCAACGATTCAGCCGCCTCCAAACCCCCGCCGCGCAAAGCAGGCTTGTTTTTCTCCCAACGCAGAGTGGACAAGATGCGTGCGCCGTCAATCACGCCATATGCCACGCCGGTGTAATGCGCGTCGCGCAAGAGATAATCAATCCTGTCCGCACCAACGTCAGATGTGATGAGTTGTCCGTATGATTCCCCCTGCATCCATCTCGCGATTGTTTTCGGGTCATCCTCTCTTTCAATGATTTCGGCAAGAGGGCTCGACAAAATCATTTTCGCCCCCCGTTTCTCATGGTCGCCGAGGCGGGAAGCGGTGACGCTCTCCGAATCATGGGAGAATGCCAGATGCCCGACATCATGCAGCAATGCTGCGAGGCGGAGACGTTTTCTTTCCGGAGCGGCAAGCTCGACTGCTCTCGCCATCTTGTCCGCCAAAAGCAAACTGCCCAGCGCATGCTCGAAGCGGGTGTGATGCGCGCCGGGGTAAACAAGGTGCGTCATGCCCAATTGTCTGATGCCGCGCAAACGCTGGAAAATCGGCGTGTCCATGAGCCGCGCCTCAATCGGGCTGAGTTCAATCGTGCCCTGCACGGGGTCGCGGATGATTGTTTTGTCAGAAATTGTCATGGTGTTATCACCGAAAATTTTCGGGGTGTTTGCCGATTTCCTCCATTTGCATATCTGTCTATCCCCGCTCCCACATGCCCTTCCTCTTCTCGATGACTTCCCCCTCGTCGGCCATTATCATGAGTATGACGCTCACCGCATCGGTGTCGAGGTTCAGCGCGGCTGCGATTTTCTCCGCCACGGCCGGGCCGCTGTCCAATTGCGCAAGCACGAGCCCCGCATACTGGTGCAGGAAAGAGCGCTTGAGCACATAATAGCGCTTGTCAAATCCGCGTATTCCGCGCACGTCGTCGTTTTTGAGCATGGGCTGTATCTGCACCATCACGGTTTTTGCCTCGTCTTCGGTGTTGAGCACCATATAACCGAATTTGGCCAGATGCTCGGCCGAATTTATCGGCGGCCGCAGACTTTTGGCAGATGATTGGGGCGATGAAGATGATGAATACGCAGGCGCGGTCTGATACGAGATGCGGGGCGCCGGCGCGGACTGGACTGTCCTCTTCTCAGTGTCCGGCGAAAGACCGGCTGGTGCGTATTTGTCCGCCTCAAAATTCGCCGGAGACGCGACGGCAGAATACACCTTCTGGCTGATGTTGTACACGCCCTCCTTGTATTTGGCGTTCTTGAAAACCTCGATAAGGCGGCGCGCCACCAATTGCTCGAGCACCTTCTTCTCAGCCGTCGTTATCTTCTTGGCAACATGCGGCACCGTCCTCTCCTCGAAGCGTATGGTGAGCAGTTTTCTGATGACCGAATTCTCGTCGGGCGAGAGGCTCGGCAGAAGAGCGTCGGATGCGGCTGTTGCGGCGGTCCGCCCGCCCGCTCCCGCCCGCATTTTCGATGAAGCATCCAAGGTTGCGCCGGAGGTCGCGCCTGTGACACCTGCCGCATTCTTGTCCAGCGCCCCGGTTTCCGTGAGCAGCACCACGCCCTTTCCCAGCACCCACACATCCACCTCGTCGGTGTTGCCGAGCGCCTCGAGCGCTGCCGGGGGCAGGTTTATCTGGGCCGAATCCGCGGCGCGTTTTATGGTGGCTTTCATCAGAATTATCTCCATAAATCCATATTCTCAATCTTCTATCTTATCATCATCTTCCTGGCCACCGGGCCGCCCGGCTTCCCCTCGACAAATATCTCCGCGCCAAATGTCCACAGTCGCGCTGACGGGCTCTTCCACATGTCTTTTGGCAGGCCGGCTTTTTCACACACTGCCTGCAGGAATTCGGCGGGGGTGAAATTCCATTCCAATGCCACCTGCGGCAAAAGAAGGCCCGATGCGCCGCCGTACTGGATGATGAGCCCGTCTGTGCCTATATGCACGGCCTTTTGCCGCGAGGCCGCGTCTTCCGACTTGATGGCCTGCGGCACACTGAGCGCGCTCACCTCGAAAATTATATTTTTGAGCTCCGATAATTTCACTGGCGGGAATCTGCCGTCCTCCAAACCCGCGAGTTTTGCCGCGAGGGCGGCTGCATCAGCCAAGCGGTGGTCTGGCCGCACGAATCCTATGCAGCCCCGCAATTCCATTTTCGGATATGTGTGCAATGTGACGAAAACCCCGCGCGGCTCCTCAATGGCCGGTGTCGTTTCGGGCGGCGGGGAAGCTTTGCCGCCAAGCGCTTCCACAAGAGATTGGCGGGCTATCGATACGAGGAGCGCGCCTTCTTCTGCTTTCAGCGTGGGCATAAACTTGGGGTTCGTAACCAACCCTTATATCGATAGCGGATTTTATGCGCGAGCGATAAAACTGTCCCTCCCATTTATTTGAATTCGCGTGCTAACCCTGTCATGGAACTCGAGGAAGCCATATTGGCGGTGAGAAAACCCGACGGCCCGCTGCTGGACAGCCTCGAGCGGGCGTATGGCGACATCGCCGTCCGCTACGGCTACACCCCGATGCAGTCGCCTCTTTTCGCCATGTTCACAAAGCCCGGCAGCGGGACTCTCGCCATCGAGGTGCAGTTCGGCAACGGGCGCGAATTCGAGGAATCGCTCGCCCGCCTTGCGAGGAGCGGGGCGTCATTGTGCATCTTCGTCACCTCGAGCCGCGCCCGCACCATGCGCCTCGAGGACGCGCGCGCATTGCTCTTGCGAAAATTCCAGACCGCCGGCAGCCGCTACATGTTCATCGACATCGAGACGGGGCATCATGCGGAGGCCAATTTCGAATGGCGCAAATTCGAGCGCGAGGTGGACAGACCCGACTGGAGCAGACCTGGGCCATCAGGCCCGCCGAAAGAATTATTCCGCTCATCACGGCCGCGCTCGAAGCCGATTTACGGGCGGCGGGGGGAGCACAAGGAGCAAGACTGAACCGACTGCAGGAATTATTTCGAACCAAACGCATTTTATCCAAATGCAAATACATATTTTTACGCATTTTACAAAAGCTTTATATATTCCTCCCTCCTTACATACGTAATAAATCGAGGTGAATGGTGTGCGCTTTTACGTGCTTTTACTTGGGCTTCTTCTCGCATTGGGCACAATCATGGCAGACTACACCTCCAACTACGAGCAGAACGGCCTGTCCGTGCAACGCTTTATGCAGATACGCCCGATGGATTCCATCAACCCGAACACCGGCATCATACATTCGCGCAATGGCACCGTCATCATCCTCACAGTGACAAACAACGGGCCGTCTGACCGGCAGAATCTCACTTTGTCAGAAGACCTCTCCTATCTTCCCCCGTACATCCCCATCACCTACAGTATCAGGCCTTCCTCAACCGACGGCCGACAGGCGGCATGGAACGCCGGAGATTTGCCGGCGGGCCGCCGCTTCGAGGTTGTTTTCAGCCTGCCGGTGGTTGTCGATGACATGGCGGCCAAATCAGCCAAGCCGCCCGTCACAAGCTCGGCGCACCCGCCGGCCGAATTGAGCGCGCCCACTCTTGTAGACAAGGGACAGACTGTCTCATTGCAATTGCTCACCCCGACCGGCCTTCCCATCAGCGGCGCCACGATACAGCTCATCATGCCGAGCGGCCTGCGCGTCAGCGGTGTGACAGATGCCAACGGCCGCTATGCCTACTCGGCTGACCAGAGCGGCTTCTACACATACGGCATCCCCGATTACCTTGTCGGCGTCATCCCGGCCACCGAGAGCCGCGTGCCTGTCGTGGTTGCCCCGCCGACCACTGGCGCCATCACACCTCTTGCCAACAACTCGAATTCCACTTCCCAACCGTTATTCAATGCCGATCAATTGCTCGGCCTCTGGCCGTTCGCGGGCGGTTTTCTGCTCGTCGGCCTGATAGCATTTGGCCTCTACGGCTACTTCAACCGCCCCATCATCGACGACCGCGGCCCCACCCCGCCCGCGCCCGCCACCCGCCCGCCTGTTCATGACGGCGGGAGCGCGTCTTCATCGGGCGCATCGGCATACTCTGATGCCGGGCGCTCTTTGACATCGGTCTCCTCTTCGGCGTCCGCCTCCTCATCCGCATTCGAGTCCGGCCCAAGCTCCAGCTCAAAATCGGGCGAATCAGCCCCCGCGCCAGCCGATGAATCCTCCGTCATCGGGGGGAGCAGCACATCAGATTCCGATGTCCTGTCAAAGACCCGCAATCTCATAGCCGCGCGCCGCAAGCCGGAATTCTCCACAACCCAACAGTTCCGTGAATCCCAATCCCGATCTGATTCGGCTGATGAAGAGACGGGGGCATATGCAGGAAAAGAAGAGGGGCATGAGAAAGAAGTGGAGAGCGAAGCATATTCAGAGGCGCAAGAGGCCGCATCTGTCCGCTACACCGAAGAGACCACTATGATGCCCGAGCGCATCAACTCGCCCTCGTTCTCCTCATCGTCTGATGAGGGCTCCAGTGGGCAGTCAGGCGCATCAGATGGTTCGGATGCTTCAGACGCATCAGATGTTTCAGAAAGACAAGAAGGTTCAGACAATTCAGGCAGTTCAGATGTCTCATCCAATGATTCTGATGTTGGTGCGGAAAAATACTCCGGAGCCACCATGCCAATCACCGGCCGGCCAGTGCCTGCATGGATGACCCGCGCATCCCCTCTCGAGAGCGAGAGTTCCGAAGTGGACGACGAGGCCATCTCGAAAACAATCGCCGAGCTCGAGGCTTTGCGCACGGAGCTGAAAAACCGCGCGCAGGCCCGCGGCGAGGGAATGGCCAAGGACGGCGAAATATCAGCCAGTCCATCAGACTACGCCTCAAGGCGCCAGAAATCCGAAGAGTCCTATCAGACCCTCAAAAAACTTGGGGAAAAGCTCGATTCCGCCTCGGAGTTCCGCGATCTGGACGAGACGATAGATGCGCAAATCGAGGAGAACGCGCAGGCGGAGCAGGACAATGCCGAAGTGCTGAATGACGCCGGCGAGCCCGAAGCATCGCTCGAGGAGATAAGCGAGTCCATCGCGCCAGAGCAGCCCACCGTGTCAGAGGCGGCAGGAGCGGATGAGGCCGAATACGCCGAAATGCCGGCGAGCGAATCCATCGACAAGCCTCTCAGATCAGACGAGTCTGTATCTGATGATTCTGCATCAGATGAAAGCTCATCGTCTTCATCCGAACCAATCCAGCCGCTCCCCGAGCCTGTCCCGCCGCTCTCCGACCTATCTCCGCCATCGCCATCAGCCCGTTTCCTCTCGCGCCGCGCAATCTCCATCGCGCCTATTCCGCCAAACGTGAGGCAGAAAATCCGCCGTCTGATAAAGACGAATGAAACAGCGCCGCGCCAGTCCGGTCCTGCCAAGCGCCCCGTGGGCAGGCCGAAGAAAAAGCAGGAAACAAAAGGGCAAAAACAAATCAGGCGCGGCCCGGGACGGCCGAGGAAAAATTAGTGCCAAATAAAACACTAAATAAAAGAAACGTGATTCTCTTTTTTTCTTAAACCGGAATTCTCAGCGCATAGCCCAAGAGATAACCCGCAGCCGCCGCCAAGCCGCCCACAAGCAATATCTCGGCTCCAGACCGCTTCCAGTTCTTCATTTTCATAAGCCTGGCCTTGAGCACGCCTGTGCCGAAAAGCACGAGCGCGGAGAGAAGCACAGACACGATGATGGCGTCATGGACCGGCATGATGAAATACGGCAGCAGGGGCACGGCGGAACCTAACAGGGTGGAGAAGCCGACAGACACCGCCTTCTGCATGGGCAATTCGTGCGGCTTGTCCGACCTATGCACAATGAGGCGGGAATGCACATATTCGATTTTCTCCTGCGCAAGATGGCCGGAGAGCAGTTTGACTGTTTTCTCGACATCCTCCCTGTTCATGCCCGCCTGATTCGCTTTCATATGCTCATAATCGATAGATGCAGAAGTGGATGTGTATGCCACCGCGGCCATGGAGATGCTCTCGGCAACAGTCGCGGCTATTCCGGACAGCAGCACGAGTTCTGTCCTCGGCGCCGCCGTCGCCACTCCCATCGTTATGCCTAAGACATTGACAAGTCCGTCTTGTCCACCTAAAATGATGTCTGACATGTGCTTTCCGTAATCCGAACCCATGTTTCGTTGTTCATTCTCCAAATTTATAAGCTCCATATATCCAATCGGTACTTATGGACGTTGTCAAGGCTCCCGACATACAGTCAATGGTCGAGGACATCGTGGTCACGCTCGACAAGCCTTACCTCAACCAGTACAGGCTCATCTGCATGCGCTCAAAAGGCAACAAGGCTCGCGCATATGCGCGCATCTGGAACTTGCCCGACATCTGGCAGAAAGCGCTTGATGTTGGGCCATATTATATCATCGAAGTGCTGTCAGAGCATTTCGATAATTTGAGCGAGGACAAGAAGAAACAGGTGCTGATTCACGAGCTTTTGCACATACCTAAGACTTTTTCAGGAGCTCTTCTCTCGCACGGCCATCCGTCCGCGCCTGTGAATGAGAAAGCGGTGAAGGTGCTTTGGAAAGAGTATTTGGCGAAGAAAGGGATTGTGGAGAAGAAGTCATTGCTGTCGTATTTCACGGGAGACGAATAATGCGCGAGAGACGAATGAATGCATCCATCCTATAATTAGAAATTCTATAATTCGAAAAATTTATCTTCGCGTGCGGGCGCCCTAATCCCTGCGGCCCGGCCGAGAGGATTTGATTCGAATTCCTTTATTTTTGTCAATACTGTGAAGTCTCTGATAATATCTGGGAATTTCGACCTGATTTCACGGATAATTTTATAGAGATGGACAGAATCCTTGGCGTCCATGTCTATCTCGAAATCCCAAGGGCCAAGTATCTGGGTGAAAAAGGACGGATAAGCGAGCATTTGGCAGTAGTCGACGAGATCTTTCATCCTCTTAGGCTCGCTGTATTGGAGCCAGAAAATCACTTTGGTCTCCATATATCCGAGCTTTCTCCGATTGAACCGCGCATAAAACGCATGGATGATGCCAAGATTCTGCAATTTCTTGATATGATAAGACACTACTTCTGGCGAAGCGCTGACTTTTTTCGCAATCTCGCTCACATGCATCCTGCTGTCCTCATAGAGCCAGTAGAGTATTTTGTAATCGAGCTTTGAGAGCGGGATGATGCCGCCCTTATAATTCGAAATCTCCTCTGTGTAGGGCCCGAAATTTCCTGTGAAATAAGAGCATTTGTGTATCGTCGGATCGATGTTTATCGCAAACGCCTTCGACTTGATGTATTTTCCGAAATTCGACATCACATCAGTCTCGAACTCCTTGAACTGCTCAATAGACTTCCCATATACTCTGATGGTGATGTCCCACATGCCTTGCGTGAAGGCGAACCATCTCACCGAGCCATGGGTAAAAAGATATCTCGCCAGCTTGCTCTCGAACCCTTCCGGCACATTCTCGAATTTCAGATAGAGACGATAATTCGGATATCCCAGCGCCTTGTGATTCAACTCGATGGGGAACCGGTTGATCACTCCGCTATCCTCTATTTTCTTTATCCTGGCGCTCACGCTGGCTTTTGACAATCCGACTTTTTTCGCAATTGCTGAGAGCGGAGTGCGGCTGTCAAGCTCAAGTATTGACAAAATACCTATGTCTTTTTTGTCGAATTTAGGAAGCTCTTTCTCATCCATGCCATATTTATCTAAAAAAACATTAATAATTATTTGGATTTGTTCAGCTTTTTCTCAAGCCATATTAAATTCATGAAAACCTATATTTCATAACACGACTGAAATTTGTCGAGGTGTTTGTATGAAATTAAATGCGAAAATGATGCTACTGGCGGCTTCGCTCACAATGCTCGCTACTGGGGGAGAGGCTGTTTTGGCTGACGGTAGCGCTGAGCAAAAGAAAGCCCCTTGGGTCCCGTTCAACACCGCATCAACTTACTACAATCCGCTTCAATTCGTTTTGCGGCCAACCGAAATAACTCTAGTCTGCAACATTGCAGATAACTTGACTGCTGTCGGCACCAATTCGAGCATGGCGGCCAATCTCGACAATGTCATTCCTATCAAAACGCTTAGGGGCGGAATCGGCATCCAGACTTCGAGGAGCGTGGATAGCAAAGGCGTGAAATCAGACATCTTAATGCCAGTGGCGGGAATCGATGTCAGGGGCTTTCGCGCAGGTGTGAAATTGCCATTTTCCGGTGTCGGCACCCTCACATTGGGCCAGTCTGCAGTACAGGCCGGTTACTCGTCCGCCGATTTCAAGGCAGTGGCGGACATAGCGCCGAAAAAAGGCAAATCCGCGGCAAACGCCACCCTGACCGCAGATGTCATATCCGGCGATATCGGTGTCAGCGGATTGCTCAAATTCGATGGCAAGAAATCTCCTATGTATGCACTGGGCGCGGAGTACAGGTTTGCTGAAGGTCTTGCATTGGGCGCAGCAATTCATCCCGAAAAAGCATTTCTCTCAGGCAAAGCTAATCCGAGCATGACTCTGAGATATGCCTCCAAGACGACTACTGCGAACTTCACGATTCAGCCGCAGAGCAAGATGATGATGAAATTCGGTGTCGGGATGAGATTTTAGGTCATCATCTGTTTTCCTTTTATTTCTCCGCCAAATCCAGATACATCTTAATCGTCTCGCTTTTGGCGTGTATCAAAGGTTTGAATCCGTTGCGCGCATAGAACGCTTCGGCCGGTCTCTTCGAATCAACTACGAGGAAGCGACAGCCGACGTCATTCGATATGTCCTGCGCCGTCTGAACGGCGAAATCCAGCATTCCGCCTCCGATGCCCTGTCTCTGGAACCGCGAATCCACCGCGAACCGGCCTACTTTGAGCGCCGGCAGGTAATGGTATCGCACGCCTTTGCCGCGCATCCGCTCGCCCAGCGTGCTGTTTTCCTCGATCCTAATCGAGTCGTTGAGGAGCGCCACATATCCGAGCGGTATGCCAGTTTCTTCTCCATCCCGGAAAACAAGATAAGTCGTCGAGATTTTGAGGCATTGCTGGTGCCACGCGTCCTCGCGGAGGAATTTCACCAGTTCATCCTCCTGATTCTCGAACCGGGCGCATCTCTCCTGGTGCGCAGGTGTGAGTTTCTCGAAACGCAAACTGGCTTGCGCTAACTCCATACTCATGCAAATCACCTATCCTGTCTATCTCACGATTACGAAATGCTTGGCTGCTTCTCTGGCTTTGCGGAGCACCTCGAGCCTTTTGGGGTCTGGATTAGTCTCCTCCTTGTGCATATTCTCCAAAAAGCGCCGCGCATCCTCGCCGCGCAAGATTGGGGTCGGTTCAATCGGTTTGGCCATCTTCTCACTCTCTTGATGGCTATTCTTTGCGCTCTTTGGCTATTTGAACCTTTGGGAGGCTGTTTTCCGGTGCTCCGCCAGTCTGTTCCACCTGCCACCAGAGCCCCTATCCCACCTGTGTCTCGAGCATCTCTATTCCACCGGCGGCTTGGACACTTTCATCATCACTGGCCGTCCATCTCTCACAAATGCCATGCCCAAATCAACGCGTAAAAGACGCGCGACTGCCAATTGTTTTTCCAAAGAGTCAATGGTCACATTCCAGCCTGGTGGCACAATAGAGAGAAGCATCATAGGCCTGTCCTGCTCGCGACCCACGCCCTTGTCATAAACACGCCATTGCAATGGTGA
>CAIXYX010000133.1 GCA_903923795.1 uncultured Microcaldota archaeon
CGGGAGTAATTGCCGAATTCACATGTTTATATGTCCAAGCGAATTTGGCCGAACTTCTATATGTAGATACGGGTATATTTGGAAATACCAAATATTACTATTCAAGCCAATATCTGGATCAAGCGTCCGAGCTCGTATCTCGCTCTGGTCTATCTAATGTCTTCAATGATGACCTCGCTGCCGCGTGGAAAGAGCATGTTCGGGTGACTTATCCTCAATTCGAATGGGCTCAGAATTGAAAACGAAAATAAAAAGCATTTATGGTGATATTGTTATGGGACGAGGAGAATTCGCAGGCCGTGAATTGGCGCGCAAGCGCGCAAGAACCCGCTGGCTCAAAAAGCCGTGGAAACGACGCAAACTCAAACTAAAGGACAAGTTCGACCCACTGGAAGGCTCACCCATGGCCAAAGGCATCGTCATCGAGAAGAAGGTGCTTGAGCAGAAGCAGCCCCACTCGGGACTCATCAAATGCGTGAAAATCCAGCTCATCAAAAACGGCAAGATGATAACGGCGTTCGCCCCAAGAAGCGGCGCCATCAATTTCATCGACGAGCACGATGAGGTGACCGTCGACGGATTGGGCGGCTCGCAGCGCGGGCAGATGGGCTCGATCCCCGGTGTCCGTTACAAGGTCATCAAGGTGAACGGTGTGGACTTGCAGATGCTTCGCACCAAACGCAAAGAGAAACCCAAGAGGTAAATGAATGGGCGGTGGCGCAAAGCCACCGTTTTTTGTTGGCGATATTTATGGTGGAAAAATTATTCGGCAAATACGAGCTCGAGACCGTCACGGTGCAAGACCCGTCATTGGTTGGCTACATCAACCTCTCCCCCGTGGTCATGCCCCACTCATTCGGGCGGCAGGCCAAGGCTGCGTTGGGCAAGCGCAAGGTCAACATCGTCGAGCGCTTGTGCAACAAGCTCATGCGCGGCGGCACTGGTGTCAAGACTTCCGGCAAGGTCATAAGAACAGATGGCCGCTTGCAGGGTCAGAAAACAAAGGCCATGCGCGTTGTCGAGGATGCTCTTGACATGGTCGCGACCCGCACCAAAAAGAATCCGGTGCAGTGCCTCGTGGATGCGGTGCAGAATTCCGCGCCCAGAGAGGACTTCACAAGAGTTTCGTATGGTGGTGTCTCCTATCAGGTGGCCGTCGATGTTTCAGCCTCGCGCCGCCTCGACATGGCTTTGCGCAACATCACCCTCGCAGCCATCATGGGAGCATTCGCCAACAAGAAAACTCTTGCCGAAGCATTGGCGGGCGAAATAGAGATGGCCGCCAAAGGCGATTCGCAGTCGAGCTATGCCATCAAGAAACGAGATGAGACTGAAAGGATGGCCAGAAGCGCCCGTTAAGCCTTACGGCGCGTCAAATCAATTATTTTTATTTTTCAAATTTTCATTTTTTTGTTTTCAATCGAGTTTCAACCCTTAATCTAAATACGACCAGAGGCAAAAACGGATGGCACTTATCCAGCATAATCCGGCGGAGGGCAAAAATCCCCTCATGGTTTCCTGCGGGCGCGCCTGCGAGCTGTCGAAGGATCTGTCAAATCTCTCGAAAAATGGCAAATCCACCGACGCGCATCTGGTCCTTCTGCACAGGTTCGCGCATGTCCTGTCAAAAGAATCCGTTATTTTGCCATTCCACAAAGTCCAGCTTTATCAGGGGCTTCTAATCCTCTCAAGACAGTATGACACTGATATGAACGGTTCCGAAAAGCCGACCGTGGGATTTGTGCACAAAATGGCCGGAAAAGATCCAATTATAGGTAAATCCGAGCTGGCGCATCTGCTCTCATTTTTGGACAAATAAGCAGAAAATGAAAATCACTAATTCTGATTTTATGCCGGATTGCACACGCCCGCTATCTGCTTCACGCCCTTGAACGAAAGCCCTGTGAAGCTCGGCGTGTCGTAGTAGATTGTCAAATACTTCCTAAAGCGCGTCGTGCTTGCCTCGCCCAAGCCCGAATTCGAGCAGGCCGTCGTCGGCTGCAAATAGAATGCCATCTTCTGCCCCGGCGATAATTTCACGCTCAATCCATTGCTCGCACCAAGGCCCGAGGTGCCGATGTTCGAGCCGCCCTGGCACGAATGGGTGGAGCATACCGCGTAATTCTCGCCCCCCACTCCGGGTTCGGTCACAAAACCCCGAACAGTGATGGGTTTGGAATCAACATTTTCGAGCATCAGCGCTATCTCGCCGGTGCCCGTGCCGTAATAATAACCCTGCATATCGATGATGCGCAAAGGCCTCACCTGCGTCGCCCAATAGGCGTTCGTCTCCGACTGCGTCACGTCCCCCGAGCTCTGCGAGAAGAACATGGCGAGTCCGATGACCACGAGGCCTATCACAAGCACTATGGCGAGAATCACCATGTATTCGACCGTGGTCTGCGCGCGCGGGGATTTTGATGCGGCATTCATGCTTTCTGCAATGCGGGCACTGATTAAAAACCCCTATCCAAGCAAGCGCGAGGCCCTGCCCCATCATTCCGCGGCTTTTGTTATTTCGAGGTTTTAGCTAACCGCTCGGGCAGACTATATTCAAATTCAGCGGCCCGCTCTCGTTCAATGTTGTCGACACATCGACCGGCATGACATATGACAGCGTCAATGGCCGCAGCAAGCCCGTTTTCGCCCCCCCGCACTGCACGATGTCAGACACCGGCTCGCTCACCACCCGCACAATCGAGCGGGGCGGCAATGATATGGCGCAGGTGCACGGTATCAGCCTGCATGCCGCCTGATTGCACACTCCGGCCCCGACATGCCCCGGATTCGCATCATATGCAAAGAGCGACAATGGCATGCCATCGACCGAGAGCTGTGTCAGGGTGATGGGTTCGTCTATCTGCGTCTGCAGCGCGAATTCCACCCTGCCCGTCGATGGATTATAGACCGCATCTACTGTGATGGGCCTTGCCTGGTCCTGCCAATAAGTGATGGCCTGCCGCGTCTGAAAATCCAAAGTCACCGTCGGCCAGAAGCCCAAGAGACCAAGCGCCACGAGCGCGATGACGAGCGCCACGCCGACAATTATGACATAGTCGAGCAGGCTCTGGCCCCGCAGGCTTCGCCTGCCCCCCGCGTCCTTTTGGCCATAGCCCCGGAGATTTCCTTGATTTCGGCCCCAAAGATTTTTCTCTTTTATTTCCATCGCATCCGCTAAGCGCCGGAATGAATTAAAAACAGATACAGGTTCATCTCTTCCCTTTCTTGTCAGAACCTTTGCCGCTCTTCGGCCGCCCGCGCTTGCCCGGGGATTGGAGGGGTTTGCCATTGCGCAGCATTCCGCCCATAGGCAGCGTGTCGGCCCCGCTCTCGGGTGAGAAAATAGAGTCACGCATATCTGATGGCGCGCTCTTCTTCTCCTCGGGCAGGGTGCCCGCCACCGTGCGCCTTATCATGTTGCGCAAATCCTCGCGCTCGCCCGCCTGTTCTTTCACCCTCTCGAACAGCTTGCTCCGCGAGGTGGCAGCCTCGGTCAAATCCTTCTGCTCGTCCTCGTGCTGTGTGAGGTGCATCTCCTGCAAATCGGCTATTTCACGCGCCTGCGCCAAAAGCGCCGCCAGCTCGGCCTTAGCGGCCGAGAGGCGCGTGTCGATGTCGCCCTCGAGCTGCTGCGTCTGCGACAGCTCGAATTCATAGCTCTCCGACAGCGCGCGCAGGTCCTTGAGATAAGAGTGCACGAATCCGCTGTCGACGGCAGCTTTGAGTTTCGCATGCTCGGCCTCAGCGTTCTCTATGTAATGCGCCAAAGACTGCATGCGTGAATCATACTCCGCCTGATGCTTGGACACCCATTCCTCGACGTTGTCAAGCTGCCCGAGCTGCTTCTCGATGTCCGTGAGCAGGCTTTTTTGCTGCTCAAGAGTCGCGTCAGCCGAATGCATGCGCTCAAGCAGGTCAGTCTTTATTCCCTCGAGCGCGGCGAGGTCGTTTCGCGCCGTGTCCATCTGCGCCTGCTGCGCAGCCAGAGCCTCGGAAGCCTCGGCCAGTCGTGCTCGCGCAGCCGTTTCCATCCCGGCGAGCGTCTCGGACGACTGTTTCGTTTTCTCTGCCGCCGCGCTCTGCGCCTCCAAATCTGCCCGAGCCTCCTCGAGCCGGTTCTGGGCGTTCGCCCGCGCCTGGTGAAGCGCGGCCATGGACTGCGTCATCTGCGTATTTGTCTCGTTGTAGGCGCGCTGCATCTCCGACGCCACATATGCGATGCGTTCCTGCTCGCTGGCCAATTCGGAGAATTCCCCCGGCACTTTTGCCGCCTCTTCGCGCAAAGACAATATCTGGTTCTCCAAAGCTATGAGCTTCTCGGTAATCGTGCCTGCCTCGGCCTCGAGCTTGCTCTCCATGGGCCGGTATACTTCGACAAGGAGTTTCTTCTTCTCCTCCTTTATCTTGTCTATGTCCGCCATTTTCGCCCGCGCCTTCTCTATCTGGCTTTTCAATTTCTGGCTCATCTTCGCCGTGCGCTCGTCTATGGGGGGCAGAGGCGGCAATGCGGGCGGTTCCGGCTCCATCTTCTGCCCCGTCTGTTTCATGTTGTCCATGGACGGGGGCGTGAATGACTGCTGTTTGTATCTGCCGGATTGTTTGTTCGAAGAAGCGTTCGATGAGGCTGCCGTCGAGGCTGCGGCGGTTGATGCGGCTGCGAGAGTTTTGCGGAAATTGCTCTCCTCGACCGCCTGGTCAAGGTCTGCTGTCGTGGCGGCCGATTCGCCCTCCACCCCGCGTCTGGGTTCGCCGCCATTCTCGGGGCCGGGGGGCCGGGGCGGCTGGTTATATGCGGGTGCGTCAGCCTCCCCTTTGGGGTTGATGGTGTTCTGCGTGCCCATCTGCCCCCTGCTGCGGCGGAACTGGTCTTCGTTGAAATTGGCGGCCTCGACCTGCGCGTCGGAGGGCGTTTTGTCGATATATGCGGATGACGGCGTGTCAAAAGAAGTCTCGGATGAAGAGGAAGATGCCGAGCCGCGGCCCATGGCATGGGGAACGGTTTTCGCCACCCACATCACTTCGTCGTCGGTGAGGCTGTAGCGCACGCGCACCTGCCCTCTCGCCTCGAGGATGTGTATCCATTTGCGCGCCTGCGCGACGGAGAGGTTGGATTCGGCGGCGAGCTTGCTCAAGCTGTACGGGCGGATAGGCTCGGCCCGCAAGTGCTCGATCAGGCGATCGACTTCGTTCCGGATATCCTCCATAAATTCAACGTCCCATCTAGGCGACGGCGGGGGCGGTGACTTTCAGCGCCGTCTCCTTGACGGCGTATGTCCCGGACATCTTGGCTCGCGCCCGTCGTACCGCTTCGATGATATGTGGTCGATTGGCCTTTGAGCTTTTAAATGTGAACACTGCCTGCCCGGCGCGCATGCGGGCGGCGCGGTCTGTGGCGCGTCCGAAACTGGCGCGCATGCCTTTCTGCAGACGGTCGGCGCCTGCGCCGGCAATCATCTTGTTTTCTCTAATAACGTTGTGGGGATAGACTCTTACGAGGAAGAAATACTGGCCCATTATCATTTTCTCCAAGTATTTGTTGGCGGCCTGCCGTGCGGCCTCGAGGGCGTTGTCGCGCAGCTGTATGTCGGTGTGGGTGCACACATCGTATTGCACCTCGAATTCCTTCTTGCCGTCGCCCATGCGGTAGACAAGGAGGGATAAATGAGGCATGGCTTTGACAAAAGACTGTTTGGGTCTCTTTTTCGAATAGCGCGCCCATGGCTGTTTGTCTGTGCCACGGACTGTGTGGCCCGGTCTGATACCCATCGATAATCACCTTTAGGAGTGTTAGTTGAATATGATTTGTCCCCAGCATTTAAAAACCTCCGCTCTTCGGGCCGAGGACGGTTCCGCCTGCTTGAATTCTGGTTCGGGCATCGACAAAACACTCATGCGCGGTATATGCCAAAATCATGCCATCCGCTTCTTCTGCGGCCTTTGCATTTTGCGCCTCTTTATAAACATTGCCGCACATATACAATACATACATTTCACGTCGTAAAACTCATCCAAAAAACACTCACAAAATAGGCCATTTGCGACCACTAAAAAAGCACCAAAAACACATCAAAAACGGAGCCTGAGCCAGCATGAATCCCAACCCCCCCGCTAATCAAAAAACAGCTGCAAACAGCCCAGCGCCAGCCCCATCCAAAGCATCTAATCCGACCCCTTCTCCTTCATCAAATGCCTCCAAAAACGCCGCAGATGCCCCTAAATACGACGCTTCCTCAATCCAGGTGCTCGAAGGCCTCGAAGCGGTAAGAAAGCGCCCTGCCATGTATATCGGCGATGTGGGCGTAAGGGGCCTGCACCACTGCGTCTATGAAGTGGTGGACAATGCCATTGATGAAGCCCTCGCCGGATATTGCAAAGAGATTCTTGTCACAATCCACAAAGACGGCTCCGTCTCGGTGCTCGATGACGGAAGAGGAATCCCCGTCGAAAAGCACGAGCAAACAGGCAAGTCTGCCCTCGAAGTCGTCATGACCATTTTGCATGCCGGTGGCAAATTCGACAAGAATTCCTACAAGGTGTCGGGCGGCCTGCACGGAGTCGGTGTGTCTTGCGTTAACGCTCTTTCAGACTGGATGGATGTCAACGTCTACCGCGAGGGCAAGGAGTACAAGCAAAGATACGAGCGCGGAAAGCCGATGGCCCCCGTCAAAGAACTTGGCGCAGCCCCTGCGAATCATCCTTCAGGCACAAGAGTTCAATTCCATCCCGACAGCCAGATTTTCGAAACGCTCGAATTCCAATATGAAATCATCCTCAACCGCATGCGCGAGCTGGCCTATCTGAACAAGGGCATCAAAATCGTCCTTTCAGATGAGCGAAACAATCAGACGGAAACGCTTCATTTCGCCGGCGGCATAATCGAATTCGTCTCGCACCTCAACAAGAACAAGACTACTCTTCATCCCGTAATTTACTTCGAGAAAGATTTCGACCACTCGCAGGCCGAAGTGGCTCTCCAGTACAATGACGGCTATTCGGAAAATCTATTCTCATATGTGAATTCCATCCACACCATAGAGGGCGGCACGCATGTGATGGGTTTCCGCGCAGCCCTCACGCGCACTGTGAACAATTACGCCAAAGAGAACAAATTGCTCAAAGACAAGGACCGCTCCATCTCAAGCGACGATTTGCACGAAGGCCTTTCAGTCGTCATCTCGCTAAGAATCCCCGCGCCCCAATTCGAGGGCCAAACTAAAACAAAGCTCGGCAACACTGATGTGAAAGGCCTGATGGAATCCCTCTGTGGCGAAGGCCTTCGCACATATTTCGAGGAGCATCCGGCCGACGCAAGAATGGTGATGGGCAAGGCGATGAATGCCATGGCTGCAAGAGAGGCCGCGCAGAAGGCAAAAGATTTAATCCGCAGAAAAGGCGCGCTCGAGTCAAGCGTATTGCCCGGCAAGCTGGCCGATTGCATCGACGATAATCCGGAGCATTGTGAGTTGTACATCGTCGAAGGAGATTCCGCCGGAGGTAGTAGCAAACAGGGCCGCGACCGCCGTACACAAGCTATTCTTCCACTAAGAGGCAAGATTCTCAACGTCGAAAAAGCCCCGCTCCACAAATTACTCGAATCAGAAGCCATCCGCAATCTCATCATGGCTTTCGGCACAAACTTCGGCTCAGACTTCGACCGCTCCAAATTGCGCTATCACAAAATCATCATCATGACCGATGCCGATGTAGATGGTGCGCACATCCGCACGCTGCTGCTCACCCTCTTCTACCGCCACATGCGCGAGCTCATCGATAGGGGCCATATCTACATCGCCCAGCCTCCACTTTACAAAGTCAAGGCAGGCGCAAAAGAGGCATATGTATATTCCGACGCCGAATTGGCCAAGCTGCTCGCCTCTTGGGGCAACCCCAAAAATTACCATTCACAGCGCTACAAAGGTCTTGGTGAAATGAATCCTGCGCAATTGTGGGAAACCACAATGGATCCGTCCACCCGCACGCTTTTGCAGGTGAGCGTGGATGATGCCATGAAAGCCGATGAGCTGTTCACAATTCTCATGGGTGATGTGGTGGAGCCGAGAAGGCAATATATCGCGAAATATGCCAAAGAAGTGCAGAACATCGACATTTGATTTCAATTGGTGACCAAATGGCTGAAGAAAAAAAGAATGAACAAAAAATCGAGACGCCCGCTGCGGGCATTACTCCTACTTCCAGTCCAGTTGTTTCAACCTCGAAATCCTCTTCGTCAGATTATCTCTCGAAAACCACGGCCATTTCTTCAGTGCATCCGCGCTCGCTCGAAAAGGAGATGCACACCTCAGACATGGATTACGCCATGTCAGTCATCGTGGGCAGGGCATTGCCCGACGTGCGCGACGGATTCAAACCCGTGCATCGGCGCGTGTTGTTCGGCATGTATGAGTTGTCAAATACTCATGACAAGCCCTACAAGAAGTCAGCCAGAATTGTCGGAGAAGTATTGGGCAAATACCACCCTCACGGCGACTCTTCCATCTACGATACATTGGTGCGCATGGCGCAGGATTTCTCATTGCGCTACCCAATGGCTGATGGTCAAGGCAATTGGGGTTCTGTAGATGGTGATAATGCGGCCGCCATGAGGTATACCGAGGTAAGAATGGCCAAAATCGCAGATGAAATGCTGCTCGATTTGGACAAAGACACCGTCGATATGGCCCCCAACTTCGACGGCACCCTCAAAGAGCCCACTGTGTTTCCATCAAAACTCCCCAATCTGCTCGTCAACGGCTCATCCGGCATCGCTGTCGGCATGGCCACCAACATCCCTCCTCACAACTTGGGCGAAATTTGTGATGCATTAGTGCTCCTCATAGACAAATCCGACGCCGACATGGCCATGCTCACTCATATTGTGCGCGGCCCCGATTTTCCAACAGGTGCGCAAATCTTGGGAAGAGCGGGCATACTCGAAGCATATGCGACCGGCCGAGGCACAATAAAAGTGCGTTCGGTCACTGAAATATTGGACAGCAAGAAAGAGAAAGGCCGCAAAGCGATTCGCGTCAGCGAACTTCCATATCAGGTCAACAAAGCAGAGCTCGTCAAGACCATCGCCGAATTGGCCCGCGACAAGAAAATTGAGGGCATCGCCGATATACAGGACAGATCAGACAAAGACGGACTTGAAATTCACATCGAGCTCAAAAGAGATGCCAATGCCGAAATAGTGCTAAACCAGCTCTATTCCAAGACAACACTTGAGACTACATTCGGCATCAACAATCTGGCGCTCGTCAATGGGCAGCCGAAAACGCTCCCCCTGCGCGACATGCTCGTCGAATTCATCAGCCACCGCCGTGTCATCGTGCGCCGGCGCAGCCAGTTCGATTTAACTGTGGCCAAAGACCGCAAGCACATCCTCGAGGGACTCAAAATCGCACTTGGTGACATAGACAAAATCATTGACGCCATCAAAAAGGCGAAAGACACTCTCGTCGCAAAGACTGCCCTAATGACTGGCTGGAAACTTTCGGAAAAACAGGCGCTCGCCATCTTGGACACAAAACTCTCGCGCCTCACCAGCCTCGAGCGCGATAAAATCGATGAAGAAAACCTCCAGCTCGCCAAGACAATCACCGAGCTCGAATCAATCCTCGCAGACCCAAAGAAAATCGACGCCATCATCCGCGCCGAGACACTGGAGATAAAGGCGAAATACGGTGACAAGCGCCGTACAACAATAATCGATGGCGAGGACAACGAGCTGGAAATCGAGGACCTCATCCCGGACGAGCCCGCAGTTGTCATCGTGACAGAAGACGGCTACATCAAGCGCATGGGCATCGACGAATACCGCCAGCAGCGCAGAGGCGGGCGCGGCGTGAAAGGCAGCGAGACAAAAGAAGAGGACCGCATCAAAGACATCCTCCTCGCCCGCACACATGACACCCTGCTTTTCTTCACCCAGAAAGGCCTTGTGCACTGGCTAAAAGTCTACAAGATTCCCTCATCGGGCCGAAATGCCATGGGCAAAGCTCTTGTCAATCTCTTGGATTTGGGCGATGACAAGGCCGCC
>CAIXYX010000134.1 GCA_903923795.1 uncultured Microcaldota archaeon
GAGGAGGTTGAAGAGGTATTTGATGACCTCGAGGCGGCGGACTTTGGGCGACATGTTCGGCAGCACCGAGTAGAGCACGTCGATTCCGTTGCGCCGGAAATATGCGATGGAGAAGAGGTACGGATAGCCCGATATGTCGCGCGATTCGATGTTGAGCACGAGAAGAGTGGATGGGTCGGCCGCGTCCTGCGCCATCTTCAAAAACGAGAGGCTGCCGAACGCCTCCATGAGCGCCTCGGGCGTGCCAGTGCGCCGCACAAGTATTCGGAATCCCTTCACTGTCGGAACCGGCACCGAGCCTGCCGGCGCCTGCGCAGATGATGCTTGGGTCGGGAGCTGTCCGCCCGCCGGGTTCGTTGTGCTGTTGGGCATGGCCATGATCATCGCCGCCTGTTCGGTGTTTTCGAAGGCTTGCCTGCCTTCACATCCGCCAGCCCGCCCGCTTTTTTCGGCCTTGCCCCAATCAGCGAGAGGGGATTTTGCAGCAGCGGGGCCGGAGCTTTGGTTTGGCGGGCATCGGCCTTCGGGGCCATGGAGGTTCTGCTCTCCATCATCGTCATGCCAACACTGCGCTCGAGCGGCGGCACATAATCGAGCAGAGGCAGGGCGATGAACAGGCCGCCCATTATGAAGCCCACCAATATCGCGCCGGGGTTGAAAGAGCCGGCGAGAAGAGGGACGAAGATGATGAGAAGGATGATGAACGCGGCGAACACGGCGTGCATGAGCATCTTGCGCTCATAGCTTTTCAGCCGCTTCGCGTGCGCCTCGATGCAGTCCGGGCAGACGACGAGGGTGTTGCGGGTGGCCATGTTCAGCCTCTCCTTCACCGTGCGTATCGCGCGAATCACCGATGTGTCGGCCACCCGCTCGCCGGACTTCTCCGCGTGACAAATGATGCAAACTTCAGCCATGAGAATCACCTAAAGCGGCGGCAATGCGCCGCCCGAGCCAGTATTGCCGCTCCCGCCCGCAGCACCGCCTCCGCCCGCGCCGCCATTCCCGATGTCGCCCCCGCTGCTTTCATCAAGTATGACCTGCGTTATGTCGCGCCCCTCCAATCCGAGGCGCTTGAAGTCGGCTTTAGAGAATATGTTGATGATGGTGGAGTCGTCGATGCCGACATCCTTTAAGAATGTGGTGAGGTTGGGCCTGCCGATGCCGTAGCGCTCGAGAAGTATGACGAATGAGACGACATCCATGTGTCTGTTCTTCTTGGCGAAGAGGTTGGCTATCTCCTCCACATGCGTCTCGTCGAGCCCGAACGCGCGCAGGCGTTTTTTCAGCTCTTCCCGCTCGAATGAAACAGAACGTGCCATATCAACTTCCCCCAGGGCCGGATCAGCCAGGCTCCCCATGTCGAGGAAGAATTCCTGCATCGGCTCCTCTCCCACTATCTTCTCGATTAAAAACGTTTCTGAGAACGACGCCGTCGTCTGGAAAGCCATGTTGACTGCCGCCTGCCCGACTCCCAATTTGGCGATTTCCCCGCGCATATAGTCCGAGAAATTGAGAGATGCCTGCAGATAGTCCAAGAACCGCTCGAACTTCACGCGCAGAATAAATGTTGTGCCGACGTTGGAGAATATTGCCTCCGAAATGTCGGTCGGATTCTGGCTGGCCACAAGAAGGCCGAATGAATACTTGCGCCCCTCGCGCACAATCATCACCGCATCCGAATTCTCGTCTTTCGCGATTTTCCACGCCTCGTCGAGAACGACGATGAGCTTTAGGCCGGCTGTCGGCGACCAGCCCTCCTCGCGCATCTTCTCCTTGATGAATTGCAGCATGGACAAACCTGCAAGAGCTCGATACACTTCGTCGGGCAAACCAGACAAATCCAAATCCACCAGTCCGCCCGATGTGAGGGCATCGAGGTTTATGGTGGATGGTTGGGCGAAAAAGTCCTCGCCCTCGCGCGTGAACTGCTTTATCCGATACACGGCATTCTCCAACTCGGCCGGGAATTCGTATGTGCCCGCCTCGAGCATGTCCTCGAGTATGCGCTGCACGTCGCGCAGTGTGGGCGGCTTGAGCGGTCTGCCAAGAGTGTCTTTCTGGGTTTTCGAGTCAAGCTTGAATTTCGCCGACACGTACGCTTTCTCAATGGCAGTTTCGGTGAGCCGTTTTTGCTCGGGGTATCTGTCGATGTCGGTCAGAATAGTCAGCGTGCGGATGATTTGTTTTATTCTATCGTTGGGCTTCATGCCGCCCAAGTCGAGCAAGTTAATGTAGCTTCCCCGCCCAAGAGAGATGACCTTTCCCCCCGTCTGCTTCACCCAGTCCTTGTACTCCCCCGCCCAGTCTATGATGAACGCGTTCGTGCCCCAGATGAAATTGGCCCTTGTGAGGAAAGTCTTGACGAAATAGGATTTGCCCGCGCCGGTTATGCCCACCACTGCTATGTGCGGGTTTGTGATGCGGCGAAAAGTCCATGAGAAAGGCACATGGAAAAGTTTTGTGTAGCCCACGAATATGGAGTCATCGGGGTCGTTTATGAGGAATTCGGACGGCGGCTCGGGGGGCCTCACGTAGAAGTTGCGCCGCGAGAGCGCCTTGTTGCTGGTGACCTGATACGACAGACGGCCCATGCGCGCAGCCTCGAATTATCGATGATAAAATATCTGATGAAATGAAGAAAGAAATCCCTTACAATACCGAATTCTCCATGGCCTCGGAGGAGACGGGTATGAACCGCTCCCAGTCGAAGCAGCGGAGCATCTCCTCGCCCTGCAATATGGCCACCTCGACGTTGAGCGCATTGGAGATTGTGGCTTTCAGCTCGTTGGCCTGCGTTTTCGCCGCCGCAGCCGCCGCCTCTTTCGACAGGCCGGTAGCCGTGGTCATCATATATGTGGTTGCCCCCATGGGCTTGAAGCCCGAGATGAGGCGGTGAATCTGCTGCTCGGACATGCCGACCTCTTTCTCGAAGCGGTCGATTTTGAGCACATCAGGGTCAGGCTTCTCGCGCTCGCGGGCGAGTTTCAGTCTTGCCTCGGCCAAGCGCGTCTCCCATTTGAGCCTCTCCTTTGACATGTCGAGCACATTGACCATCATGGCGAATTTCACGGGGTATCTGACAGACGATATGGCGCGCTCGAAATATTCGGAGTAGACGACATTTTCCTCCTGTGACTTCTCCGAGGTGGATTCGTAAATCTTGACGCCCAAGTAAGCGGAGGCGTAATATGCCCCGCCCGAAGTCTTGAGGATGACGTCTTGCGAGGGCGGAATCTCGAACCCGTCCTGCATTATCTGCACTATTCGCGTGCGCGATGTGACGAACGGGAAGATGAAATAGCCGTATTTGAATGTGATGACAGCGCCAAGCGCGCCGACTATGTAGAATACCGCGAGCACCGGCGCCATTATGGAATTTCCGGCGGCAGTAAAAGAGCCGACACCGCCGATGATGCCCAAACCCAACAATGCGTAGGTGATATATCGGATATTGATGTTGCTGAGGTCCAACCCATCACCCTCTCGACTGAGGTTCGGATAAGAGATTTAAAAAGCAGACGGACGAAAAACGCGGAGAGGGAACACATGAATTATCGAAGTCCCTCTCCTCATTTTCCACGTTCCTTTCTGATCCTCACCCTCAGAACTATCGAAGAAAATTTTTCCCGATTCGACCGTTTGCTGTAATAACCTTTGCGCCCCATGTATGTTCGGGAGACATATGGCCGAGGAATGGAATTACAGGCGTCTTTGCGAGACTTACCGCGAGGAGAAGAGCACGAACAGCCTCGTCACTCTGCCAACAGACTTCCACCGCTCATTGCAGGAATTGGTGAGCGGCCTTCAAATCAAATCCAACTCCGGCAGCCCGGACGCATCAAAAGAGCTCGAAAACGCGAGACGGCAGGCATGGGTGCTCATGCGATTGCGCCGGCAGAAGATAATCATGCGCGCGCTGGTCGATGCCGATGGCAGCGAGCCCGACGGCCTCACCGCGCCCGAACACATTCTTTATACCCGCATAAAAGACATGCAGAAAGAGGAGGAGGGGCAATTGGCCAGCATGCTGCACCCGATAACGGCTTTTGGCGCCGGTGTGACGGAAATAGGACCGGCTGCCGCGGCTGAATTGGGCGCAAAGATGGGCAATGGGGGGAGCGCAGAAGTCCCCATCACAAAAAACAATGAAAACAGCAGCAACAACGGCGACGGTCTCATCCACAAAGATAGCGCCCCTGCCCCCGAGGCCCCGAAGCGCAAAATCCGTATTCTCAAGGACATACAGGCGTACCGCGGGGCGGATTCGCGCGAATACGGGCCTTTCGTGCCGGGGCAGGAGGCCGAATTGCCCCAAAGCGAGGCGGATTGGATGGTTAAGGGTCAGATAGCGCAGATAGCATGAACAACATCCTGGTCA
The DNA here is from genome assembly GCA_903923795.1 of uncultured Microcaldota archaeon. Taxonomy (GTDB): domain Archaea; phylum Micrarchaeota; class Micrarchaeia; order Anstonellales; family Anstonellaceae; genus CAIXYX01. The sequence goes on from CAIXYX010000134.1 coordinate 4,379, forward strand.
GTTCTTTTTGGATTTCCCGCCCACCACCCCATAATATCTTTATTAACCTTGTCTGAGAAGGTTTCGCATACGATTCCTATTCTAAGGAGTGAATTTCTATGAAATATCCAAAAGAATCGCGCACCTACTGCCCCACCTGCAAGAGCCACACGAATCACAAGGTGAAACTTGTCGGCAAAGGCACGGCCAGCAACATGGCGATTGGCACGCGCAAGCACGAGCGCAAGCTCATGGGCCACGGAGGCAAGCGCGCCGGCAAGCAGACGCCCAAAAAACAGGGCAAGCGCCAGAAGATAGTCATGGAATGCACGGTGTGCAAGAAGAAGCACGAGCGCGTGATCGGCGCACGCACTAAAAAGAAGCTCGAGTTCATTTAAGCCAAAATTTCTGGGTTGATATTTATGAAAGGACGGACAAAAAGCAAATTCCTGCGCATCAAGTGCGCCTGCGGCAACGAGCAGAACATCTTCGCAGCCGCCTCGACGGCAGTGAACTGCCTCGTGTGCAACACCCCGCTCACCTCGCCAAGAGGGGGCGTGGCGCAGCTCACCGAGAAGGCGACGCTTGTAAAGACATTGGAGTAAGGGGAAGAGCCGCGCGTTAGACTGAGAGGATGAAAGATATGGCCGACATGCCCGAGAGCGACGAACTGGTTCTGGCCACAGTCAAGAAAATCCTCCCCTATGGCGCGTTCTGCTCACTCGACGAATACGGCAACCGCGAATCATTCATGCACATCTCCGAGGTCGCGCCGCGCTGGATAAAGAACATCCACGAATTTTTGCACGAGGGGGCGCACCTCGTCGCCAAAGTCTATCACGTCGATTTGGAGAAAGGGCAGGTCGACATCTCACTTAAACGAATATCCGAAGCCGAGAAGAAGCGCAAGCTCGAAACTGTGCGCAGGGTGAAACGCGCGCAGAAGCTTTTCGAGGTCGCGCTAAAAGAGGCCAAGAGCACAACTGGCGAGGCGCAGGCAGCGCGAATCGCGCTCGACGAGAAATTCGGCGACCTCATGGATGCCTTCGAGCAGATTTCTGCCGGAGACAAGAATGTGCTCGATGGCCTCAAGATTGAGAAAGGCCTTGTCAAAGCCCTTTTGGCCGTGGCGCAGAAGAGCATAAGACATGCAAAAGCCGAGCTTCGCGCAATCTTGCAGCTCACCGCCTACAGCGCGGACGGCGTGACATTGGTCAAGGAAACACTCACTGCGCTGAAAGTGCCATCCGAATGCGGCCTCGAAATCCTTTACTTGGGCGCGCCGCGCTACCAGATAACCGTTTCCGCGCACGACTACAAAGAGGCGCAGAAAGTCATCGACTCTTTGCATGACGAGCTTGCGCAAAAAGCCAAGAAGAGCGATTTCGCCATAGAATGGGAGATGCTCGAAGAGTAGAAATGCAGTGGATGCAAAAATGACGAGGGCGCACCTGCATGAAATGGCTCAAGAAATGCAAGACAGGTTCTCATTACACCTTGCACGAAGTCTGCCCAGAACACGGCGAGAGTGCCGTAAACCCACACCCTCCGAAATTCGACCCTCTCGACAAGAATGGTGCGGCGAGGCGGAAAAGCAAAGGAATTTGGTGAATCTTTTCCATCACGGATTTTTCCAATCTTCTTTTAAACAACCGCCCCGAAATCGATAACATAGAAAATTTGTTCCAAAGGTTTTCCTATGAAAGAAACCACCATCGTCGTGCACAAGAAGATCAAGATGAAGAAGCCCGTGCTAATCGAAGGTCTTCCGGGCATCGGCCTCGTCGGCAAGCTGGCGGCCGACCATCTCATCAAGGAGCGCAAGGCAGTCAAGATAGCGACAATCTACTCGCCGCATTTCCCGCACCAGGTCATCATGCGAAAATCCGGCGTGCTTAGAATGGTGCGCCTCAAAATTTACCACGCGCCATCCGCCAAGCACGACCTGCTCTTTCTCGTCGGCGACGTGCAGCCCATCACATCCGAGGCGCAGTATGAAGTGAACGGCAAAATCCTCGACTACTTCGGCGAGCATGGCGGAAAGCTCATCGTCACATTGGGAGGCTATGGCACGGGCAAGAGAGTCGAAGTGCCAAAAGTCTATGGCGCGTGCACCCACAAAAAACTCGTGCCCGAATATTCCAAATATAATATCATCTTCGGCGAGACGAAAGGCTCGATTGTCGGCGCGGCAGGCCTGTTGCTTGGCTTGGGCCGCCTGCGCGGCATGCACGGTTTATGCTTGA
>CAIXYX010000135.1 GCA_903923795.1 uncultured Microcaldota archaeon
CAAATTTGTTTTGTTTTTCAAATTTTATTTTTTAATTTAATCTTATTTTCATTAGTTGAACTGTTTAATAAAAAAATGTTCTTCAGCTAAACCGCTTCCAGAGATTTCTCCAATCCCTCTTCAGGCTCCTTGAAGTAAAGCACTTCGGCAGGGTCATATGTCAGGTGCGAGATGTCGCCGTGGTCATGGGTGGTGCGCACAGACAGCTGCAAACCATTGTAATCCACGTCGTATTTGAAGAATGGGCCAAAAGGGCGCAGGTTGGTGACTTTTATCTTCGCGCCCTTGTGGTCGAGGCGCAGATTCTCGGGGCGGATGCATGCGATGTAGGGGCCCTCGAGTTTTGTCTTGACATTCTGGCCCAAGAGAGTAGCCAAGCCGTTGTCGAATGTGACGCGCACGAAATTCGCCTCGCCCAAAAAGCTCGCGACGAAAGGAGAGGAGGGGTTCGCATAGACTTCTTTTGGCGTGCCGACCTGCAGCACCTTGCCTTTGCGCATGATGATTATCTTGTCGGCCAAAGCCATCGCTTCCTCCTGGTCGTGCGTGACATGAATGGCGGTGAGGCCGAGCTGTTTTACCATGCGGCGCAATTCCACGCGCAGTTCGGTGCGGATGTGCGCATCGAGCGCGTTCATGGGCTCGTCGAGGAGGAGGAGTTTGGAGCCGGTGGCCATGGCTCTTGCTATGGCGAGCCGCTGCTGCATTCCGCCCGACAGCTCTTTTGGCATGGCGCGCTCCCTTTCCGCCAGATGCACGAGGCGCAGCATGTCGCGGCCTATGCGCTTGGCACGCTCGCGGGTCTCGCCTCTGGCCATAAGGCCATATGAAGCATTTTCGAGCGCAGTCATGTGAGTGAAGAGGGCGTAGTTCTGGAAAACGAAACCGATGCCCCTATCTTCTGGGGGAAGGCCGGTGACCTCTTGTCCGGAGATGGAGATGGAGCCTGAGGAGAGGTCGATTATGCCGGCGATGGATTTGAGAAGAGTTGTTTTGCCGCAGCCGGAGGGGCCGAGCATGACGACATACTCGCCGTCATTTATGTCGAGGTCGACATTGTGCAGGGCTTTCACGCTGCCATAGTATTTGGACACATTTCGCACTTGGATGGGTGGCATGCAAATCACACTCGGAACGGGTTTTGGTTTTTGTTCATTTGTTTTTGGTTTTTGTCAATCATTTTTCCAGTCATTTTTTCTTTTTCTTACCATCTCTTTCTCTGGACCCATTTGAGGCCCAGCACCAGCAGTATGGAGAGGAATACGAGCAAGACAGCTGCCGAGGCTGCCGCGTCGTTGTGCCCCGCCTTGCTCAGATTGACGATGAGGAGCGGCACAGTCTGGATTTTCTGCGAGACGGCCAATGTGCCGCCTGTTTCGCTCACGCTTCTCATGAATGCGACGACTACGCCGGCGATGAGGGTGGGCTTGATGAGGGGGAGGACGACTGTGCGAAAAGCGTAGAATGGACGAGCGCCCAAGGAGCGGGCCACCTGCGAGAGATTGGAATCGACTTCGGAGAGGATTTCGACCACTGAGGAGACGAAGTAGGGGAAGACTATGGCAGTGTGCGCCAGCACCAGCACCACCGCTTCATCCGCCTTGCCGGCCCAGAAGAGGGCGAGGGAGAGGCCGATGGTTACCGTGGGCATTATCATGCTCATCTCGTTGAGCAGCTTGAGGGCGGATGAGAAACGGCGGTTCGAGGAGACGTAGAGGGCGAAGGGAATGCCGAAGATGATGGAGATTATGGTGGCCGCGCCGGCGAGGGCGAAGGAGACTACGATGGCATCTATTGTCGCGGGGGCGAAGAAATCGAAATTGCTGAATTTGAAGAAATAGAAAGAGGGCAGGAGCACGATGAGGAAGAGGAAGAGAAGAGCCGCGATGTCGGAGAGGCGGCCCATCTTGCTCAGGCGCTTGTTCAACTCGACGTTGACCTGGCCCAGAGTGACGCGCTTTAAGCCCAGCTGGCTGCGCACGAAGATGAAGAGGACGGCCGATATGACGAGGAATACGGCGGAGAGGGTGATGGCCGAATTGAAATCTGGGGGCGTGGCGCTCTTGTAATAGACGGTGAGGATGGGGACTGTCTTGGCGGCTCCGGCGGCGAGGGTGGTGGCGCCAGTCTCACCAAGCGAGCGGGTGAATGCGAGGAGCGCGCCCGAGATTGCGCCGGCGCGGAAAAGAGGCATCCAGATTGTTTTGAATGTGAGGAATGGCGAGGCGCCCAGTGTGGAGGAGGCTCGGGCCACGTCGCAGTCTATCTCCATTATGGCCGCTTGCGTGGTGCGCACCACGTAAGGGTAGGTGAAGGCGATGTGCAGCATGACGATGAGCCAGAAGCCCGGAGCGATGAGCCCGACGCCGGTCGCGCCCCAGAAGAGGACTATGGAGAGGCCCAAGGCGCTTGTGGGGATGATGAGGGGCAGGTCGATGATGGCGTCGAGGAGGCCCTTTAGCGGGAATTGCTTTCTCGCCAAAAGCCATGCGAGGGGGATGCCGACTACGAGGTCGATTGTTGTGACGATGATGGCGATGAGAAATGAGGTGACTAATGCCTCCTGCATGGCGGGCGAGAATTCGAGGCTGCTGATTTTGGTGAAGATGGAGAAGAGGGGGAAGAGGACGAAGAAGAGGAAGAAGATGACGGCGATTATGTCGATGACGCGGCCCCACCGCTTGTCCTGCGAAGCGCGGTCTAGTCGTTTGAACATGAAACGACATCGATGGAGGAATTTATTATTTGGGGGGTTGGGGGCGAAATCCGATTTTTTCGAGCCAACGACGGTCTCATAAATCTTGCTTTGCCATATTTTTCTCATGACCCCGATGAATGACATGGTGCGGTTCGAGGTGAAGGAGAAAGAAAGCGGGCTTACGCGACGCGCTCTCACGCTTGTCGACGCGCGGAAAGTCCCGCCGTCGATTTTCGCATCGGTGAACGACGTGGAGAAAGCCCGGTCGATGCTTAAGCGCGCCAGGTTTTTGCACATGCCTATTTGGTGGGTGGACGTCGGTTTGGCCCGGCGGATGGCTGATGAGAATTGCACCATGGTCATCGGCCTGTCGGATTTTCTCGATGGGCCCATTCATGAGCGGGCCAAGCGGCTCGCGCGTGCCCGGAAGATGGCGGAGCTTGTGCTGCATTTCGGCGGGAGAGTGCGGGTGGCGTCGCTTGCACGGCGGGAGGAGGAGATGCGCAATGAGTTGGAGCTTCTTTGCGCTTCAGAGCTGATGGGTATGAGCCTCAAGCAGGCAAAGATGGAATTGGAGAGAGAAGTGAGCGCGTGATATAAATATTCGAGGTTGAAATCATTCGGGGTTGACTTTGATGAAATCCGCACTTATGGATGACAAGCGCTATCTCGCCGTGAGGATTGTGGGGGCGGCAGGCCAGAGCGCATGGGACGAGGGGAGGCTGAAAGGAGAGCTGACGCGCTCGCTCTCGGTTGTGCTCGGCGTGATGGGAATGGCCGAGGTTGAGCCGAACCTTATTTCGTTTGACGCCAAGAGCGGCGAATTCGTGCTTCGGGCGAAACGGGGCCATGAGAGGAAGCTCGTAGCGGCGCTGGCGCTCGTCAATTCGCTTGGGGGCGCGCCCGTGCGCCTCGAATGCTTGCGAATTTCGGGCACGATAAAGCGGTTGAGGATGAAGAGAGGAGAGGATGAAAAGACCGGATGAGAATGAAGAGGCCGGATGAGATGGAAAACCAACCGGAATGGGCCGAAAACAACATTTGTCACAAAAACAAAATCCATGGATTTACCGACGATGAATTTCGGGCTCTTATAACGCCTCCCCGATGAGTTATAGACGCTATAATTGAGCCGAATTTGAAAAATAAAGGGAGAATTGAGGCGTTTTGGCCAAATAAGGATTAAATCTGGTTTAATATCATTAAAAACGATTATAGAGCCCCGATATTGACAAAATCAGTTATAAGAGCCCCGAATTGGCTGAAAGACGCTATAAAGACCGGCAAATGCCCGCTTTGGGCGAATGTTTTATAAGCATTATCGGTCGCACAATATCCGCCGATGTCCGGAAAATCCGAAATTTCGGGCTGGCCAATCTTGGAGGAAATGAACGAAATGTTTGGACCACACTTGACATTGGACTTGTACGGGTGCAGCAAAAAGAAGCTCAAGGAAGTGGGCTTTGTCTACAACTTTTTGGATGAGATGCCGCCCCTTGTCGGAATGACCAAAATCATGCCGCCATACACATTCTCGTATTCGGGCCTCAAGCCCGAGGACTGGGGCGTGTCGGGCATCGTGCTTATCGCCGAGTCGCACATCAGCCTGCACACCTTCCCGGAGAAGAACTATGTCTCGCTTGACATCTTCTC
>CAIXYX010000136.1 GCA_903923795.1 uncultured Microcaldota archaeon
ACAAGGAAGGTTTTCTGCGCGACGACACGTCGCTGGTGCAGATTATGGGCCGCGCTTCGCGCCATCCCGAAGGCCGGATCATCATGTATGCCGACAATATCACCGGTTCGATGCGCCGCGCCATGGAAGAAACCGGCCGGCGGCGACTGGTCCAAGAAAAATACAACAAAAAACACGGGATCACTCCCGAAATCATCAATATGAAAATCATGGAAACGCTCTCGGCTAAAGACAAAATGAGACTCTTGCGAAAATTGGCGGAAACCAATCCGTCGATAAAATCCCATCTGCCGAAGCTGGTGGCTACGGTGATCAGAAATGCCGCCGAGCCGGAATACAATATTGACAACAAGATCAATCTCATCACACAATGGCAGGCGTATTTCAAAAAACAAGGTTACCCGGATTCCATCGACCTCAAAATCGCGAAACTGGGCCTCGAGAATTTGAATCGGGGGAACGAATTCTTTTCGGGCGCGAATGCGAAATACGCGGACGGCGCCGAACCGGTTTTCAACAACAATTACCTGAAATCCAAAGGGATCGGCGTCGACGACATCCTTGCCCATGGTTATTTCAAGACGTTTCTGGACGGCAAATCCCCTGAATTCGTTGCAAAAGTGAGGAGACTTATAGAGGGGAGGTATCACGAGTTGTCGGAATTATGCGAAGGCGTGATGTCGCATTCTGGCTCGGATTTCCCGTTCCGCGGAGTCACGCTCAAAGGGGCCCGCGCCGGTGTGACCTCTTTGGAAGTGGTTTCACAGGCTGCGCTGAATCTTGTCTGCGCAAGGCAGCTCCTGGGTTTCGCCGAATCCGACCCGATCCATCCGAGCGAACTGTTCCCCGACGCAATCGTGAACCAAGAGGTGCAGTGGGACGCCGATTTCATAGGTTTCACCAAAAAATACGGGATGGAGAAAATTGCCATCAAACCCAAAAGCAGAAGAGGGAAAACCAGCTACAAATACACAAAAGTCCTCAAATCAATCACCCGAAACGGCATAGGCAACGCGCAACTCACCCCCGGCGTCATTTTCGACATCTGCTTTGATCCGAACATCAAGAAAAAGCTCGAAGAGCGCATCCGGGCGAATGGCGGAGAACCTTTCGAGAACTTGGGGAAATTCTATAATGCCGCGAAAGGCCGAATGGACGATGTCGTTCTTGTCAAGGACCAAGACAACTACATAACTCCCACAGAATATCTCAAGAAACACGGCTCGTTCCATTCCGAAATGAAGGTCAAATGGAACCCTGACGCCGAAAAAATGCTTCTTGACCCCGGATTCTCGACGCCGTTGTCACAGACCGTCATGTATCACAAGAAATGGGGGCCGAACCAGAATGATATCCAGGCAGAGGAAGCCGCGAGCAATTACAATGGCAATACGGCTGAATTGAAGAATGGCGAAACCATGCAACAAAATTATGGCAAGAAAGTCAAGCATTATCGCATATATTTCCAGAAAGAGATAGCCAAGAAATGAATTTAGCAGGAAAAAATATTGAAATTATTAATTTTGAAAAAGGAATTATCGAAAAATCAATTATTGAAAAATAAAAACAATTTATTGTTTCTTCTTGGCAGCAGGAGCAGGCGCGGCCTTTGCCTCAACCACTTTGGACATGCTCTCGAATTTGCCGCCAGAGGCATTGATGCGCTCAATGGCCGCTTCTGATGCCGCCAGCGCGCGTACAATCACCGGTGAGGAAAGATTGCCCGTTCCCAAGATCTTGCCCGCGAATTCGAGCACGAACTTGCCATCCTCGCTCTTCAATTCGCCTTTGTGCGCCATGCCCTGGATGTTCCACAAATTCAATGTGGGCAGGGAGTTGTCCTGGAGGCTGTGGAAGCCCATGTGGCCTCCGTTCTCCATCCACTTGCGCTCGTGCACCGTTACGTATGAGAAGCGGTGCTTGTGCATTCCTGCACGGCCCCAGCCACCCTTGCCACCTTTGCCTCGGCGGTTCTTTGCGTTGCCCTTGCCGTGGTTGCGGGTGCCCAAGAATTTCCGGTTTCGTTTTCCAGGTCTTACCATGAGAATCACATTTTTGGATTATTTTTTGTCACGAATTTTACTCGAATTTACATCATACTTTTGAGTAGTGCGTCCATGTTAGGCCTCGGGCCCAAGTCACCGTTTGGATAAGTGTATTTCTTGCCGCTCCATCCACCCGATGGCGGGGTGAGGCGGAAGACGCGCTTCATCTCAAGTGATTTGAGCGTCGTCTCACCGGCCGCGAGCTTTGCCGCCATTGCCTTTATTTCGGCGGGCTTCTTGACCGCGCTTAGGCGCACTCCGCCGACATGGCCGCGTTTTGTGAGTAGTTTCTCGATGATGGGCTCCGAAACCGAGCCCCATGTGACATAGTCTTTGCATGAGTGCAGCATGCCGCGCAATATCGGGCTGTCAGGCACGAGGGTGGCGCAGTTTGTGCGGCAGATGTTTAGAAGCTCCATGGTGTGCACGCGCTTGGGGTGCAAGCCTGTCACTCCGCGCACGCGCACTATGGCAACCACTTTGGCCGGACCGACTTGCTTTTGCGCGACCTGAACTGTGGCTGCTTTGGCTGCGCGCGAAGAGGACGAAACTGCTGCGCGGGGCGCGGCTGTCTTTTGAGCCGAAGCGGGCGAGACAGTTTTCGGAGCAGTTGTTGTCTTGTTTGCGGGTGTGAGAGCCATCTAAATCTCCTCTTAATTCTCGGCCGGCACGTCTGCCGGTTCCGCCTTAGGGGCGCGTTTCTGCATGTCATCAGCCGAGGCCATCTCTTTCCAGTCGCCGCGGTATCGCATCTTGTTAAGCGAATCAAGCGCGTTCGCGACTGCCATGGCCATGTTGTACACATTTTCGGTGTGGCCGCGCGAGAAGGACCACACGTCCTTGACTCCGGCGGCTGTGAGCACTTTCTTTACCACAGGATTCGCGGCGATGCCAAGTCCTCTTGGCGCGGGTTTTATCGTGACTTCGACCGAGCCGTTCTTGCCGATAACCTGAATCGGCAAAGAGTGGCGAGTCTTGCATCCGCACTCCCATGAGCCGCAGCCCATGGGCACGCAGACGATGTGGCGGCGCGCGTCCTTCGCGGCCGTCTCGATGGCCGGGCGGACCTCTTCAGATTTGCCTGCTCCGATACCGAAGTGGCCGTTCTTGTCTCCGACGAGCACGATAGCGCGGAACTGGGCTTTTCTGCCACAGTCTGTCATGCGCTGCGTGTTCATGAGGTCAAGTGTCTCTTCAGTGAGTCCCGGGAGCAGGTGGTCGGCGATTTCGCCCTCGAGAAGGGGCTTTCCCTCCTCGTAAATCTGCTCGATGGATGTTATCTCGCCGGACTTGACTCTTCGTCCGATGGATGTTTTCGGAATCCATTCGGGCTTGGGCTCGTCCTCTCGCTTGCTGCGGCGCCGGTCAAATCGTCCTGCCATGAATATCACCCAACTGCCGCCTTGGCCTTGACTTTGTCAAACAAGGCCGGCAGCGCCGTCACGTCGATGTTCTTCGCCGCATAGCGGGCGAAGTGCTTGCCGAATTTGGCAGAATCCGCTGCCTTCATGTCTTTCGCGTAATTGGAAATGTGGCTGCCGTTGAGGCGGTCGGCCGGAACAAGATCCTTGTCGACTTCGCCCATCATGCCGGCAGTCTTGGCTCCGAGGCCAGCCGCGAAGAGTATTCTCCCCTTGCTCGCCGTTGCCATGCCTATGTCGATGTGGAAGTCCGTGATACCCGCCTTTTTGGCGCGCGCGCCGGCCATTAAGCCTGTGAGATAAGCGGATGGCGTGTTGGCTTCGGGCATCCAACCGAATGCCTCGAGCTCGCTCGAGTGCGCCTGTGCCAGCACTTTGTCGCCGACTTCTTCGAAGGCGATGACCTGCACGAGCACGCCTTTGTTGGACACGCGTGCGACTAAGCGCGGGGTGGCGGCCTTGATCTGGCCGAGTCGCTTGGAATAATCTGTTCGGTTCTCGCGGCGACGGCGGAACGCGACCTTGTACAGGGGACCTTTTGCAGCCGGCATAATAATTCACACTCATCTAACATGAATTTTTTCTATCCAACATAAATTTTTCTAAGCTTTCTTGACCATGGCAGCCTTGCCGCTCTCGGTCAAATGGTTGTTTTCTCGCAGATAATTCTTCATGACATTCTTGCCGCGGAACGCGTTGCCTTTTATCATGGCATAAATTTTGCGCACCGCGTCTGTGTTGATGTTCTTCTCCTCGCGCATTTTGAAGAGGAGTTTTCTCTGGCTGCGCACCTTGGCCATCCATGTCTCCTTGGGCTGTGCGCGGGCTTTTGCAGTGCCTTTGCGGTGCCCGTGGCCCTTGTGGCGGCCCACCCTCATGCCGACGGCGCGGATTCTTGCGCCGGCGCGGCTCACGCCGTGCACCGGAAGCGCGTAGATGACCTTCTCCTTGATGAGCGCGCGCACGTCGTCGCGGGTGAGGGCCTCGTTTATCTTCGCCAGATTTTCCGTGTCGAAGCGGATGCGGGATTCTCCCACGCCCATGAGGTCGGACGCAAGGCGGCGGATGGTGTTGTTTCCCATGAATATCATCTCATTGGCTTGTAATTGCATAACTCTCTGCATTATCTACGGATTTAGCACGCGAAGATTCTTTGTTTTCGCGGCCGCGATGATTTTTGTTTTCAGCCTCTTGCCCACTGTTCCGGCGATGCGAATGGCCGAGGGCGGCGAATTCTTGACATCGAACTTCTCCATCTGCTTGAGGTTCTCGATGTAAACTTCATAGACGCCGGAGGGGTGCTTGTATTTGACGTCAGCCGACTGGCCGTAGCCGATCATGGGCGAGAGGCCCATCTTGCCGACACTGATGCGCTTCTTGTTGTCAATTCCTCTCGGCCTGCGCCATGAGGAGCCGATGCGCGAGCGCTTGCTGCGCCCGTAATTGGGGCGGGCGAAGGTCGGGATGTGTTTTTTCTTGAGTGCCATGAATATCAACTCACAGATCTACGGGGTAAAGCCCGTCCTGGAACACACGCGAGTCGCGCTTGCGGATTCGCGTTGCCTGTCTTATGTTGGCGATGGTCTGGCCGACCTCTTCGATGTCTGGGCCGGAGATGAACACTTCCGCGCCCTTGATGTCGATTTTTGTCTGGCCGATGAGGTCGGCGTGGCGGGGCTGTTTTTCCCCCAAGAAATTCTTGACCATGATATCCTTGCCCTTGATTTCGAGCGAGAGCGGGAAATGGGCATACACGATTTTTAGTTTGCGCTTGTAGCCATTCTCGGCGCCTTTGAGGATGTTGGCAAGATGCGCCTTCATGGTGTTGGCTTCGCGTAAGCTGCCACTCACTTCGACATTTCCGCCCGACACTTTGGCCGTCGCGCCGACGATTTTGAGTTCGCGCTCTATCTTGCCCGCCTTGCCTGATGCCTTCACTTTGTGCCCGTCATCGGCGAGGGTTATGGTTACGCCTGACGGGATAGGCAGCGTGTGGGTGATTTGCACTGGTTTGACCATAGATATCCCTAGTAGATGAATGCGATGAGACGGCCCCCTGTGGCTGCCGTCTTCGCCTCTTCATTTGTCATAAGGCCTTTTGGTGTCGTTACGATGAGTGTGCCGAAGCCGATGCCGGGGATGAATTTCTGCTCCCACTCAGCCCACTCTGTCTTCTTGACCGGGAAGCGGGGCTTTATCGCGCCGCATTGGTTGATCTTGCCGAGCAACTTCACTCGGAAATGGCCGTTCGAGCCTTCGTCGATATATTCGAAATCGCCGATATAGCCCTTGGCCTGGAGGATTTTGAGTGTTTCGCGCACCATCTTCGAAGGGCGCACGTCGCAGTCGGGTTTTCCCGACATCTCGTGCGTCTTTAAGGTGTTGAGGGCGTCAGCCAGTAAGTCTTTGGAAACCATATCATCAACCTTTAGAATTTGCGGAAACCTATCCGCTCGCCGACTTCGCGGAAGCAACGCCGGCAGATGCGCAGTCCGTAGGACCGAATGATCCCTCGGGACGTGCCGCAGAAGCGGCATTTGCGCATCCCCTTGCCTTTGAAACGATATTGCAGTGGAAGCGGTTTGGAAGTTTTTTGGGTTGTCATCATGAACACCTGGGGTGTCAGATTAGCTGGATGCCCAATACCTCACTCGCGAAGGCTTGGGAATCCACTTTACTGATCCGATGCGTTGCACCTAACTTTGCTCTGGCGTATCTGCGGCGAGCCACGCGGGCCCCGCCTTTTCGGCGCAGCGTCACGCACACGTCGAAGCCGATGATGCCGATTTTCGGGTCGTATTTCGCGCCCGGGAATTCGATGTATTCGGGAACTCCGAAACTGAAGTGCCCCTCCTTGTCGAAAGAGCGCTTGGGAAGCTTGAACTCGCGCACATGCAGCGCTTTCTTGACGAACTCAAGTGCTTCTGTGCCGCGCAGCGTGGTCTTGGCGCCGATGGGGTCGCCCTTCTTTATCTTGAAGACCGGATTGCGCACCTTGGCGAGAGTCTCGACGGCGTGTCTTCCCGAGAGGCGCTCAAGAAGCGTCTTGGCGTTCTCTAAGTCTGCGCCGGAGTGGCCCACGCCTATGTTGAGCGTGATCTTGTCGATGACGATTTGTCGCATCGGATTTGGGGTTGTGTTTTCCATTTGCATCTACTCCAAAACTTTAGGCGAATTGGTCATCCACCACGAAGAGGTATTTTGTGACGGTGATAAAGCTCTCGTTGCCCGAGCGCATCCTGCTCTCCGAATCCATTGAGCCTACGCGCTCGATGATGCTCTCCATCGTGGCGATTTCTCCCGCATGCTTGCCCGATGTGATGAGGCAGCGCACTCCGGGCGCAAGCGGCAATTGCTGCTCGAGCTTGAATGACGGCATGCTCATGCGCAATGTCGCGCCCATCTTCACCGAATCGTCGGCCTTCATGGTGCGGCCGTCGTGGAGCGAAATCTGCACCTGCTTGCCCTTCATCGTTGTCTTGCCCACCACTTTGCACAGTTTGTGCTTGGCAAGCGAGCCCTCTATCTCTTTTGGCATGAGGCGTCCGCCGATGATTTGCATGCGCCATGTCTTGCCCATTTTGGGAATCTCGATGATGTCCATGAGTCCGATTGGGCGGTGCACGTCGCGGATGACTTTGGAGTCAACCTTTATCGAGCCGGCTGTGATGGCTTTTTTGACCTCGCGCAAATCGTCGCCCACTTTGAGCACGTCTCTTAGCAGCACTCCCAACGCCATGGACTGGCCTCTTGCGTGCGGGCCGGGCTTGGGCGAGAGCAGCCACTGGATGTGCTTGCGTCCGATTACCGGGATGTTGACCGGGACGGTCAGGCGCTTGTAATGGCGGGATCCTCCTCGTTTAGCCATAAATATCATCTCAAATGAATGTCATCAGTTTGTTTTCGCGTTCGGCGCTGCGCCCGATGCCGGGGCCGTCATCTGTGCGGGGGCCGAGGGTGTATTTGTTTTTTGGCTGCTTGCTTTTGTCGTCCTCTTTCCTCTTGCAATGATTTCGGCGCGGTCCTTGTTGGCGAAATCGCCGTCGATAATTTCGACATTGGCGGGCTGGATAGGTTTCAACTTCTCGACTCCGCGGGCTGTTTTGTTGACGAACCCTTCAATGTAGAGGCGCAGTCTGTGGTAGTCGGCGCGCATGACATTGCCGACTTTGCCGGCGTCCGTTCCAACGCGCAGGCGCACTTTGTCGCCCTTTCTTATCTGCATCGAGCGGCGGGTGATCCCCAGTTTGGCGCGCAGGTCCTTTGACAGATGCACGTGCATCATGGCCTTGCGCGCGCTCAGAGGCGCCGTGTACCTCTGTTTGCGCTGTGTCCGGGGTTTGACGGAGTTGAACATAATCTCACTCGTGTTTTTCTCGCATTAAACTACTGCTGGCGCGATGGCGGCCACTTTGGGGAAGCGGTCGGCGACTTCGCGCGCTACTGCACCCTTGATTTCTGTGCCTACAGGCAGGCCCGCGTCGTCGATGATGACGACCGCGTTGTCCTCGAACATGAGGCGCATGCCGTTCGGTCTTCGGTAAATCTGTTTTTGGCGCACGACGAGGGCCTTGAGCACTTTCTTGCGCATGGCCTGCGTGCCCTTTTTCACCGACACGATGACGATGTCGCCGACGCCCACTTTGGGATACATCGACTTGGATGCCTTGGCGCCCTTTGTGCCGATGATTTGCACTATCTTTGCGCCGGAATTGTCATTGCACACTATCTTCGAGCCGACTTGAAGGCCCTTGTTGACTCTTGCGCCCAAACCTTTCATGACATCCACCTAAAGTTGAGCAGCCGAGCCGCTTTTGGCGGCCGGTGCCTTTGTCTCTTTCTTTTCCTCGTGCTCGCGCGTGTATTGTCCCTCGTCATGGGGCTTGACCTGGCCCGGTGCGAGCCGACCCGCGCCGCGGTGCATGATTTTGGTCACAATCCATGCTTTTGTCTTCGATATCTTGCGGCATTCCGCTATCTCGACGACATCTCCCATGCGCGCGCCGATTTCCTCGGGGTTGTGCGCGGGCGTCTTTGAGATGGAGCGGGCGTACCGTTTGTAGCGCGGTATGTAAGTCTCGATGTCGCGCTGCACAATCACTGTGCGTTTGGCTCGATCGGAGACGACGACGCCGACGGTGATGTGTCCACGGGTGGACAGCGGCCGGGTTTTGTCAGATGAACTCATAATTTTCACGCTCATGTTTTCATGCATTTATTTTCCCATGATTTTTTTGTACAGGCGTTTCGTGCGGTCTTCGGAGCGCATGATTGCCTCACCTGCATCGATAATCATTTCATGTTTCTCGTTCATGCCGTTTTTCTCGCTCATTTCATTTTTCTCTTTTTTCTCGCCGACTACTGCGAGCCTTGTGCCGCTTTTTGGAATCTGCCGGACGCTTCCATCATCGAGCTGAATCGAGAGCATTCGCACGCCCTCGTCGAGCAGAACGCCCTCCAAACCGATTTGATTTGGATTGGCTGCTTCGACGACGCGCAGGCGCAAGCCTCGCCATTCCTCGACCATGATGGGATCCATAGGAATTCCCTTGTTTTGTGTGTCTCGCTTTTTTAGTTCAATCCGGGGATGATTACAATGCTCTCGGCCGGATAATTCTGCGCCATCAAAAGGGCTTTTATTTTGGCCAAATGGTTTCCTTGCAGCACGATGACACCCTCTTTCACGGTGCCGCCGCAGGCCAGTTTGGTCTTCAGCTCTTTCGCGCATTCATCCAGCCGTTCCCCTTCAAGCCCTTCGATGATCGTGACCAGTTTGCGGAATCTCTTCTTGGTCGCGAACACGCGGATTTTTCGCACATCCTCCTTGTCGAGGATGTCACACGCGCATATCTCTTTGGGCAAGCCACACTTCGGGCAGATTTCAGGCACTCGATTTCACCTCAGTCTTGCGGCTCATTGGCCGCTTGAGCATGCTGTTCGGCACGACTTCGCCCTTCTGGGCGATGAATGTGAGTATGCGCGCAACTGTTTTGCGCAACTCGCGGATTTTTCCGGGGTTGGAGGAGCGGCCGCCGCTCTTCACCAAACCTCTCTCGGAATTGAGCTCTTTTCTTATCTCCGTTAGCTTTACACCGAGCGTTTTGGTGTCCATCGCTTTGAGCTCTTTTTTGCGGATGATTGCCATTTGCATAACCTCTCGTTTGAACTATTTAACGCCGATGGCCGCCGGGCCTCGGACCACCTGCGCCACCCATGGGGCGGCGGGGCGGGATGCGCCTCTTCGGGGGAGCCGTCGCACCCTTGAGCGGGTCGGGCGTCTCCTCGCGAACCGAGCGCGTCTCGGACACGTCTTCGGCATGTTGGATGAGTTTGGGTATCTCGACTTTGGTGACTGCTCCCTTGTCGGGGAACACGGTTCCGGGCAGCACGAGGCGGACCAGGATTCCGATTGCTCCGGACTTGGGGTAGGCAGTCACGTGGCCGACCTTTACCAGACGAGCGGGCTCGCCGGCTTTTGGCACGTAGCCTGCCATGACACGCAATGCTTTGGAGCGGCCACCTTTGGCAGCCAATTTTCCGGCAGCAACAATCTCTGCGCCGAGCGCCCCGTTCGCCATGATGTCACGGAGAGCGGAATGCAATATGGCGCGGGGCTTCTTGCCCATCTCGATGAATCGGCAAATCTTTTTCGCGACGAGGCGGGGCTCCAATTCGGGGTGCGCGGTCTCGACGACGGAAATCTGCGGGTTCTCCATCTTGAACTCGCCGGCAATCATGTCGGTGAGGTCGCGGATTGTGCGGCCCTTCTTGCCGATGACCCGTCCCGGTGTCGTGACCTCGACGGCGATGCGCGTCACCATAGGCGTGCGCTGGATGTCCACGTGCGTAAAGCCCGCGCGGTCCAATTCCTTTTCCAAGAAATTGGAGACCTGGTAGCGGACTATGGCTTCTTCGACGAATTTGCGTTCAATGCCCATTCGTTCACCTTAAGCTGTTATCTTTTGCTCGACTTTTCTTGTCTCGACTTTTGGAACTTCAACTTTCTTCGCCTCGACGACGGGCGAGGTCGCGGGTTTCGCGGTCTCGGTTTTGTTGGCGTCCGTCTTCTTTTCGTCTGTCTTTTTTGTCTCCTTCTTCTCATCTTTCTTCTCGACCTTCTTTCCCACGTTGCCGGGGATTTGCAATTCGCGGAGCACTATCTCCACGAATGCAGTCTCGAGGTTTGAGCGGCCGCGCTTGCCGCCTTTCGATGCCATCCTGCCATACACAACTTGCTTATTGGCCTGTATGTGAATAATCTTGCACTGGCCAAGCCCGAGCTTGTCTGCATTGGCGATGGCGTTCTCGAGGACGTCGCGAACGATGGCGCAGGATTTGACCGGCCAGCCACCCTTCTTTCCCCCCAACTCACCGACGTGACCGCGGTGCTTGTTGTGGGTGAAGAGGCGCACGGGGCGCTCGCGGTTGGCGGCCTCGGTGAGGAACACCAAAGCTCCATCTGCTCGCCGTCCGCGCACGTTGCCGCAGACGTTGCACAAATCCTTGAAACTGGCGTTGACTCCGTCCACTCGGGCACGGGCGAGGCGCTCGTTCGGTGCGGATTCGTATGCGTAGTTGGCCATTCAATCACTTCAGCGGGATGAATTTCGAGCCGCGTGTGGCGCCGATACCGGGGCCGGAGTGCAGCACTCTCGTCGTCGTGTGCAGGAAATCGCCGAGGCGGTATCCTATCTTGTCGGGCGTCATGAGTATGTTCTTGTATTCCTTGCCGTTGTAGATGCCGAACGTCAGGCCGACCCAATTGGGCAGCACGACTGCGGCGCGCACTCTTGTCTTAATCGCTTTTGGCATGGCGCCCTCTTTTTGTGGGATGCCCGCCATTTTCGTCTTGAACGCTGTGACCTTTTTCATCAGCTTCTTCATGTCGATGTTTTTCCCCTCCATCGCGCGCTTGAGCGCACGGCGGGAGCGGCTGGTGAGCATGGGCAGAGCATCGTCATTGGACATGTTCTCGAGGTCTTTCTTCGTCGCTCCCCGGTATTTCTCAATTTTCACCATAAGCATCCACCTTAATTGTCATCGCGATTGGCTTTGCGCCGTCCCATGGAGCGGGCGGCGATGTTGCCGACCTTTCTTCCCGGAGGTGCGCCACGGCTTGTCGCCGAACTGCGGCCCTTGTGGTGCTGTTTGCCGCCGAACGGATGGGTGTAGGCAGACATGTGCACACCTCTGTTGACGGGCCACTTGCGGTTCTGCGCGTGTTTCTTGTAATGGTTAGTGCCAGCTTTGAGCAGAGGGCGCTCGAGCCTGCCGCCTCCGCATGTTATTCCGACCTGCGCTCTGCAAGTTGCCTGCATCTCCACTGTGTGATGGCTGGGCATCTTGAGATAGACGATGTCCCGCTCGCGGGCCGTCACCACTGCATATGCGCCGGGGGCGCGCACGAGTTTTCCGCAGTCTCCGGGCGAGCGTTCGACGTTGAACACATAGCCGCCTTCAGGGACTCGGGAGAGCGGGAGGATGTGGCTTTTACCCATCGGGGCATTGGCGCCTGTGAATATCTCGTCGCCGATGGCGATGCCCTCGGCTGCCGGAAGCCATGCAGTGCTTCCGTCGGTGAATTGGACCATCATGAGCAATGTCTGGTGCCCCGGGTCGTCCTCGAATTTCATGACTGCGCCGCGTAAAGAGCCCGTCTTCTCGATTTCGTCGAGAGGGCGGAACGAAATTTTCGCCTTGTAGCGGTGCGAGGGGGCGCGATAAGCGCCCGAGCCCTTGCCACGTCGTTGCTGTTTGAGTAGTTTGCCCATTGAAATCCCCGATTAAACTATTTTGAGCTGGGCCGCGATGTCGTCGGCCTTGCCCTCTTTGAGTCTTATGTATGCGTGCTTGATGCCGTGAGGCGTGATCTTGGTGTTGACCGAGCCGACCTTCACTTTGTAGAGTCGTTCTATCTCGGCTTTGATTTCCCCCTTGGTGGCATCACGGTCCACGACGAACACGAGCTTGTTTTCGAGCTCTATCATGCCGATGGCCTTCTCGGTTGTGATCGGGTAGCGCAACACAGTTGTCATCGCCGCTGCCGCCGGATTTGTCGACGGAGTCATGGGCGAGGATGTGTTGTTGGCGGTTTTCGCCACGGCGGGCGTTGATTTCGCCGTCGTCTGCGCCGGGGTTGTTTTCTTTTCTTCAGCCATGAATATCACTTTTCATTTGTATTTCATTCATTCG
>CAIXYX010000137.1 GCA_903923795.1 uncultured Microcaldota archaeon
GGCATTGCCGACATCAACGCTCGGTTGGGCGGACTGTTAAACACAATCGGTTATCGACGGCCGAACGGGACCGACTTCACGCTAACTGCGACGAAGACATTTAAAGATGTTTTCGGCCATCCACCTTGAGCTGAACTAGGTTGCACAGGCGCAGCACGCCAAGCGCGTGCGAGATGTTGCTCTGCTCCTCGCCAGTCTCGCGCACGATATCATTGACCGAGCGGGGCTTGTCCATGGCGTAGAGGAGAATCTTCATCCTAACTGGGTTGGCCAATGTCTCGAAAAACCAGGCGTAATGCAATTCTTTCATGGATATATGTAATCGGATTCATTTAAAATAAGCGAACTTCGGAACCGCAGGGGGAACACATACTTTTCAGATGTCCCCCTTCAGTTTGACGTTCTTCCTGATTCCCCCTAAAGTATAATTCGGGTACTGCCTATGGTAATTCGTTTTCCGAGGTTTTTCGCCTCGAGTGAAAAAGCTCGCCTCGGAGCGGACTATCGGCAGTCGCCTCTGCTCCTGCCGAATATCCCCAACCCTTCGGGTTGTGGATCGAACCGCTGACCTAAGAAAAAATTTGCGCCTCGGAGCGGACTCGAACCGCTGACCTAAGGATGTCTTCAGCCGTTTTCCCATCTCGAGGAAAAAGGCTCTAACAGTCCTTCGCTCTACCTTTCAGCCCTTAGAGGCTGGCCCTCTAAAAGTAACTGAGCTACCGAGGCACGGAACCGCAGGGGGGAGCACATGAATTTCCAAAGTCCCCCCTTCAGTTTGACGTTCTTCCTGATTCCCCCCTGAGGGAGAATACCACCATCCATCATTCTTCCCTAAGGCTTTTCTTTTTGAACCCGAGGGCCTTTTTCTTTTGCAAAAGAAAAAGGGGCTCTTTAGATTTAAAAATCCGCCGTCTATCAGTCATCGTCGCCGAATCCCATGCGCCTCACGCGCCCGTCATTGTATTCGGTGTACATCACGCTGCGCCGGGCCAGCATCTTCGACTTCTGCCCCCGTCCGCCGCCGGCGATGAATCCGATCAGCGGGTCGAGTATCTTCAGGAGCGTGCCGATGAACACGAGCGTCACCCCTGCTATCAGCATCATGAAGAATCGGCGGATGTTGGGATAGAACATCTCCTGTATGCTCGCATCGCTCATGGGGATGACGCCGAGATTCTCCATGTACACGTCAACGATGTCCCCGACAGGCGAAAGGGAGGTGTCGACGACATCTTTCAAAGTCTGCATCTCGGGCATGGAATTCGCGTCAGACATGGCGGATTGGCCGGCTGCCGCATTGCCTGAATTTGCCCCCGAACTGGTCATCGCCTGCTGCATCTTCACAGTCACTTGTGTGAACATCGCGCTTGTGCCGGTCACGAGCGTCACAAGGCCAAGGAGCATGATCATCAGGCCGGTGTATATCAGTATGTTTCCGACCAGGTTGTACGGCCCCATGCGAATAACACCGTTCCATTTCCAATATTTTCCTCTCAGAGGCAGACAAACAAGGTTTTAATGCATTATGGGACAGGATGGGCCGCAATGCCTTGCTTTCCCGCCCCGAATGCCGTGGCATGCTTTGATTTTTAAGCCCCTCCAATCCAATCTCCTGTATGGCAATCACACAAGCCGTCGTGCTCGCCGCAGGCGAGGGCAAACGCCTCCGCCCGCTCACCTATACGCGCCCAAAATGCATGCTGCAACTGGCCGGCAAGCCGATTCTGCACCATGTGCTGGCCAACCTCAAATCGGTCGGAGTGACACGCGCAGTGGTCGTCGTCAAATACATGGAAGAGGTTGTGCGCGAATATTTCTCCAAAACGGATTTGGGCATGCAGGTGGAATTCATCACCCAAGGCTCGAAATACGGCACAGCCGCGGCCTTTTCGCAGGCTCATGGCAAAATCAATTCGACTTTCTTCGCCGTGGCCGGCGATGTCATAACCACTCCCGCAGCGCTTCGGGCGCTCGCTGCCGGCCATTCCGGCAAAATTTCGGCCCTTTTGGTCGAGGTCGAGAATCCCGAGCAATACGGCATCGCGCAGGTCAAGGACGGCTGTCTTTCGGGTTTCGAGGAGAAGCCGAAAAACCCGCCCAAGCGCGCCTATGCCAACTGCTCGCTCTATGTCATGGAGCCCGATATTTTCAAAGCTCTTTCCGCCGTCAAGAAATCAGTGCGTGGCGAGTATGAGATGACCGATGTGCTGAAAAGCGAGAAAGTCAAGGCAGTCATCACAAATGAGTACTGGCTCGACATGGGCCTGCCGTGGCAACTTTTTGATGCAAACAAATTCCTGCTCAGCCAACTTCCCGAGAAGAGGGGCAAAATCGAGAATTCCACCATCAAGGGCAAAGTCATAATGGAGGAGGGCGCGCAAATCATCGACTCCTATGTGGAAGGCCCGCTCTACGTCGGTGCCAACACCGTCATCGGCCCGCACGCCTATATTCGGGGCGTAAGCTCGATTGGTGCTGACTGCTCGATAGGAGATTCCACTACGGTGAAGAATTCCATCATCTTCGACCATGTCAACGCCAAACATCTTTCCTACATCGGAGACTCCATCATCGGCGCCGGCTGCAATTTCGGCTCGGCCACTCAAATCGCGAACTATCGTTTTGATGCCGGAAATGTCAAGGCAAAAGTGGATGAAGTCATCATCGACACCCAGCGCAACAAACTCGGCGCCATTTTGGGTGACGAGGTGAAGATGGGCGTTCTCTCATCCGTGATGCCCGGCAAGATGATAGGCGACCACTGCTGGATTGGCGCGAATGTCATGGTGGAGGAGAATGTTGAGCGCTATTCGCATGTGATGGCGGAGCAGAAATTGAAAGTGAGCAAACTGAAATAAGCAAAATTAAGAATTAAGCCCGTCATATGCCCCTAATGCATTATCTCATTATCGGCGTTGACCCCGGCCACACCATCGGTTTAGCCGCCCTCGATCTTTCCGGCAAACCTCTCAAAGCCATTCACATCCAGCAGGGCGGCTTCGAAGCAGCACTGGCAGCCCTCGAATCTTGGGGCACTCCATCACTAATTGCCTCCGATGTAAGACCGGCCCCAGAACTGGTGTTGCGTCTCGCCTCTGCCTTTAATGCCGCCCTCTTCGTTCCCGAGAGGCCTTGGCGCGAGGAGGACAAGAAGCGGGCTGTTCGTGAAGCATTTGAGCATTTCTCATTTCCCGTGGAAAATGTGCATGAGCGCGATGCACTTTCAGCCGCAGTGCAGGCGTGGCGGCATCATCAAAATTTACTGCGCCAGTCATCCGGACTTGAGTTGAGCGAAGCTGATTTGGAAAGCCTCCGCCATCTGCTTTTGCAGGGCTTTAGGCAGTCCATCGCTTTGGAGATGTTAAAGAAAGCCAAAGAGCCAAAACAAAGCGAGCCCGAAATCCTGCCTCATGCACAGCTTCCCCGCGCAGAATCTGTCCCCTCAACTCCGGCAATCTCCCTCACAACCGAGCGTGTCATCTCCGAGCTGAAAAAGCGCATCACATTTCTCGAAGCCGAGCGCGAGCAGTCGGCGCACAAGATGCGCCTCTTGGAGAATGGATTCACCGAGCGCCAGCGGCGGGACAACACCATAAGAAAAATGGCCGGAGAAATAATGCGTTTGCGCGAATCATTAGTGCGCGTGAACGCGCAGAAAACGAAACAGCGGATGGCGAGCAATAAACAGCGGGCGGCGAACAATCAGGGACCGAGAAATCCGAAGCAAGCGAACTTCGATAGCAAGTCGTCTCCAGCACGGCCTTCTCCGCCTCCAGATAACGGGGATTTAAATAAGTTGGAGGCGAATGCCCTTGAGAACGTAATCAATGAATACCGGCGGACCCGCTCAAAGCCGGGGAATTCCGCACGCTGATAAACCAAAAACTCTGAGGTGCCATCTATGTACTCCGACCAAGAAATGCCCGGCGGGCAGACATCATCAACAGTCAATGACATCGCCACCGCCCAAACACCAGTCACAAATCCGGTTGCTCCGATGAACATCGCCCAGTCTTCCCCATCCAATGCGCGTGCTCCACCTGTTCAGCGCCCCCGCCCCGCATTGCGCGAGGAGAACACAATCTTCATCGGCAAGAAGCCCACCATGGGCTATGTGCTCGCCGTCGCCACGCAATTTCAGGGCGGCGCGCCGCAGTGCAAGATTAAAGCAAGAGGGCAGATAATCTCGAAAGCCGTTGACGTTGCCGAGATTGTGCGCCACAAATTCCTCAACGAGCTCAAATTGGGTTCGGTTTCCATCTCGACAGAAGAGGTGGAGAACGAGGACGGCACGAAATCGAAGGTGTCGTGCATCGAGATAATCCTGCTCAAGTAAACGGGCAATTTTTCGCCCCGTCTTTTTTTCAGTTTTTCAAATATTTTCCTATTCCCTTTTAGAGTTTTCATTCCTAAGTTGCCCCATGCAGACCCCGTTGTGTTCAAAATGCGCCTGGAGCGAATCTCTTTGCTCCACATGCAGCGCAAAGAGGGCCAGCGGCGCCATGTCGAACCTCGACATCGAGGTCTCGCGCATCCTCTACAAAATCAACGAGCAGCACAACATAACAATGGCGCAATTCTCGCACGCGGCCGACTTGGGCGAAGTGGTGCTTGTCTTCACCCCCGGCGAAGCGGGTCTTCTTATCGGCAGAGGCGGCAAAGTCGTCTCGGCCCTCTCATCTGCCTTGGGTAAACGAGTGCGAATAGTCACCGAGAGCGGGGATGCGCGAAAATCCCTCGAAGATTTAATTACGCCTGCAAAAGTGCTGGGCATCAATGAGGTTTGGTCAGATGGCAAGGAGAAGATGCGGGTGAGGCTGGCGAAAGAGGACGAGCCTTATCTGAAGGTGAAGCCTGCCCACCTAGAGGAGCTTGTTTCGCGCTGGATGGGCAAACCGATTGAAGTGGTGTTCGAGTGAGCGTGCAAGATAGATAATCCAATTGTGCTCGAAACCAGATTTTCTATCTTATCTTAGATATCTGATTTCCATATGCTTCATGTGCATGGGTTTGCGGTCCATGCCGAATCCTTCAATGTCGAATTCTTCATAATGCAAGTGCCGCTTCTCTTTTTTCAAATCCTTGATTTTGTGCTTTCCATCATCCAGCATCTTATTCAAATCATAGCCAAATTCCTTGAGCAGTTCAGAATAATAACCGATTTTCTTCCTTTTTTCATCCCCATTCGCCCCTTTGCAATCCCTGACTGCGTTGGTGCATGTCATGGCCAAGAGCCGGCAAAAGTCCTGATATCGCTTGACGGAGCACTTCTCCTTTAACACTCTCTCCTCGGCAATCTTTATCGCCTGTTGGAGATTTCCGACCGCCTCTTCATGCCGTTTTAGCTGCACCAAAGCCAGAGCCCGATTCACATGCGCTTCCAAGTCGTTTGAATCATATTTCAGGGCTTCATCCTCATCTTCCACCACTTGTTTAAGATAATCATTCGTCATCTGCCTTTTTTTCTCATCATATTTGTAGTTTGGATCATTGATGCACTCTTCTGCCAGACTGAGTGAAACATGCCCGCGCAATCGATGTATCGCTTGTATGCCCTTTCCATTCTCGGTTTTAATCAATTTGATAGCGTCATTACAGGTTTGGTGCGCCTGCAGGCACAGCCCCAAATTCCTCATGGTTCTGGCCAAGTTCAGCCTGGTCTGAAAATCATTCGGAAGCCTGATAGCGAGCTCGCGCTGGTATCCGAGCGCTTCTTCGTATCTTTTCTCATCTAAAAGTTCCTTGACTATATGCTCAATCTCTCTTATGCTCTTATTTGGTTTCAATCGGCCGGCATCTCGCATCGGCCATCTGTCCTGATTCTTATCCTCCTTGAAACCCGAAAATACCGGCCATTCTTTGGTCTTATCCGCATTATCTGCTTTGGTCTTATTCAGATTATTTGAAATGGCAGTGCCTTTTGTCTGAATGACTTTAACGAACTCTTGTCTGTTGGTTCCATTGTTCATGTTCATCTCTCCATTACAACATTTTTAATTATTTGGCTAGGTTGATTATAAATCGTTGCGCCGAATACATCATTTATCATATTCGTGATTATGTGATTCCCATGCTCCGTTCCCATTATGTCTCCCAAGCCAAATCATCAGTCGGCCAAGAAGTCACCCTCGCCGCTTGGGTGAATGAGGTGCGCGATTTGGGCAAAGTCAGATTTCTTCTCCTGCGCGACAAGACAGGCATCATACAGGTTTTTGCCAAAAAAGGCGGCGTGCCTGATGACCTCTTCGAGAAGATGGTGCATCCACGTGAAACAGTTGTGCTTGTGAAGGGGAAAATCGTCGAATCGAAAATCGCTTCAGGCGGCGTCGAATTGCAGCCCTCATCAATAGAGGTGCTCAACACACCATCGATAAAAATCGCCCTCGACCTCACCGGCCAGGTGCCGTCAGAATTGGATGTGAGGCTCGACAACAGATACATTGATTTGCGCGCGCCGATGGCTTCCTCTATATTCAAGATAAAAAGTCAAGCCGCCCGTGCTTTCCGCGAATCCCTTTTGGCGGCTGAATTCACAGAAATACATCCACCTTGCTTAGTGGCTGCGGCCACCGAGGGCGGCGCAGACTTGTTCAAAGTCCAATATTTCGAGCGCGAAGCCAACTTAGCCCAATCACCGCAACTCTACAAACAATTAGCAGTCATCGGCGGTATGGACAAAGTGTTTATGACAACGCCTGTATTCCGCGCCGAGAAGCACAACACGCTGGCGCACTTGAACGAAGTGCTTCAGATGGACATAGAAATGGGCTTCTGTGACGAGAATGACGCAATGGATGTTTTGGAGCGAACTTTCCTTGACATTCTAAAGAGTGTCAAAGCGAACTGCTCGACCGAACTCGAAATTCTCAAAACAGAATTGGTGGTGCCGAAGAAAATCAACAGGCACACCTACACTTCACTTGTGGACAAATTGAACAAAGCCGGCGTCTCGATGGAATGGGGCGATGACTTCGACCGCGAGAAAGAAGCAAAATTACAAGAACTCTTGGGTGAGGAAGCCTATTTCATCACCGAATGGCCCACTGCCATCCGCGCGTTTTATTCCATGCCTGATGAGAAAAATCCGAAAATCTGCAAAGCCTTTGACTTGATGTACCGCGGCTTGGAATTGTCTTCGGGCGCGCAACGAATCCACGTGCCTGAATTGATAATCGAACAGCTCAAATCCCGCGACCTCGACCCGTCAGCTTTCGAATTCTACATCAACGCCTTTAGAACCGGCGCGCCGCCGCACGCCGGCTGGTCGATCGGAATAGAGCGCCTTGTTATGAAGATGTGTAATCTGAACAACATCCGCGAGGCTGCGATGTTCCCAAGAGATCGGCACAGACTGACACCTTAGTGTGTCTCATGCACAATCTGCACGCTCACACCTGCGTTTTTCT
Organism: uncultured Microcaldota archaeon; assembly: GCA_903923795.1. Lineage (GTDB taxonomy): Archaea > Micrarchaeota > Micrarchaeia > Anstonellales > Anstonellaceae > CAIXYX01. Next base: position 7,407 of record CAIXYX010000137.1, read on the forward strand.
CAAGCCGTTTCGCTTTCTCTTCAGCCAATTTGAGCAGGCTCGAATCAGTGTACAAAATGAAGTCCTGCCCGCCCGCAGCCTCCATCAGTCCGCTCTCCAAAGCATGGAAAAGATAATGCACGTCGAGTTTCCCCGCCTGCGCCAAGCGGCGCGCTGCCGTGCCATAAATGCCCGAGCGCTCGTGCGGCGCAGGGGATGAGATATTCACATCTTCATCAACGCAGCGCAAAATGAGCCTGCCCATCTTTCGCCCTTTGAGCGGAAATGCCTTGTGAGTGGCCTCAGCCAGACTTCGGGGGTAAGGCTGTAATGGAGTGCCGGCTAACTGGTGCAAAGAGCGGTTGAGCGACAACACCAATGGCGGGGTGAGCCCCATCTGGTGCAGCAAATGGTCCTCCTGCTCGAAAAACTTTTCCGGGCTTCCGGAGAAAACAAGTTTTCCCATATGCAGCGCGAGAATGTCGTCCGCCCATTCATAAGCTGTCTCGACATCGTGCGTCGAAATTATCACAGTTGTGCCAGACTGGTTCAATTCATCAGCCAATTCTAATAATTCATGAACCATCTGCGGGTCGAGGCCGGCAGTCGGCTCGTCCATGACAAGCACTTTCGGTTTCATGGCAAGAGCACCAGCCAATGCCACCCTCTTCCGCTGCCCGAAAGACAATTGTTGCGTGGGCCGCTCCCTCATCTCGCTCAAGCCAACCAATCCGAGCGCCTCATCAACACGCCTCTCTATCTCGTCATGCGGCACGCCGCTGTTCATAGGCCCAAACGCGACATCTTCCTCCACGGTGGCCGAGAATATCTGGTCGTCGGGATTCTGGAATACGAGTGAGACCTGCGAGCGAAGAGAGGCGAGGCTTTTTGCATCATAGCGCACCGTCTCGCCCTCGAAATACACTTCTCCCTTGTCCGGCTTGTTCACTCCGTTAAGGTGCAGAAACAGCGTACTCTTGCCCGAGCCATTCGGCCCCAAGAAAACTATCTTCTTGCCTTTGGGTATGTCGAGGTTTATGTCCGAGAGGGCGGGTTTCTCGTCATTATACGAAAACCATAAGCCGCGTGCAGAAAGGATGGAATCTGTTTTGGAAAGAACGGGTTCAGTCTTGTTTTGCATTAAATCACCAGAATATTCGGGTACTGCTGTCCAATCACCACAAGGGCGGCGAGCAGAATCAGAGGCCCGGCCACCCATCCCGCGTTCAACTTCGCGGGCTGCCTAAAAGGCATGAATTCACCTCGGAAATTCCGGCACAAGAGCGCGGCCTGCGCCCGCTCGGCGAAATCCATGGAGCGGCCGAACAGGCTGGCAGTAAGCTTTCCGGTCGTCGAGATGCTCTGTCTCATCGTGCGAAAACCCAAGCGGCAATCTGCCGCTGTAATCATTTGCCCCATCTGCTCCAAGAGCATGAACGAATAGCGGTAAACCAGCACTGTCAGTTCAGCCAAAAACGCCGGCAGGCCCACCTGGCGCATGGCGAAGAAGAGGTGGGGAATCGGTGTGGAGGAGGCGAAGAAGAGCAGCAAGCTGAAACCCGCCAATGCCCTTATGAACACGAGTATGGCGAGATTCGCGCCCTGTCTTGTGACTGTCAATTGCCAACCCGCCACCACTCCGCTCGCCAATGCCTGCCCCGGCGTGAATAAACCTATCACCATCACCGAGATGACAAGCATGATGAATGTGTTGAGGCAGGCAAATGCCATCAGTTTCGGCAGGCTGAATTTGCACGAGGCATAAAGAAGAGTGAGGCCTATCACGAAAACGATGAGCGGCACAAGAGGCGATGGGGCGAGCAGGGAGCCGATGAGCAATGCCAGCACCATGAGCAATTTGCCTAACGGCGGCCATTTGCGGAAACGGCTTTTGTAAGCCATCTCGTCGATAACGAACATGTTTCACTCCTCGTCAGAATTTTTCTTTCCGGTCTCTTTTTGGTTTTTCTTGTTTTTTGAAAAATCCCGTCTTGCCTTCTCATAGCCTATGAAATATCCGATGATGAGCGCGCCAATGGCGGCCTGCAATGCAAACAGCATCGACTCGGTCTCGGGCGGCGGGGTCCACCACGGAGCAGCCCAGCGCACAAAGCCCGGCTGCTGTGCCTGTATGGCTTTCGAGCCCGCATCATCAGCCCCGCCGAATTTGGCGTTTGGATTCAGCAGAAACGGGATGGCGAAAATGATGACAACCGCCGCCAGCGCCAAGAGGTATTTCTGCCAGTCTTTCAGTTTCATTATCTCAACTCCGTGCAGGCGCAGCTTCTCATTCTTCTCACCCAGCAACTTTCTCGCCCAGTAACTGTTTGAGCAGTTTGGGCCTCGACTTCATCAGGAAATCAAAAAACATCCACACCAAAATTCCCTCGCCGATGGCAATCGGTATCTGTGTTATGGCGAATATGCCGGCAAACGCGAGGAATGACTGTTCCAAACCCGCTCCCGGATAAGCAAGAGCCAATTGCAGAGAGGTGACGAGATATGTTGTCCAATCTGCAAGCACTGCCGCCACAAATGCTGTCAACGGAAGCGCAATGCCGAATTTTCGCAAGAGCTTGAAGACATAATAACCGACGATAGGACCCACAATCCCCATAGAGAAGACATCGGCGCCCAATGTGGTGATGCCCCCATGCGCCATAAGCAATGCCTGGAAGATGAGCACGATTGTGGCCAGCACCGAAGTCATGGCGAAACCAAAAAGCATGGCCGACAATCCCGTTCCTGTCGGGTGGCTCGAGGAACCTGTGACAGATGGCAATTTGAGCGAAGACAAGACGAAGATGAATGCGCCGCTCACAGCCATGATGAGCTTCTGCTCGGGATGCTCCTTGAACACTTTCGAGACCTGCCATGCCCCGTAAACTACGAACGGCAAGCTGAGCGCGTACCACACCGCGCACCAGAACGGGGGCAGGAATCCTTCCATAATGTGCATAAGATGAATCACCTAAACCTATCGAAAATCATCTTCCCATCAGTCTGATTCCTAATCCAGCCTTATGCCCTGCTCCACATGCTCGCGGCATTCGGTGAGAATCGAGAACACATGCGAATCGGCGATGGAATAGAGCACTTTCTGCCCCTGCTTCTCGGCCTTGACCAGCCCCATGCTTCTCAATTGAGCCAAGTGGTGCGACACGTTGGGCTGCGTCAGGCCGGTCTTTTGGCAGAGCTGGTTGACGAATAATGGTTTCTCCCACAGAGCGTGCAGCACGGCCAAGCGCGACTGGTCGGAGAGCTGCTTGAAGATGTCGGACATGGTCGCCAAGGGAGGGTTTTTGCTTGTGTTTGGCATATATATCAATGAATGAACATATGCTTGTGTATTTATATATCAATCGGCAGCCGAACTTAAGAAAAAAGAATTATTTGCTCCCAACGTGCGAGGAGACTGAGTCTCAGTGCGCCACGACGTGAATTTGCCAAATTCAGCATGAAGCATAATATGACCGTAGCGGAGAGAAGAATGATATGACCGGATACGAGATCCATAGCTACCAAAAAAATGTGGAACAGGCGCTACGCAGGACCAATGAGGATTCGCTCGTCTGCCCAGAGAACCGGGCATTGATTACGGCTTTCGCCAAAGAACGCCTAGCCAGGGGGATTGGGCGTTTACGGGTGGCCAAATGCATCTATTGCATGCGCTATCTCTCCCACTGGCTCAAAATACCTTTCGATAAAGCCCAGAAAC
>CAIXYX010000138.1 GCA_903923795.1 uncultured Microcaldota archaeon
CCGGAGGGCTCGGGAGGGAAGCGGGTGACAACATGGCCCTGCACAACGCCGGGCACGTTTATCTTTCGCTCGCCCTCCTCTTTGGGTTTCTCCTCGAATTCGAATTTTGACAATTCGATTGCAAGTGCTTCTTTTGGCAATGCGTTGATTTGAGCGCAGACATCATTGATGAGCACCATGGTGCCTTTGACGTCTTTTTTGCATTCGGGGTGGTCGGCGAGCACGCGGCCCAGCACTTTTTGTGCGGAAGCCTGACCATAGTCGGAGGCGTTTTTTGCCGCCCATTTGCGGATTGTGGCTGGAATGGATTCGTTCATCATGTGCACCTGTGCTTAGAGATATTGGCCGCGCTCGGCGGGCGAGCGGGCTGATTGCGCCGAGACGCTCGGAGGTGGGCGGGAGGCATACACGGAAACATCCATGCCGCGCGCACCCATGATTTCGGCAGTATGGCCGGTTATGATGAGAGGGGCTTTGCCCATCTGCTCGATGTTTTTCGCCCCGCACAAGAACATTGCTGTGCGCAATTGCTCGCGCCACTCGTCGGCTAATTTGGCTGCATCAGATGATTTGTAGAATGGCATGGCGGCGCCGGCAAGTTTCGCACCGAGGCCGATTCCTTTTGCCGCATCGAGGCCGTTTCTCACGCCGCCAGTGCATAGGGCCGGACCGATAGACGAGCATTCCACAAGGGCGGGAATGGTCGGATAGCCCCATTCCTCGAAGCCTGCGCCGGAAAGTCTTCCGCCACGCGCATATTCGACTTTGCTCCAAGAGGTGCCGCCGCGCCCTGAGACTTCGACATATTTGACACCTGCCTCGAACAATTGGTGGGCCACAGGGCCGCTGATGCCGGCGCCGGTCTCCTTCACTATGACTGGCACGGAAAGTTTTTCGCAGACTTTACCGATGCTTTTTAGCACGCCGGAAAAATTCGTGTCCCCTTCGGGCTGAATCGCCTCTTGCAACGGATTGAGGTGGATGGCAAGAGCATCGGCCTCGATGGAGGAGACGAGCCACTCTATTTTGTCGAGAGGATATTCGGACAAATTGACGGCGCCGATGTTGCCGATGAGGGGGATGGAGGGGCACAAGGCACGCACGGCATAATGCTTGAGAGATGACGCGTCTTTGAGCATGGGCCTCTGCGAGCCCAAGCCAAGCGCGACTTTTGATTTCTCGGCCGCCTTTGCCAATTTCTGGTTTATTTCTCCCCCCTTAGGCGTGCCGCCCGTCATGCCAGTGATGAGGAGAGGAGCGGAAAGCGCGTGGCCGAGGAATTTGACGGACGTGTCGATTGTTTTCAGATTCGCTTCGGGCAATGCATTGTGCACAAGCATTATGTCGTCGAATCCGGCCGCGTCGCGGTATTGCACAATCTCTTTGGCTGCGATGGCCAGATGCGAATCCTTGCGCTCTGCGATGGTGGGCATAGGCATTCCTCGTTGGAATTGATTCCCGTATTTGCCGGGACTGCGTTCCTCGTCAGAGATTAGAGGGCCGGAGTTTAAAAATAAGCGGAATGGATGTCGGCGGGCGACGAAAGGGGGAAATCAGGGTTATATGCTTTCTTTTTTCATATCCGGTTTATGGCATCGGAATCTGATTTGTTCGAGCGCTTCGACAAGATGGACATCGCCCAAACCGCAGTAGGCTCATTGGCTGGCGCATTGATTTATGCGTATCAGACAGATGTTTCGCGGCTGGCGGATTCGCTCCCTCTTCTTAATGTGGCAATCATCGCGCTCGCCACACTGGCTCTCTCGATGCTGATTGGCTATGGCATCGGGGTTCGGAGGATTGGCAAGAAAAAGATGAGGCTTTTCTTCGGCACGGTTCCACTCAGGCTAGTGGTGCATTACGTGTTCGCCATAGTTTTCTCGGCGCTTATCTTGCTTCTTTTGGGGATAAACACGCTCGGGACGCCGGCGGGCATAATGGCGCGCAGGATAGTGGTGCTGGCATTGCCGGCTACTTTGCTTGGAAGCGCCATTGATTTGGTGGGAAGCCAGAAGGAGAGATGAGGATATTTTTAGATAATGACAAAACTCGCGTAGGCCACCACTTGTGATTCGTCACCGTTTGTCTCCTTGCCCGAATTCGTGTAGCGCAAAAGCGAGGCCGACTTGGCCCCGAGCAGTTTGCTGGCATGAATCACGGCGGCGATGGGGCCGTGTCCGCAGATGGAGAGGGCGGAGGCTTCTACTTCTTGCTCGAATTCGTCCGCTGCCAATGCTTTGATGAATTCGAGCGGCTGCGCATCATGCGCTCGCGCATTCTCGCCGCTCTCGTAATGTGTGAAATCTGAGGAGGCGATGAGCAAAATATTCCTGTCGGAGAATTCTGGCCGGGCGATTGTCTTGGCGATGGCCTCGCCGACTAATTTGGCTGTTGGCCCATCTTGTCTTCCCATGCAAATGGCCACCATTTTCGCTTTTGCGTTTATGGTCTGCAAAAACGGCAATTGCACTTCGATGGAATGCTCCATGAGATGAGCGCCCTCGTTTTTTGTTATGATGGACAGTGATTTGATTATGGCGCCGGCGAGAGGCAAATCTGTCGAAGTGGTGCCGATGGGAGTTTTCCAATCATCGAATGAGACGGAGATGGGGTTGCCTAAACCAGTGTGATTCGGGCCGATGAATATGGCAGTGGTATTTGGCCGCTTGAGTATCTCTTCGGCGGCGGCGAAAGAATAGGCGGCCGTTTGGCCGGAATAAATATAGCCGGCATGGGGCACGATAATAGAGATACACTTTCGAGGTTTCACCTCTTTTTTGGCTTTGGCAAGAAATGCGTCCACCATGCGCTGCAGGTTGGCGGGTTGCGCGGGATAGAATGAGCCGGAAACGGCGGGATAACGCATGATGGTAGAGGGGATATTGAATATAAAAAATCGAGCATTATTTTCTCTGACTTATTTTTCTCATGGGCCGAAGCATGCGCACCGTGCGCTCGATGCCCTGCTGCGCCATGCGGCGGCTGAAATCCACCCCGGACTTGGCCTGATGATAGCCGGAGACCGAGCTTGATACGAGGTTGCTGGAAAGATCGCGCGCTGGCCTGCCGGCCAAAACTTCGAGAAGGAACTGGTTGCTCTGCATGGTGCGGTCGAATGCGGTCTTTGAGAAGAAAGGCAAAAATGAGAAGCTGATGATGAAACGCCCTATGCTGCTGAGCAAGAAGAGCGCGGCGAATACAGTGAGGCCCGCCATGCCCCAAGTGGGCCAGAGGAAGAAGAGGAGAAGAGCGGCCAGAGAGCCCAAGAGTATGCCGGCCCCCTTGCCTAAAGTGTAGACAGAACTGATGGTGAGACGCGCGCCGGGGTCGGGGTGGGAGAGAAGATAATTGAAGGTGGCCAAATCAAAACCGCTCCATGCAATGCCTGCGAGAAATTCGGCTATCATGAGAATTCCCACATCTGGGGAGAGGAACCAAATCAACGGACCGATGGGCACCAATAAACCGCTCACATAAAGCAATGCGCGCGTGCCATATCGGTCATTGACTTTGCCCCAGTATGGATAGGTGATGAATTTTGCCAATGGCGCGGCGAGGATGATGAGGAAATAGCTGAAATAATCGACATGAAGCACCTGGATGAGGTAATAGGCGTAGAAGCAGCTGGAGAGATAGGTGGCGGCCAAGAGAAGGGAGATGTAGAGGGAGAAATGACGCTCTTCGGCAAATGATGGGTGTGTGAGGAAAGTTTTGAGGGCGAGGCGCGGGCCGTGCTCGCCGTGAGGATGGGGGTGGTCTGCCATCTGGTAGAGGAAATGGCCTGAGATGAGGCGGCTTGTGAATGCGAGGAGGAAGATGCCGGCGAAAAGCATTGAGAGGGGAGCAAAGGTTTGCAGCAAAAGCCAGCCCACGGCGATGGAAACGATAACTTGTAATATGACGATGATGCGGTTTCTAATAGCGAAATATCTTCCTCTGTCGGCTAATTCGACTATTTCCGACATCCAGACATTCCATACGGGGGAGATGAGCAGGTTGAACATGTAGTAGAGGCAGTAGATGAGAATCGCGGCCATTGCTGCCCAAGTTTGCCCGCTCACTGCCAAGTATGCCATGGCAAGCCATGTGAATGCCTGCAAGATGAGGACAAAAGTGGAGAAGAGGCGGCGCGAGCGCAATTGTGTGAGTGATGGGGTGGCGATGAATTGGGCCAATGCGCCGATGAATGGCGGCACGGCGGTGAGAAGAACGGTGAAATCAAAGCCGGCGCCTAAAAGACCGATGACAAACGGCTGGACTGATGCTTCGCCCGAGCCTAATGATATGGCCCAGAACGCGCCGTCTTTAATCGAGGCGCTCTTGGACTTTTTTATCTCGTCTGGAGAGTAGGCGACTGGCATGGGGATAAGTCGGCAGGATGAGATTTAAGAAGAGGACGGGAAATGCAAAATGCGAAAAATCATTGAGAGCTATTTGCGTGATATCACTTTGTTCAAATTCTCATCGAAAGACAAGGCCGGGCAGTCCAATGTTTTGCATAGATAGGCGACAGATGCATCAGCCGTGCTGATGGAAAGAGGACTAGAGTAAAATAGTTCGAGGATGGCGGATTGTTCGTTTGCGTCGAAATGGCGCAGTTGGATTCGCTTGCTTGCGATTAAATCTTCATGGGCCGCTCTGGCCGCCGGCGCACCTTTGTTGAGACGGATTACCGTAAGTGATTCGAAGAGGATTATATCTGAGAGAATCCAGATCTCGTCTGGTTCGGCCGTCAGAATGGCCAA
>CAIXYX010000139.1 GCA_903923795.1 uncultured Microcaldota archaeon
CATCTCCACCTACATCGCATCAGGCGCTCCCATTCATGAGACAAGCAACAAGCTCAAGGAGGAGGCAGGCCAAGCCTCGAATATCAAGAGCAAAAGCACGAGGAAAAATGTCACCGATGCGCTCGAGCGCATCATCCACCATCTGAAAGTGTATGGAAATTCGGCGCCTGAATCCGGCATGGCCATATTCTGCGGCAATGTGTCTGACAACCCCGCGCGCACCGACATAGAGCTTTTCACGGTTTTCACGCCCCAGCCCCTCACCATCTCGATGTACAGATGCGACTCGAGATTTTTCCTCGAGCCGCTGGAGCGCATGATCGATGTCAAGGACACATATGGCATCGTGGTGATGGACGGGCGCGAATGCACGCTCGCCACCTTGAGAGGCACCAACATCACCATTTTACGTCGATTGAATTCGACGGCCCATTCGAAAATTCGTAAAGGTGGACAATCGGCCCGCCGTTTCGAGCGACTCATCGAGGAGTCAATAGAATACTATTACAAGCGCATCGGCGAGGCCATGGACCAGTATTGGGCCAACGGCGGCACAAAGGGCGTGCTTGTCGGCGGGCCGGGGCCGGCGAAAGAGGATTTTGTGAAGATGAGCCCGTTCAATTACCAGATAAAGATTCTTGGCAGCACCATCGACACAGGTTACACCGACGAGCAGGGCTGCCGCGAGGTCATGGCCAAATGCGGGGACATCATCCATGCACAGGAGGCTTTCCGCGAGAAGCAGCTCATAGACAGATTCATCAAGGAAGTTGTGTCCGGGGGCTTGGCGATTTACGGCGAAGCGAATGTGCGCGCTGCGCTCGAATCAAAACAGGCCGGCACGCTGCTCATCTCCGAAGGATTGAAGTGGAAACGCTACCATGTGCGCGTGGGCGGGCAGAATGGCGAGGAGAGGCACATCAATAAACGGGCCGAGGAGGACCCGCCGAAAAACACGGCGGAGGGGGAGAGCATCTCAGTTCTGTCGGTGACGGATTTGGCCGATGACCTCATCGAGCTGGCGGATTCGGCCGGCGTGAAGACGGAAATAATTTCAACTGACACGAGCGAGGGCGCGCAATTCTATCAGTCTTTTTATGGAATAGGAGCTTTCTTGAGATACAAATAGAGACAAATATAACGAAAAACAAAAACAACAAATGAAAAAATCAGAATGCTATTTTTCTGTCACGCGATTCTTCAGCCACCAACAGCCCGAATCGAGCATGAGGATGCGTTCGATTTCGAGCTGATGAGCACTTCAATATAGTTCGGGTGGAAGATGTAGTCCCCGCTGCCAGCGCCCGAATGCACGTAGATGTATGGCCTGTCCCGCATCGCGTAGAGGGCGTCGGAGAACGGGACGCTCTTGTTCGAGACAGTCGGAGTGGAATTCGGGAGGCCGAACTGATACATGCTCGAGAGGCATCCGGATTCGTCGCAGAAATAGGCGAGGAGCTCCTTGTCGCTCGAATTCGCGTAGAAGGGGGAACTGATGTAATTCACCCCGCACTGCATGATGACCTGGCGCGCGTCCGAGCTCGGCGCGCCGCGCACGTCGACGAGTATGCCGTTTTTCGAGGTGTTGTAGAGCAGTCTGGAGAATGCGGTCTGGTCCGCGCTGCCCGAACCGGCAGGGAAGAGCAGGAGGCCCAGTATTGCGGCGAGGAGCACTGCTCCGCCGATGAGCGAGGCTTTCTGCTGCAAGCTGAGGCCCGATGACGGCTTTGCACCAGAGGCAGATTTTCCGCCCGCTTTTGGCTCGGCGCTTTTTGTCTCGGACACCTTTCTCTCTTCCTTTGCCATAAACACACCTGTTTCAGTTGAGAGCGTCGCCGACATCGCAGCGCGTGTAATATGCCGCGTCGCCCCACAGGTCGGCCTGCTTCTGGTACACCACACTAAAGTGCGGGGCTGTGGCTGTCTTGTTGTAATGCAGCACGAAAACAGGCAAATCCACGACCTTGTCAAAGCATTGGGCGGCGGTGAGGTTGCTTGCTGTGCCGAACGTGCAGTTGCGGCCCGAGATGTAGAAGATTGTCACGGTCTTGTTCCAGTGCGCCTTCACCTGCCCCGTGATGTTCGCGGCGCAGGACGACATGGCGGTGAGCGCGTCTGCCGGCGCGCCTGATTTGTCGAGCGCGATATATGTTGTGGAGGACGAGGCGATGACGTCGGTGAAATCGCCGAACGAGGCTGTCTGCGCGTTCTGTGTCATGACGACATAGAGGCCCACCGAGCCAAGCCCGAGGCCGAAGAGCAGCACGAATAGCATGGCTGTCCACACGCCGAGCATCGCCCTGCTTCTAAAGAGCGGCTTGAAGTAGAGCAAAAGGCCGATGAACACCACGAGGATGACGGAGGCCAGCGCGAGGTCGGAGAGCAGCAGGACTGCGGGCGGAATCAGCGGCGCCATCTGCGAGCGCGTTGCGGAGGGCATGGGCACAAGGGCTGCCGTGAGCGAGAACACCCCGTCCACGGATGTCTGGCTGAATGCGCGGCCTGCCTGCGCGATGAGATCGCCCTTCACCGGGCCTGTGCCAAGAGTGGCGGCATCATTGATGAGGGCATTGTACGCCGCCGTCAGGTTCGCATATTGCGCCGTGGTCATCGGAGGCACGAACGTCTTGTCGAGCGCGAGCCTCCGCGACACCAGCTGCCCGTACGCCGTGACGGCCGCCTTGTCCTCGGGGCGGATGCGCCACGAGGCCGCGATGAGCGCGTCGCCGGCGTGATTCTGCGCAGTCAGCGCGTCGTTGTAGGGCTTGCTGCCCGCGGCCACCGCAGGCGTGATGGTGGGGACGAGGCTCTCGATGCGGGAGTAGTCGGAATCAACGTTGTCGAAGCTGCGGGTTGCTATGCGGTTGTCCATGGCGCTCCACAGAGACAAAAATGATGAAAGCGATGCGGTGAAATTCGAGTCCTTGTTGAACGAGGCCACCACCGAGGCGTTGTCGCGCAAAGACTGGTATTTGGATTTGAATGCGCTCCATTTCGGGCCCCACACGTCGGCGAGGGCCGCGGACTTCGCGTAATTCTCGCGGCTGGCCGTGGACTGCACTATCTGCGCCGACACGGTGTCGATGGAGGGCGCGGCGGTGAAGCGGGAGGCGAAGCCGTCGGCCAACGACACGGCGGAGTCAAGAGATGAGTTGTCGAAATTGTAGGCAGGGCATATGCCCATGCAGTCGAGGGTGGGGCACTGCGTGCGGGTTGCGAACCTCAGTTTGGATTTCGAGATGTTCGTGGCTGCAGATTTGATGGCTGCGAGGTCGGATTTGAGCTGCGCGAGCTGCGCGGCGGCGTTTGAGAGGGTGATGGAATTCGATATGCTCATTGCGTCGGGAACTTTGGCCTTCAGCGTGTTTATCGAGAGCGCGTAATCGAGCAGGAAGGGCGAGATCATCTCGGGCGAGCAGCTGCCCACCTCGTACCTGGCGCAGAGCATGACGGCGGTCGTCGTGCAGGTGCCGCTCGTATTGCATGGCACGGATTTGAGGTTTGTGTAGAGCATGCAGGTGTCTTCGATGCCCATCACATAGGTTTTTTGCGCGGCGTCAATCTTGGCGTTGCGGCTGGCGTTGAACGCGAGGAGGTCGGTCCGAAACGTTGCCAAATCAGAATCAGATGGCAGGAGGGTGTGGGTGTAATGCTCGCTCAATACGGCGCTAATAGCCGTCCCGTCGCTCAATGGTATGCCGCTCGCGGTGAGTATGGACGGTATGCCGCCGATGGTGTAGAGGGTGTAATTCACGCCGCTGGACGAATACAGCGGGGTGATGACGACCGCGGAGGCCGACTCGCCGTCGAAGAGATGGGCGCTAAGGTTGAATTCGGCCCTGCACGCGAGGGCGAACACCAGCAGGAGGATTACGGGCAGGATTGGTCGCATGACCAGATTAGGGGCCATCAGGATTAAAAATGATTGGCCGAACACGTCTGGAAAATTCTGATTCTATGCTTCATGATTCTGTGATTCATGTTTCATTTTCTAAAAGGAGTTTTTGAAAAAATAGAAAATTAAAAGGGGGACGGGGGGCCTCGCGGCCCCCCGATAGAGTTCTTCGCGCGACTTACTGGGTCTTGAGCGCCGCGATGAAAGCGTTGGCCGCTGTCATCGTGTTGTCGGCTGTAAGGCCGGCTACGACGATCTTGTTGCCCACGACTTTAACCACCACGTTCTGCTGGTTGAAGTCGATGTTGGCGTCGCCCGTCTGGGCCGCCTGCGCAGTCACCGTGTTCACAGCCGAACCACCGACCGTGATCAGTGTGCCGCTCACGCCGGCCGCGTCAGAGTCCTTGATGACCATCTTCAGGTCGCCCGTGTAGGGTGTAAGGACGCTGGTCACGGCAGGGTCTGCGACCGCTGTCATGGTGCCCGCTGTTGCGGTGCATGTGGGGGCGCCGGAGCCGCTCGCGGTGCAGGAACCAACCGTCTGGTCGATTTTCTTCACCTTGAGCACTATTCCGTTGCCCACTGTGCGCGTGTCGCCTTCCTTGGCGGTCCACGTCTCGGTGTTCTCCTGCCCGACAGCCGTGCTGGCTGCCGTGAAGGTGAACTTGGCGTTGGCGATTTTCTTTGCCGACGAGATGGACACCGACTTGAGGCTGACATCAGTCACCTTCGAGCCGCGTTCCGTGTACAACGGAAGCTCGTAGCCAGAGGACTGGGCGCGGAGCACTGAGGGCGTTACGTCTCCACTCAGGTTAAGGGCGTTGTAGAACGCCACCGAGGTGGAGCTGTCCGTGCTCTTGAACTGCCAGTCACCAGTCGCAGCTGCGGTTGTGATGTTCTGCACGGGGATGCGGATCATTTCGAAGTGGTGCGCGGTGCTGTTCAGCTGTCCGGCATCCTCCTGTATCACGATCTCGCCGATTGCTCCCGTGATGTTGGCGCTGTACACGCCAAGGTAGGTCGCGTTGAATGCATTGCGTCCGTCAAAGTAGAACTGCATCATGCCGAACGCGGGTGAGCTCGAAGCGTCGCCCACTGTGTCGTATGCAATTGTACCGTTTGTCGTGGCCGAATAGCTCAACACTCCCATTCCGGCGTTCTGGCCGGGGGTCGTGGTGAAGTTGGCCACCTTGAGGTATCTGCATCCTTGCGGCTTCCAGAATATCTGGCTCTGGGTGTTGTTGTTGGCAGCGCTCACGTTTATGAAAACGTTGGGCTGCGTCTGGGTCGCTGCGCCTCCCGTCATGGTGAAGTTGCCCATGGGGTCGATGTAGAACTCCTTGACGCGGTCAGTGCCGAGCAGGTTCGAGGTTGCGCCACCGAACGCATTGGCGTTGCTGGAGCTGACCTTGAGGAAACTGCCCGCATATGTCGCGTTGGGGCTGCTACAGTCGGCTGTGGTGCCGATTGTGAGCTGCTCCGAGGGGTCCGAGGCGATGGTCAATGACTCGTAGTCGTCCTTGGTGAGGTCGAGGCCGTTGTATGTGAAACGGTAGACCGGGTTCTCCTTGGGGAACACGAGTGAGTCGGTTGCCTTCATGCGGTCTTCGCCCATGTATTCCTTGACATTGTCCACATAGAGGACAATCTCACGGAGTGAGTTGGGCTGGCCGTTCGTCGAGCTGGCATCGCGGGTCTTCCACAGCAATGAGGCGTATATGTTGCCCCAGTTCTCGTCTGTGTTGCTGTATACGGTCGGGTTGTACACCGCGCCGTCCTGCAATGTTATCTCGTCGGTGTAGATCGCGATCTCGGCCCACTTGGCGGCGAGTGTGATACCACCGGCCGTCTGGTAGACGTGGATCTTGATCTTCTGGTTGTTGCCAGCATTGTAGGTCGAAGTCTCTCCGACGCTGACCTTGATGTTGTCGATCACTACGCCGTTGGAGTCGAGCACATCGAGGATGGCAGGGTGGGCGTTGCCCGAACCTTCCGCCATCGAAATGTCTGAGAGGCGGATCTTGAGGGTTCCGGCATCGATCGTGTCGCCGATCGAGATGATCTTGTCGTCAGCCTCCTTGGCCAGCTTGATCTGTCCTCCGGCAATGACTGGGCCGGTGGTGTTCAGCTGGTTGGCTGCGACTGTTCCGTCTGGAGGTGTCATCCCAGAGATGACCCAGTCGGCTCCCAGGAAGTTGATCTTGAGGCGGTGGCGCACCGTTGCGTCGGTGTTCGTGTCACTGCCTGCGCAGTAGGCCCACAAGCCGGACGAGTTTGTCGCCGTGCATACGGGGATACCGAAGTTGTTGCCCAAAAAGCGGATGCTGTACGCCAATGAGTTGGGGCGGGCGATGACCTGCCGATATGCGGCGCCATTGTCGTAATAGACACCGTTGGCGGGGGCACCTGTGCCCACCCAGAATGCGATCTCCTGCGGATATGTGTTGCCGCCGGTCTTGGACTCCTTCGCATCAGCCACCTGGAAGCCGTTGAATTGGCTCGCGCCAATCATGTAGAGGTTGGCTCCGTGTGCGTTCGTTCCGTTGAATCCGGATACGCCGCGCAGGGGTGAGGGGATGTTCGAGGTTGTGTCCGATGTGCTGACGTCGTTGGTGTAGTTGTCTGCACCAAGAGTGTTCATACGATTGCCCGGAGTCTTGTCGATCGTGTCTGTGATCAGGGTCGTGAACTGGTGGGCATTCGCCAACTGTCCCGGGACCGTGATCTCGATCGTTACTTTCTTGTCAGACACTTCACAAGAGCCTGCAGCGCTGCCTGTTCCACCGCTCACTGTGCAAGCGGGTGTTCCCGACAAGCGCACGTTGAGGTTCTGGCGGGCATAGGCCTGCTGCGCGATGGCTGACGCGATGTTCGCCGCGGCGATGCCATCCGAGACACCGGCGCCTGCGCCGACCACGATCTTCGCCACCGGCTGGCCGTTCTCTTCGACCAGTTTGGTGTTCTCATAGTACAGAGTCGCTGCCGAAACTGCCGTGGAGCCGATGAAGGCCGCCGCGATCAGTGTCGTCGCGAGTCTTGATTTCCATCCTTTCATATCTTCACCTCATTGTTTTTTGGGTGTTTCCGATTTTTCTGTCGCCTATTTTTCGGGGCACATTTTGGCACGAAGATCATGGCGACAGTTTCATGCCCCATATCTCGTTTGTTTTGTTCTCGTACCCCGCTCCTTGCGGACCTCGGTTAGACGATCCGCTCATAGGAACCACTGAGAATGGAAATTCCGAATCTATTTAAACCTTGTGAATTAGTAATAACTTTTGTTTGGAAACTAAACTTATAACTTCGTCAATCCAAGTAAAAACCTTATGACAGATAACGTATTCGGGTGGTAGATAGACGTAAGATGAAAAATTTCGCGATGCAATTCTTCGAGGTGAAATTTTCATTCTCCGAGGTGAGAATTGGCCCGGGAAGAGTTCGACGAACATTTGAACACCAAGTATAAATTTTAGTTTATAATTGAAATTTCCCTATGGAATTTTCTTTCACGACGATTCTTCGACGCTGGATATATGCATGAGCCCGCGAATGTATATAATATAGGGCATGCGGAGGCCAGATGGGTTGAGTAGGCTATAGCAGACATAATCGAAAATTCTTTACGGCACTATCGAATACTCCAGCCTGTTTCCCCTCGAATCATAGGCGACGAGCTGCGCGGGGCCGTAGGGGCGGCAGGCGATGAGATGCACGCCTCCCTCTTTCGACGCCGAGGCACGGTCGGTGCCCGACTGGCCCGCGCTGCCCGACGGGTGGGAATGAAAAGTGCCCCACGTGTCGAGGCCGGCGGGCATCATCCACGGCAGAAACATCGCCGAATTCGAATCCACCGAGAGGCCGGGGGGCACGATGAGGCGCGTGAGGAGAAGGACTGCCTCGCCGTTTTTCTCGCTCCTCTCGCCCTCGAGGAGTCCGAGGAATTCATTCGGGTCGGCCGAACGGGCGGCGGCGAGGCACGCTTCGAGGAGAGAGCGCTTGAGGAGGAGCATGGATTGGATAGAAATGAAAGGGAATAAGAAACAACGCCAAGAAATATTCGGCTATGCTATTTGTCGCACAGCTTGTGCGACTTTTGCATCTGTGCGACAGCAGAACAGATATTGGTGAATGATTTCATCATATGAAAGAGAAAAAAAAGAACAATTTCATATGGCATAATAAACACCCCTGAGGCAGAATGCGCGTGTTATGACGTGAAATTCGAGGGTGAGGAAAATAGCGGGGATTGATTTCGGGACAAAAAATGATAGTTTAAAATGATTAGCAATTCTGTGATGCAAACGGATGAGGGATAAATATGCAAACATCTCACAGAGCCCCGGAGGCCGGAACCGTCCTTGACGCCATTAGAGGCAAAGACGGCGGAATGGATGTGTTTGAGATCGCCTCGGCCTCCCATTGCGATTTGAGGGGATTGCGAGCAGTGCTTGACGGTCTGCAGGAGGATGGCCAGGTGTTCAGCGGACTCAAGAAGGAAGAAGGCGCGCCGTCGGTATTCAGGCGGCTTTATTTCGTTTCCAGCCGGTAGACTCTCTCTTTGACGTAAGATTTCTCTTTCCCCAAAATGCGCGATTTTGATGAAAACTCAGCGGCGCTCCCCGAATTCTCGCATGAATCTCTCGTATTCCATCGACTCACTGTCGGTGATGGACGGCCTTCTGCTTCCGACGAGCTGCATCACTTCCTCCGTCGAGAGGATTGGTTTCTCTTTGCTTATGTGCAGGCGCACGAGGCGAGTTTTCACTTCCTGCGCGACTGACACGAGGTCGGCGCCGGAGAAGCCGGGCGTCGCTTGGGCGAGGCGGCCGAAGTCGAGTTTCGGCAATAGCGGCGAGAGGGCCTTCTTCAATATCTCCTCGCGGCTCGCAGCATCTGGCGGCGGGATATAGAGAATCTTGTCAAAACGGCCCGGGCGCAATAGCGCGGCATCCATCAGAGAGGGCTTGTTCGTGGCGCCGATGATTATGACATTCTTGAGCTCTTTGAGACCATCCATCTCCTGCAAGAGTTGAGTGAGTATAGGCGAGGAATAACCAGTGCGCGAGGGCGTCAAACTCTCGATTTCGTCGAAGAATATGAGCGCGGGCGTCTGCTCGCGCGCGCGGTTGAATGTCTCGCGCAGACTCTCTATGGCTGAATCAGAGCCGCCCTTTAGCAAATCTGCGCCGGAGAGCGAGAGGAATGTTGCGTTGAGCTGGTGAGATGCGGCGCGCACTATCATCGTCTTGCCGCAGCCGGGCGGTCCGAAGAGGAGAAGGCCGCGAATCGGTTTGAGCTGGTATTCGGCCATGAGTTCTGGGTGAAGAAGAGGAAGCTCGACTGCTTCATGCAATGCTTTTCTAACGTCGCCCAAGCCCACGACATCGTCCCATTTGACTTCGGCAAGATTAACCTCGGGCGCCTCCTCCTCCACGCGTCTTTCGAAGTCGAGGCGGAATTTCTCATATTCTGCCAAATGCGAGATGTGTGTCGAGGGCTTGAGGTATTTTAGCACGGCCAGGAGATTTTTCTGCGAGAGCGCGATGATTTGGTTCTTCGCGGCCGCCTCGCGCGCAGTCTGCCGAATTGCCTCAGTCATGACGTTGGCCAAGTCCGCGCCGGAGTATCGCTCGGTCATGGAAGCAATCTTCTTGAAGTCGACATCGCCGCCGAGCGGCACGTCTTTGACATGCGAGCGCAATATCTGCTCGCGGCTGGCCAAGTCCGGCAGAGGCATGTAGATGACTTTGTCAAATCTTCCCGGTCGCAATATGGCGGCATCCAATTTGTTCGGCGCGTTCGTCGCGCCCATGACGATGACATGCTTTGTGCCAGTCGTCGGCACGCTATCCATCTCCAAAAGGAGCTGGTTCAGCGCAGTGTAATGGGCCGAATTCTCCTCGGACATGGAGGAGCGGCTTCGCGCGATGGAGTCTATCTCGTCGAAGAATAGGATACAGGGCGCGTTCTTTCGCGCCGTGGCGAAAAGCTCGGCGATGTTCTTCTCGGTCTCGCCGAACCATTTCGAGGTGAGGTCAGAGCATTTCACGTAGTAGAAGCCAAGATTCATCTCTTTGGCCAGAGCTTTCATTATGAAAGTCTTGCCCGTGCCCGGAGGTCCGAAGAGGAGGATGCCGTTTGGCGGCTTGATGCCATATGTGACGGCGAGCTTCTTGTTCGAGAGCGGAGTGACGATGGCTTCGCGCAATTCGCGCTTGACGCTCTCATATCCGCCAACCTGCGCCAATGACTCCGGCCCGCCGGATGCGGTGGCGAGGTCCTCCACGCCAAGAAATCCGAATTTCTTTGTCTTCTCCTTGTGCCTCTCGATGCGCTCGCGCGCGATGTCGAGGTGGCCAGCTTCCATCAGGTAGAGAAGGATGAGCGTGAAGGCAGTGTAAATCAGCATCTCGTAGGGGAATGGAATATTGTACATAGATGCTATTGCGAAATGGGCGAGAGGGATGATGACGATGACCGCACCTGCCATGAGCTGGCGGTGCACGCCCTTCACCACGCCGGGGATGTAACCGATGAGGAAGAGGGTGCCGGCCCACGCCAAGAGTTGAAGCAGAGCCGCATCCTCGACCAATAATTTGTAGCTGTTGTTGGCCACCTGCACGAGAGCCGGATTCACCATGTGGATTGTGTCGGCGCTGATGAGGTTGCCCATTGCGGAAATGGCCGCGGACGGCAAGGCCGCCACATCGGGAATCGGCAGTCGGTCGCGCGCGAGCACAAGCTCTCCGCCCGAGGTGAGCGCCGGAGCGTAGATGCTGTTCGCAGGATCAAGGCTTTTGGTGAGCATGAATGCGGAATTTGGCGTGAGCCACAGAGTCGATAAGAGGAGGATGAAGAACACGGCAGGTAATGAGATGAAGATAGAGCGCTTCGAGCCGCCGTACAATGCGCCCAGTGTGAGGCCGAACTGCACGAACCCTCCGAGGAAAATCAGCGGGAATGGGGCGAATGGCGCGCAGATGATGATTTCGAGAAATGATATCAGATACCAGTCTTTGAAAGCTTTGAAGAGCGTGAGACTGATGATTAGAGTATACAGCCAGGCAAAGATGGGCGCCTGGTACGCGATGGCGGGAAAGGCGAGAAGAACGCCCAAGATGGTGCCGACAAACGGGTGCTCGGGCAATGCATATGCAAGGATTCCGCATGCGCCGGCGAGGATGAAGGTGAGCCAGACGGGATAGAAATAGAAGAGGTTGAGGAGAAAGAGTGCACCCAGGAAAATGAGGAGGGCGGGCCATAATGCGTCGTTCTCCTGCAATGTTGCCTGCAGTGCTTTGAGCCTCGTGCCGCTTAGACTGGCCGGGGGTGCAGACGCCATAGGAGCGAAAAGGCATGTATTGTTTTTAAAACGAGAATAACGGGCTCGGCAGGATTTGAACCCACGACCTGCTGGTCCGAAGCCAGCCGCTCTATCCAAACTGAGCTACGAGCCCGTAATATTATAATTACAGTAGCGGCGGTTTTATTCCTATAGGGGTCCGTCGCTATTTTTTCTGTCTCTTCTTCACCTGCGCTTTCAAATCCTGCAGCACGTTCATGTAATTTATGAACGACTCAAATGGAGATTCGTACGGCGAGAAATAGTTGTGCACGTCCTGGTCGGAGAGGGATTTGGTGCAGCAGTAATAGAGATGGTCGGAGTTCTGCAGATGCCGCCACGTGCGCAGCAAATCAGGGTCGTTGAGTGCTTTCACCGGCGCCTCGAGGCTCGTCAATTCGCTAAAGGCCGCGCGTTGCATGTCATTGCCAAGCCACGCAGAGGTGTCGCGCTCGTTGTCGGCCCAGCTTATCACAGATGGCGCAGCCACCTCGCCCTTTGGCTCTACAGTAGTCGCGATGTCGGTCGGCGTGGCGAAAGACAAGTGATTATATTTCGAGATTTCGCCGGGCAGCTCTTTTAGAAAACTGAATATGCCGGTGTCCTCCCAGTGGTGCTCGCCGAAAGTCTCGTAATCCATGAAAAGATTCACGCAGTCCCCCTGCAAGTCAGAGAGCCATTTGGCGTATTTCGGCGCCGTGAGGGGGTATTCGTTCCAGCTTTTCTGCGAGAATCGGTAGCCTATGTCGTCCGAGAGTTTGTAATGGCGCAAGAGTGCGCGGATGTTCGAGCAGCCCTGCACAGAATAGGCGTATGTCGGCGAGCGCCAGCCCAGCATCTGGTCAAGCCCCTCGGCCATGATGCCCTTGTATCCCATCGACTCGGCCCAATGCGCTATGTCGTTCGAGAACATGGCCTCGGTGTTTCGGAACACTGACGGCTTGGCGCAGAATGGGGCGATGGCGGCCTGGTGCAATTTCACCTGCTCGGTGAATTCGGTCTTCTCGGTGAAGAGGGATGAGAGCGAATGGTAGTAAGTCTCGGAGAGGAATTCGACGCGCCCCGTGCGTCCGAGAGCTGCAAAAGATTCCGCCACTTCGGGCATGTAGAGGCGCGCCTGCTCAAGAAATACGCCGGTGATGGAGAAGCTGACTTTCATCTCGGGATGTTTTTCCAGGAGTTCAAGCAAGAGGCGGTTGGCTGGAAGATAGCATTTGCTCGCCACTTTCGCCATGATTTGCCGATTCAGGTCGTGGTTGAAATAGCGCTGGAACAACTCATCGCCGCCGCCCGCCGCACCGGATTCGAACACCGAGAATGGGGCGAGGCGCATCGGCTGATGGACCTGGAAATAAAAGCAGACTTTCATCGCTAAACCTCGTCAGATTTTTTTATAAGCGAGCATCGCTTCAGTATAGACATCCTCGGTCTCCTTCGCGCATTTCTCCCATGTCAGTTTCTTCAAATCGTCCGGGCCCATGCTCACCATGGTATCGCGCAATGGCGCGTAATCAAGCACAGCCAGTATCTTGCCGGCCATGCCCTGTATGTCCCAGAAATCGACCTTGAGCGCGGACTTGACAACTTCGCCGACGCCCGAAGTCTTGGAGATTATGATGGGCGTGCCGGATGCCATGGCCTCGAGCGCAGTTATTCCGAACGGCTCGGATGTGGAGGGCATGACATAGACATCGGCCGCCGAATAGATGCGCTTCTGGTCCTCGTCGGGGAGGAAACCCAAAAAGCGCACATGCTCTGACAAGCCCAGTTCGAGGGAGAGCGAGATGAGCAACGGGAGAAGCTCGCCGCTCCCCGCCACGAAGAAGATGACATCAGACCGTTTGTCGAGCACTTTCTTCGCCGCATGCAGAAATTGCACCGGGCCCTTTTGCTCGGTGAGCCTCCCTAAGAAAAGGACAACATGCTTTCCATCAGTCTGCACGCTGAGTTTTGGTTTCGGTTCGGCGGCTTGATGAATACCGGGATATTTGCCGGCATCCACGCCGTTGTACACCACGCGTATTTTCGAGCTGTTCGCGCCCAAATGAGAAACAAGCTGGTCTCGCGTGCGCGCCGACACGGCGATGATGAGATTGGCGTCTTCTGCCGCCTGCCTCTCGATGCGCACTATGGAGTCCCAAGGCGTCGAGGTGCGGTCGAATTCTGTCGAATGAAATGTCTGCACAAGAGGCCGACGGATGAGGCTGCGCGCCTTCTCGCCCCCAGGCGCGGTGAGCCAGTCATGGCAGTGGATGACGTCATAGGGGATTTTGGCGTGCTCATCCCCGACCATTTTGGCGGCCTGCAGGTTGTACACCTCGACGGCCTTAATCAGCCCCTCGCCATAGGTGGCCAGTTTGCCTTTTTTGTTGAAAGAGAAATACGGCTGCAGGACGGATGGGGAGGTCTCGATGAGGCGGATGGATGCGTGCGGGCTCGAGAGGGTTTTTCCGCTCGACGGCAGATAGAAGTCGATTTTGTGCCCCATGTTTGCGAGGCGTTGCGTTAGCTCGAAGCAGTGGACGCCCAATCCCCCCGAGATGAATGGCGGGAATTCCCAGCCCAGCATGGCTATGCGCATAAATGACCCCGAACACTCCCAAAACCTGATGGAGGAGCGAATGGAGCGGGGAGTTAAAAAGATGTCTTTTTATGCCTCGGCGGAGAATAATTGGGTATGGATGGAAAAATCTCACCGCCAAATACCGCGGCGCTTTTCGACGTGCACACCCACCACCCCGAAAAAACAACAATTGGCGCAAAGCATTCGTTCGTCGCGTCGGGCTTCTCGCACGAGTCGAATGAGGAAGTGATTGCTTATTCGAGGAAGACCGGCTGCCTGTTCTCTTATGGCTTGGGGCCGCAGGAGATACAACGGGAAGACAGATATCCGGACCTGGAGAAAGCGATTGGCGCAATCGAGAAGCAGGTCGAAAATGCCATGGCTGATGCCGCACTTCGAAACAGGCTGGTTGCCATCGGCGAAGTGGGCCTCGACAAACACTGGGGCAAGACGACGGCGGAGCGCGAGCGGCAGTTTTTGGCACTTGAGAGGATGATAACGCTCGCGGGCCGCCATTCGCTCCCGCTCATCATCCATTCACGAGACGCGGAAAGCGAATGCATCAGGCAATTGCTCGCGGCGCAGGCGTTGCACGCGTCCGGCGGGCCGCGGCCATCAGCGGTCGCACATGCGAGCGGCCTGCGCATCATCATGCACTGCTTCGGCGGCAAATTGGAGGAGGCGAAATTGGCGGCTAACGCGGGCTGGCTCATCTCCATCCCCCCGCAGGCGAATTCGGAGAGGAAAAGAATAATCAAGGCGCTGCCAATCGAATCGCTCGTTGTCGAATCCGACGCGCCATACATCGGCAAAACGAGCGAAGACACGATGAAAAGCGCGGAGATGATTGCGCGATACAAGGAGATGGAATTGGAGGACGTGCTGAAGAAGACGGCGGAGAATGCGCGAAAGATTTTTCGATTCTAACGGCGGCAAGCCACAGGATGGGAAGTGAGTGAGATGGGCCACCAGAAATTCAACGCGAAAAAAATCATGAATTCAGTCTGCACAAAAAGCGAGGGCATAGACGGCAAACCGTACTTTCCCCCCGGCTCGAGGGAATTTCGGGTATTGGGCGTGCTCAATGGCACCAAGGCGGAATTCGAGCGGATGGCCGGCGTGCTCGAGAATCAGGCGCCTGCCCATTCATATCATATCAAGGTGGCCGCCAACATGCTCTGGGGCTGCGAGAAGTGGGCCTATGCTGCAGGGGTTGAGAGCCGTCATTTCACGCAAGAACTCAAATACATGGTCGAACTCGCATACAGGACGCTGTATGTCATCCACCAGACAGAAGGCAAGACTCCGGAATCGCGGGAGAAGGTGTCGATGGTCCTTATAGCATATGCCGGGAGATCCGACCACCCCGGCCTGCCGACCGCGATTATCCGTTTCTTTGCGCAGTTGGGGCAGGAGAGGGAGAAAGAAGGGGATTTGGACGGGAAGATTTGGATGGGGGAGAGAATCGCAGATGTCATGGACATTGCCGAATCGAGGCGGGAGATTGACCCCGGATGGAACGAGGTGATGAGAGAGGGTTATCGGGCGCTCGACAAGCTCGGCCTTGAGATGGAGATTGCGTGATTTTGGGAAAAACCATATATACTACGAGCAGATGATTATACATTACGCGATTGAATCCGCTTAGGCGCCAAGGTTGGGTCTTATGTCCATCAAGATAGACAATCTCACCAAGAAGTTCGGCCACCTCATCGCCGTAGATAATCTCTCACTCGAGATTAACAAGGGCGAGATTTTCGGCCTTCTTGGCCCGAACGGCGCGGGCAAAACAACGCTTCTCTCCATGCTCGGCGTGCTCGTGATTCCGACGAGCGGTTCAGCGACCGTTGACGGACATGACATAGTGCGCGAGCCGCTGGCCGTGCGCCGGTGCATCGGCATGGTGTTTCAGGGCGGCTCTTTGGACAACCTCCTCACGGCGCGCGAGAACCTCGAATTGCATGCGCGCCTTTTCGGAGTGCCAAAAGAGATGCGAAAAAAACGCATCGCCGAGGCGCTCGAGCTCGTCGAGCTGACAGATAGGGCAGATGACCGCGCGGGGAATTTCTCCGGCGGCATGAAGCGGCGCCTCGAAATCGCGCGGGCCCTGCTCCATCATCCGGCAGTGCTCTATCTTGACGAGCCCACCGTAGGGCTAGACCCGCAGACGAGAGAGCATATCTGGGCGTACATAAAGAAACTGGCAAAGGCCGAGAGCATGACCATCATACTCACAACGCATTACATGGAGGAGGCCGACCTGCTCTGCGATCGGATAGCGCTCATAGACCATGGAAAGATAGTTGCGCTCGACACGCCCGCGGGCCTGAAGAAGCGGATGGGCGGGGATCGGGTGAAATTGAAATGCGCCAAAGCTTGCAGCACCGCAACGCTCGAGCGCCTGCGCAAACTTCCGTTCGTCAAATCAGTCTCGGCTGAAGAAGGCCATCTGACCCTTGTGGTGGAGAATGCCCCCTTGCATTTGCAGAACATATTGCATGAGGCGGGAGCTGTCGAGGAGGTGCATGTGCTGCCCGCCTCGCTCAACGAGGTGTTCCTCCAATTCACGGGGCACGAGATAAGAAACGAGTCGGCCGAAGAGGACGACGCGCAGTCGCAGTGGTCGGCGCACCGGTAGAAGAATGGAGATTTGGGGAAGAAGGCAATACTTAGGGGTTTGTTCATGTCAGCACTCGAAGGCATTCTGGCTATTTGGCAGCGCGAATTCATAGTCTACACGCGCGAGCGGGAGCGCTCCATATCGTCCGTGGTCACGCCGCTGATTTGGCTTTTTGCGTTTGGCGCGGGCCTCGGCGCGTCAATCTCGATTTCGGGCCTGAACTACCAGCAATTCATATTCCCCGGCATAATGGCCATGAACGTGCTCTTCACGTCGATGTTCTATGGCATGTATGTGGTGTGGGACAAGAAACTGGATGTGCTAAAGGAAATCCTCATCGCGCCGCAGCCGAGGTGGGTGGCATTCACGGGAAAAGTGCTTGGCGGATTGACCATCTGCGCGGTGCAGGTCACCATACTGATGATTGTCGGCGCGCTGTTCATGAACATCCCAATCACTCCGATGTCATATTTGTTCGCCTTGTTCGGGGCTTTGCTCTTCGGCGTGGGCAGCGCATCATTGGGGCTTTTCATCGGCGCCAACCTCAACTCGCCGGATTCGTTCAGCCTTGTGATGAGCTTTGTGATGTGGCCGCTCTTCCTCACATCGGGGGCGCTCTACACCATCGACAAGCTGCCCGCTTATCTGCACGCTGTCGTGTCGGTGAACCCGATGGCGTACGGCGTTGATTTGATGCGCGGCGCGCTCCTTGGCACATGGAATTATGGGCCGATGCTTGATGTCGGCGTGCTGCTGCTGTTTGGCGCGGTGTTCTTCTGGCTTGGCAAGTCGGCATTCGAGAAGATGAATCTGGGATGAGGGACAGATAGGGCTGGCCATGGCGAACAGGACGCACGCCGGGGAAGAAATAGTTTTATATGCCTCCGCCGTGTTGTATGAGCATGACAAACTCCTTTTTTGACCGCCTGTTCGGGGCCACCCCGAAAATCGCGCATCCGTACCACCCCAACCGCAGAATCGCGCTTCTGGTAGATGGGCCCAACATTATCAGACGGGATGTGCGCATCGACTTGCTCTCCGTGCGAAAGCTTGTCGAGCAGCACGGGCAGATTAAAGTTGCCAAAGTGTTCTTGGACCAGTACGCCTCCGACAAGCTAATCGAGGCCATGGTGAATCAGGGCTATGAACCGGTGCTCACAACCGGCGATGTTGACGTGACAATGGCGGTCGAGGCGGCGGTGCAGGCATTCAACCCGCACATCGACACCATCGCGCTCATGACGCGCGACATAGACTTTAG
Source organism: uncultured Microcaldota archaeon (assembly GCA_903923795.1). Classification (GTDB taxonomy): domain Archaea; phylum Micrarchaeota; class Micrarchaeia; order Anstonellales; family Anstonellaceae; genus CAIXYX01. The sequence goes on from CAIXYX010000139.1 coordinate 17,682, forward strand.
GCCCGTTTTGGTGAAAGCGAAAGAGCTTGGCAAGAGCACGATTGTCATCGGAACAGAACCGGGCTTTTCGGTCGGATTGAGGAACACGGCAGATATAGTGATAATCGCGCCAAGCACTAAATGAGCGGGACAAAACCTGTTTGCGCGCCTCATTCTACAACGTCGTTGTCCTCACGGCACATTTATAAATCTCACAAGATTAGCACGGGCCATACCCGAAAAGATGGAGGGGTTTTGATGTCACGTTGGATGGTTTTCCCTATTTTGGCGCTTATCTTGGCTGTCTCGCTCACGCCCGTAGCCTTCGCGCAGGAGGTGAACAACACCACCATCAATGCGTCCGGTGATAGCAGCAGCGTGACATACGAGACGAACCCGCTCTCTGACAAGAATGGCAAGATTTGTGTGTTCATAACAGACTGGGTGCTGCGCGCGGTGTTCATGGTCGTGCTGCTCGTCTTCATCTGCGGCGTGGCCATCATCTCGGGCGCGGCATTCCCCGAATGGAGAAACTACGGCTCCAAGATGATCTTGGGCTCGCTCGGCGCGGTCGTGCTGTATATAATAGGCATCGCGGCGCTCAAATTCCTCATGGGCATGAGCCTGTGCGGGCTTTAGGGGGGATGGGGTATGGCGGCGGCATTGGGCGGTTTGATTGACAGCCTCGACATGCTCACCAACATATTGCTTCTCATAGTGTTGGCGGTCTCGGTGGCGATGTACGCGTACCCCGACCCGAGCGTGCGGCACAACGGGCTGGTGGCCTTTTTGGTCACTCTCCTCGCGGCCGCGCTCACCAACATCAAGATTCCGGTGTGAGCATGGGCGAGGGCCCGGTCGACAGCCCCATGCTGGAAGCGAGAGAAGAAAAAAAGAAGTATTTCACCTTGTTCGGTTTTGTTTTCGCCCTCTTTATTTTCAGCCTTTTCATGATTACGCCGGCCCACGCCCTCTCCCCGGGGAAATACAGCGATTATGTCTGGGCCTCGGACTACCATCCTCCGGCCGCGCCCGCCAATATGAACCTCAACTGCAGCTTCTTCCTCCCCGACGATCCGGTGTGCGCGGACATAAACGCGCTCGACAACGAGAGCCGCGATGCGGTGCTGCTCGCGGCGATAGGCAGGACAAGCCCGGAAGAATACCAGGACTGGGTGAGATATTGGAACGGCCAGCTCCCCATCAAGGATTATTACGACAATCTCTCCGCCATAAACGAGACGGCTGATGGCGCATACGGGGAGAACAATTCGCTGCGCGACATGTGGTTCCGCCTCATCGACTTCTACCCGGCGGTCTATGACCAGCGGGACGGCTATTACTATCTCTCGGACCAGACGCTCGTATTGAGTCCGTTCCATGTCAATTTCGTGGTACCGAATTCGATGGAGGGGGATTGGTGTGCGCAGAGCTATGACATCAAGGGCTATGATGTCGAGCTGCGAAAGAGCATCGGGAATTTCTCCACAACAGGCAGCATCCTGCCCGTCTCGCAGCTCATGGCCCCGGGCGAGAAGGCCAACCTCACCCTCACGATGTCGGCCACAGGCGCATACAGCTACAACCTCTCGGCCTCGCGAAACGCCAGCTGCGGAAATTGCACGCAGGAATGCGTGTTCAACGCCACCCGATCATCGGCAGACACGCTCACCCTGAGCCATGAATACCCAATCAAGAGATTCCCCGACACATTCGAATACAACAACACCCTCTCGGTGCCGAAAACCGGATTCGCGCAAGGCTTGGTGAGCCTGCGCCTGCCGGCCGATTTCCTGTATTACCAGTTCAGCGTGAAAGGCTACACATACACGGTGAGCCGGCATGAGCTTCAGCTGCAGAGCTATGGAGGAGTCTATCCTCTACTGCGCCTCGCCCTCATACCATCGCCATCGCAGAGCGGCACGCTGCACATAACATCGAGCAGCCAGAACGATGACAACATCACATACTGGGCTGACCTGCATTACAAGCTGCCGGTGTCCGCGCCCGACATAGGGGAGACGGACTGCGCATTCACGCTCGTCACGCCATTCGGCACGAAAACGGTTGAGAGGGCGTGCACCACGGCCCGGGCCGAGAGCTCGATAAAACTCGAGGTGCTGCGCGTGGAGAACGGCATTGGCACGATACAGGCGTCGGTGCATGACCAGCTCGGAAACCCGCTCGAGGGCAGCGTCGTGCAGTTCACATCCGGCGGGCTCGTGCTGAACAAGACTACAGACGCGAACGGCATCGCGCTCGCCCAATTGCCGCAGGGGCAGTCCACCAGCAGTGTCGAGGGCGCAGTGGTGGATTCCGAGAATGCGTCAGGCGCCAAAGCAATCATATTTCTCGCGGGAAAGTCAGGCACCACGGGCAAGGGGGCCTCGTTCCTCTCGGCCGTCGTTGGGGCAGCCCCCATACTTTTAATTGTATTGCTTGTTAGCTCATCTATGATGTGGCTGCTGCGCAAGCGTTCCTCCGCCTGGCTTGTGTTACTCTTATGCCTCGCCCTATTGCCAGCGATGGCTTGGGGGCAGGATGCGGGGGCGAACAACACCACCCAGATAACACAGGACTCGAGCGGAGGCGTGCTCGACGTGCAGGCCACCCTCGACGCCTGCCGCGGATATGATTTCTCGAACGCGGTGCGCCATTTCGGCGAATGCGCAGAGGCTTACCAGCTCTCGAACGAGTTCTCCTCCATGCGCCGCACAGCGACAAAACTCATCGAGAACATCGGACCGCTTGTGGTGGCCACTCCGGACATCACGGCATACAAGCAGCCCTACTCCGACATGGTGCGCATCTCCCTCGCGCTTTTTCGTGTGGCATGGGCGTTCAACTCCCTCTATCTGCTGCTCAACATATTCAACCCCAACCGCAGAAACGAGGCGCTCAAGCAATACATCTGGCTGATTGTGTTCGTCATATTCGCATACTTCTCATTCACCCTCATCTCCGGCGCAGTGTCGGCTGTGAACAACGTGGCGGAGTGGGTGGCGGGCAAGGATGCTGCGGCCAGCCTCACACAGGCCACGCTGTCGGCTGAATTCGTTTCCGAGAATTACGAGATGCTCAAACTGGTGCTGCCGTTCCTCTCGGTGACATACCTTGTGCTGCTCGCGAGAAACATAACGGTCATCGCCATGATATTGTTCTTCCCCTTCTCGCTCCTCCTCTTCTTCACATCAGCCACCAAGGGTTTTGGCCGCGCCGCGCTCACGGTCACATTCGCGGCACTTGGCCTCGGAGTGGTCAATGCCATACTGCTGCTCATATACAACATACTTGTCACCACTGCTGCCGACCCCACATTGTCCGGCAGCTTCGCGGCCACGTTCTTCTCGGCCTCGTTTATCATATTCTTCGGATTCGTGAACCTGCTGGTGCTCGCAGTCGCATTCCTCTCCGGCATCGTCTTTATTGGACAGAGCCGCGGGGCGGAAGGTTGAGGTAATAAGCCATGAGCGGATACCGCACCATCCCCACCAAGGACACGTTCGATGTCGACGAGCGACTGGGCGGCCTAATCACCGTGCGCCAGCTCGCTTTCCTCATCATCACCCTCGCCCTCACCTACCTCACCTTCGCCGTAGCTTCCCAAGTGCTCTCCGGCCCGGACGCCATCATGCCCACCGTGGGCGTGTTCTTCGTCTGCATGCTCGTGACGTTCGGGGGCGTGGACAGATGGTTCTACACGCGCCTGCGCTATTACCTGTTCTCGAACGCATCCTCGCTCGAGCGCAATCCGGCGCTTTTGCGCAACATCAGGACTGTTGAAGAGGACAAAATCGTCACGCTCGACGGCCGCGCCATGGCACTCTTACGCGTCACACCCATCAACTTCCCCCTCCTCTCCGACGAGGCCAAAGAGGGCAGGGTGGGCGCGTTCGAGATGTATCTGCGCCAATTGGTCTACCCCATCGTCCACTTGGTGCAGTCCGAGCCCATCGATGTCGAGGAATACGCCGACACTGTGCTGCGCAAGGCGAAGTCCGCGAAAGGCATGGGCATCGGGGGGGCGGAAGAGTACGCCGAGGAGCACGTGCGCTTTTTGCGCGAATTTTTGCGCTCGAACCGCTCGCGCGCCAAGAATCATTATGTCGTGCTGCAGGTGCAGGACCCCAGATACAAGGCGGGAAGATCCGGCATCGAGCCGAGCTTTGGCGACAAAATGATGCGCTCCGCGCAGGCCCTGCTCACAGAGGTGCAGCCATCCAGCCTCTTGGCGGGCGGGCCGCTGATGGTCAAGCCCAATAATTACGCCATGCTCGATTTGGCGACGGGCCGAATCCTCTTCAAAGACCCCGGGCGCATGCCCTCCACCCCGCCTGCGCGCTCGAAACAGATGGGCCGCATATTGCAGTTCGAGAGCAAGGTGGCCATGCTGCGCTGGGCGCGCACGGAGAGAAGGAACTACTACTACGGCGCAGTCGACCCCGACATCGAATTGAAGAAGGAGTTCATGGCCATGCCCCTGCGCGAGCGCGAGATGGAATTCTCGCTCGATGAGAGGCGGCGAAATGTGCAGCTGTCGGCTGGCAAGACAAGATGGGCTTATGATGAATTGGAGAAGCACATCTCGGTGCTCACCGAAAAGCTCGAAGCAACAGGCCTGCGCGTGCGCCGCTTGCGCGGCGAGGAATTGTTCACCGGCCGGCACATGGTGATGGCACAGGCTCATTCGGTGAAAGTGAATCCTCATCATCTTGTGGTGGACAACATATACTACAAAGTGGTCTATGCCACTGGCTACCCGTATCAGGTGAATTTGGGCTGGCTCACCAACATCGTGGACGGGCGCGAAGACTATGATTTGTCGATGTACATCTACCCCGTGAGCATACCCGAGGCGCTCTCCACTTTCCGCGGGGCCATACTCAAATTGTCGACAGAGAAGAAGGCGCGCGCAGACTTCCTTGATCCGGAGACAGAACAACATCTCGATGATGTGAAGAGCTTCTTCACGCAAATAGTTTCTGGCAAGGAGAGGTATTTCCTTGCCTCGCTCTATATCACGTGCAAGGCGACGTCGAAAAAGAGCCTCGACACAGTTGTGGAGAAGTGCAAATCTGACCTGGCCGGCGCATCCATAGATTACGGCACTGCGGACTATGACATGTCGCGTGCTGTGTACACCACGCGCCTAACAGGCTCGGACCTGCTGGCAAAGAAGCGCGAATTCCCGTCAAGCTCGCTCGCCGCCACATTCCCGCACATCTCGTCCTCGCTCGAGATAGACCCAAGCGGCATATTCTTCGGATTCGACTGGATGGGCGCGCCCATAATCCTCGATTTGACAAGGCTGCCCAACCAGCACATAGCCATCACCGGTGAGTCCGGCTCGGGCAAATCATATTTCGCCAAAAGCATCATCCCCCGCTACCTGCTCAACGGGTATCGGGTGTTCGTCACAGACCCCGACGGAGAATACGCGGATTTGACGCGCCATTTCGGCGGAGTGGTCTCGACCGTCGGCCCCAAATACAACACGGCTATAAACCCCTTCGACCTCTCGGGCCGCGACATCAATGACAAGATACGCTCGCTTATGGGCTTCATGGCGATTGTGGCGGGCAGCCTCACCAAATACCAGGAAGGCCTCTTGAGCGACGCGCTGGCAGAATTATATGAGGACAACAGAGGTAAGAGCCGCCAGATAGTGATGAGCGATTTCGCGGCTGTGCTGAACCGCCGCCTCGCGAAAACAAGAGATGACCAGACGCGCCATGATTTGCAATTCCTGCTGATTTCGATTCGCCCGTTTTTGAAAGGCAACTTGTACGGCTTTTTGGACAGGCCCACGACCGTGAAGCTCGATTCGCGCCTGCAGGTGTTCGATTTGCGCGAGTATCAGAATGACAAGACGCTGCGCGACCTCTTCAACTACATCATCTTCGACTTCATCACGCACCAGCTCACCTCGAGCCATGAGCGCAAGGCATTATTCATGGACGAGGGCTGGACCATGGTGAACTACCCCTCGACAGAGGATTATGTGCGCTATATCATCAAGGACAGCCGCAAATACAATGTGTCGTTCGTGTTCCTCACGCAGGAATTGGAGGACATGCTCCAGTCGCAGGCCGGCCGCTCGATTTTGTACAACACGGCCACGCAGTTCATATTCCACCAGAAAGAGAGCGCCATGGCGCTGATGAAGACCACGCTCAACTTGACGCCGCCGGAATACGAGAAATTGATTGCGTGCGGAAAGGGCGAAGGGCTGATGATTTCCGATAGCATCCGCCTGCTTTTCCGCGTGCGCACGAACCAGGCTGAGCACGAGCTCATCTCCACCGACCCCAATGAGAAGAGGAGGATTGAGGAGGACTTATCGTCCGGCGCAGGCTCGGCGTCATCCGGAACGAAACGGACAGGGAGTATGGAAGTGCGCGAATCCGCGCTCATGGAGCCTGCCCCCGCCCCGCCTGTTCTGCCGAATCCCGACTTGGAGGCCAGCCGCGCATATGTGTCTCCGGCCCAGAGCGCGGGCGAGCAGCAGACAGAACCTGATGATGCGCCATCAGAGCCGCCCCATGTGATTTTGCCGAACGAGCCCACAGTCAAATTGGATGAGGACAACCGCATCTTCAAAAACACCGCCCCGCCACCGAAACCATACACACCAGGCATTCCGCTGGCTGTTTCCAAGGGGATGGTGAGCCCGAAAGAGGCGTTAAGACTGCTGCAGCAGGCGGACAAGAGCGGCAAGACGAGGGGAAAGAAGACGGCGGGCGGAAAGGGGAAGAAAAGGAAGTAAGCATTTATTAACTAGTTCTACCACATAATATAACATGACTAAACAAATCCAGAGCGCGAAGAATTGGTTCATTGCCACTACCATAGCTCTAAGCTTAATCATCAATTCCATGCGGGCCAAAGAACCGCTCGTTGAACAGAAATTTCGGCCCGTGAGTCTCGATTCGCTAAAAAGCAAAGTTCTTATCATAGAGGAGAACGACCGTGTCTATACTGTTCGGGATGAATTGGCGAAAAGCCTCCCCGCGCTCGGCTCGATTGGCTATGGGAGAATGTATTTCGAGCTGCTCTCGCCAAAAGCGCAGAATTTGGTCGATGATTATCTCGCGTCCGGCTCCGATACAGTCCGGCCAGCGCTCAACACGGCCTTATATCTCGCGAGCCGCGAGAAAGAGGATGAGAAGAACGAGAAATCGCATTCTGCCGGCCGCCTGCTCGCAGCCGCAAAAGCCGTCCGTTGGTCTTTTCAGGGCATTTACTTCGACACCACATCGCTCGGCGTGCCGGAGTATATCACGGTGCGTGACAGCATATATGCGCATGAGATATGGGAACAGTATGGCAAAGACTCGGTCCGCATAGTGCTGGATATCGGAGGCTTGCACGGGGCGGGCATCGAGGCGAATCTGGCCAAATTGGGAATCGAGGCCAAGCGCCTCTTCACATGGGACTATTCCTTGAGCGCCGAGCGCAGCATTGGCTGTCGGAATGCGAATTATCTCTCGCAGGCATATTTTGAGAATTATGTTGACCCGGTTGTTGACGCTAATCTCCCGCCGGGCTTGTATCAGACAGGGGATTTTGCGCATGTCAGCTATGTCTGGATAGTGCGAAGCAAAGGAAACGAGACTGGAGAAAAGTAAGAAGCGCGCATTCGGTTCTATGGCATCAAATTTTCGTCAGGCGATTATGATGCTCGGCTTGCCCGGCAGCGCATTGGCGGTTTTGGCCGAGAGCGCCGATGGCGCCTCTTTCTCGTGCAGAACCTCGATTTTCGCGCCCGAGAATTCGGTTGACAAGAAGCCGATTGAGTCCGTTAGCACTTCCATCTCCTCTTTTGCCTCTAATGTTTCGCCTGTGATTGCGCCGATGTTTTTGATGAGCTTGCCGGCGAGCGCGGCAACCTGCGGCTGGAGTTTTGCCAACTCGGAATCTGTTTTGGCCGCATCCATCACGGCACGGATATTTTTGTGCTCGGCAACAAGCGCGCGAACTTTCTTTTTCCAATCAGCATGCACTATGAGTGTGATAGATTCGGGTTTGTCTTTTTTGATGAGCGCGCAGATGTGGCGGATGTCCTCCATGACATTCTGCAAATACGCCTCGCCCATCTCGAGGCGGAAGTCTATCTGTTTCTCATCGGCCTTGGGGAAACGGGCGGACACCACAAGAGATGCATCATCAACAAACTTCTTTTTGCCCAACCTCTCCCAGAACTCCTCGGCAACATGAGGCATGATGGGCGCGGCCATGAGCGTCCATAATTCAAAGAATTCGCGCAGATTCCCAGAGTGGGCGTCGTCGTTCGGACTTCTGCGGGCATACCACTGCAAGTCGTTTATCGTGTCATAGAGCAATGCCCTTGCCAGCGGGCGCAGCTCGAAATTCTCGTATTGTGCCGGAGCATCGCGCAGGCGGGCATGCAGGCGCGAGTAGAACCAGCGCGAGATGCGGTCGCGTTTGGGGTGGCGCGCACTGGCAGATGCGTGAGATGCATGCACTGCGGATGTTTTCGTCTCTGTGGTTTTCTCAAGCAGGCTTTCGAGCGTGTTGATTCTGTTTGCCACTCCCTCGGCGGCCGCCTGGTTGAAGTCTGAATCCGCCTCGAGTTCGGCCGAGCTGGTCACGACGAACCGTATGACATCGGTACCATACTGCGCGATGGCTTTGCGCAAGGGCAGGATGTTGCCCATGCTTTTCGACATCTTCTTGCCCTCCATGGTTACGAAGCCGTTCGAGACTGTTTGCTTCGGCCAGTGCCTCTTCTCGAATATGGCCGTGTGGTTGAATATGAAATACGTCAGGTGGTTGTGCACCAAATCATGCGCCGAATGGCTCGAGTCGAGCGGATACCAGTAGAGGAATTCGGCGCGGGCGGCCGCCCAATCTGCCGAAGGCTTGGCATCGGCGGGCTTTTTCCCCAAAAACACGTAGTCGAAGAATTCGTTGTTTATGGAGTCTGCGCCGCTTTTTTTCTCCATCTTCTTTGCGATGTGCGCGATGGCATAGAATGCCATGTAGATGGTGGAATCCGACAGAGCCTCTATCATCTGCGTCTCGTCGAATGGGAATTTGGTGCCAAGGCCAGATGCGCGCGTGCACGCTTTCTGCCGCAGCCAGCCTATGGTATACTCATAATCTTGGCGCAGGCCCGATGGCAATATGCGCATGCCTGCCAAAGCCTCCCGCGTCTTCTCTTTCCACGCCCCGTTGCCATAGTCAATGAACCACTGGTTGTCGACTTGTTTGACAACGCATTTCGCGCCGCAGCGGCAATATACGGGCGCATTGGCGAGGATGTGCATCAAAGTGGCCGAACCGGCATTTATCAGGTCTTCCTTTATCTTCTCTTTTGCCGCGATGCCGTTCATGCCCGCGTAGGGTGCAGCTTTCATTTTGCCCTCGTGAGCCTCGAGCTTGTACAGTTGCTTGGTGGCCTCCTCGCCCCTTTGGTCATCCTGATTTTTCACGCCCATTTTGACGCACAGCTCGCCGGCCGGGCATGAGCCGAAGCCCGGCGTGTCGAGCACCTGAATAGGCCGAATCACGTCGAGCTTGTTCAAATCCCGCAATGCGAGCCAGTCGAATGGCGCGTGCGCGGGCACGGACATGACAAGACCGGTGCCGGTGCCGGGGTCGACGAACGAGGCGGGCAGTATGGGAATCTGGTGCTTGGTGAGAGGATGAGTGGCGGTGAGAGCGAGCAATTGGTCGGCGCTGACTTCCTTTAGTTTTGTGAGCGCGAACTGGTGCGAGAGCAGCTCGAACGACTCTTTTGTCAGGTAGAGCTTTTTCTTGTGCTTGTTTATCGTGCTCTCTGCCAGCACATAATGCGCATTTGGATTCACCCACAGATTTGTCACGCCCGGCAATGTCTCGGGCCGGTATGTTATTGTGGGGATGAAACCCATCCCAGCAGCGAAGAGGACGGCCACCACCTCTTCCATCTCGGGGTCGACATCGCCCATCGTGTCATGCCCGCCCACCGGCTGTTTGTCGGCGGGGCACCATGGCACGGGGTGTGAGCCTTTTGTTATGAGGCCGGCTGCCTGCAATTTGCCGAACTGCCATTGGATGAAATTGTTGAAGATGGAATCAAAGGTGTAGAATTTGCGCCGCCAGTCTATCGAATAGCCCATCTCTTTCATGCCGGCCTCGATTTCGGCCGAGAAGTAAAGGACGAGGTCGCGCGGGTTGGTGAGGGTGGAGGTTGTGCTTGGCGGGATGCCGTAAATATTCTCGAAGATGTCGAACAGTTCCTTGTCCCTCGCTTCTATCCTCTTCGCCATCGCCAGAATAGGCGTGCCGGTCACATGGAAACCCATGGGGAAAAGCACGTTTTTGCCCATGCTGCGCGAATAGCGGGCGTAAATGTCTGTCGTGGTGTAGGTGCGCGCATGCCCTATGTGCTGGGGCGAATTCGGGTAGGGGAATGCGGCGGTGAGATAGAATTTGTCTTTCGCCGCGCCGCTTTTGGGCGCTTCCCCCAGCGTCGGCTCGAACACGTGGGCATGGTCCCATGCGCCCTGCCATTTCCTCTGTTGCGCGTGAAAATCCATGGTCTGCTAGTGGATGGCGGGATTTATTATTATGATTATCCGGCCGCGCTCCCCGAGGCGAAAAAACGATGATACCGGGCGTGAATGTGCGGCTGGAACAACATTTTAGTATGGGCAATTCGCCCACACTATAGCCTTTTATATTACAAAACAGACGTATATACCATGTCTGTTTCCAAAGATTCGCGCTTTGGCCATCTACGTTTAGGAATAGTCGTTTTGCTCGGCCTCCTGCTCCTCGCACCAGTCATACTCGCCGCAGATGCACCCGCTCTCGCCGCATCGAATCCAGCCGGCGCCGCATCCGGACTTGCGGGCCGGATTGCCACCCAAACACAGGCAGGCCAGAACAATTCGAGCGGCCAGAATATTTCGGGCGGATTCGATTATTATGTCATCAGATACTCCGAGCCGCCCGGAACCGCCCAAATCACCCAAATCCAAAACGCGGGCTTCGACATCATCGGCTACTCGAGCGGATTTCGATATATCGTTCGCAAAACCGCAGACGGCTCGAAACTCATATCAGCGCCAAAAATCCCGAATGCCGCCATAGAGAGATTCGCCTCTGCAGGCCTCGCGCCGCAGCTGACGAATTTCACTGGCAAAAAGAACATCACCATACAATTCTTTCCAAGAGAGGATACGGCCGCCCTCTCGGCGAAAGTCCGCGCGATCGCCCCATCCGCACGCCCAATCGACGTAGGCATGACGGCCGATGGCGTGAATCCGGACCAGGTCCGCCGAATCTCGGACACAAGCGGAATACAGTATATCGACGAAAACCTCCCGCTCGAAAAATTCGACAACCGCACCACGCAGATATTGGGCGCGAACCAGGTATGGGACAACCTCGGCTACACCGGAGCGGGAGTAGTGGTGGCGGTGGAGGACACCGGCCTTGACACAGGAAACCTGTCCACCATCCACCAAGACCTGCGCGGGCGCGTGATAAATCTCACTGGGTATTGCAGCACAAATCTCAACGGCAGGGACTATGAGGGCCATGGCACGCACGTGGCAGGCATAGCGGTTGGCAATGGCACGCTGAATCTCACAAACAAGGGCACTTCACCTGGGTCGCAACTGGTTTTTCAGGCACTCGGCTGCGCGCCGGGCGGAGGCGGGAGCACATCTACCGGCACGATAAGTCTTTTTAGATTAGCCAGTGGATTTGGCGCGCAGGTGCACACGAATTCGTTTGGCAGCATTGTCGTCGGAAATCCGTATTACGGCACCACGGCCTCAAGCGTTGATGCGTACACCCGCAACGAGAACCCGAACATAACAATATTCTACGCCGCGGGCAACAGCGGACCTGACGCATTGTCAGTCACTCTCTCAAGCGTGGGGAAAAATATTGTGTCGGTCGGCAATGTGTATGGATACGGCGTGCCGTATTATCTCGATAACACTTCCAGCCACGGACCAGCCACAGACGGCAGGATCAAACCGGACTTGGTGGCTCCCGGAGACGGGATCTGGTCTACTTGCGTCGGCGGAGGATATTGCATGATGAGCGGGACTTCGATGGCCTCGCCCGCAGCCGCAGGTTCGGCTGCGCTGGTATATGATTATTTGGCGAGAAATCGGAGCTATTCAAGACCGAGCTCGGCGCTTGTGCGCTCGATCCTCATCGCAGGGGCAGAGCGGATCGGAACCCCGATCTACGGACCGATCCCGAACAACATAGTCGGGTTTGGCATGATCAATCTCACACGCTCGCTGGCGATCATGCGCGGATATCAGATGGATTACTCTGACTCGCAGTATCCGCTTGAGACCGGGCAGAGCGCAGCATTCTCATACACAGTCAACAATTCCAATATCCCGCTGCGTGTGGCCCTCGTCTGGACCGATCCGGCATGCACCGACGTGTACGGCACGTGCAATTCCACGGCGCTCATAAATGATCTGGACCTCAAAGTGATAGGCCCGGATGGAAGCTGGCTGCTTGGAAACAACCAGACAGCGAATTCGACCACTGCAGATAGGAGAAATGTCATCGAGATGGCCGACATAGACTACCCGGCGCTTGGGACATACACAGTCAACGTGAGCGCGTATTCGGTCCCGTCCGGCAACCAGACATTCGCCCTGGCAGTCATTCGCGGAACTGGCCCGGGAGATTATGATAACGCAAACCGGACGATAATCCCGACATTTGACAATAGCCTGATCACGAACTTGACGTCCACATCATTCGTCATGAACTGGTGGACCATCAATGTCGTATCGAACAGCTCGGTCAAATACAGGGCCATGCTGGTCAACCGCACGACTGGATATGTCTGCGCATTTACTGATTATCTTTATGCGACAAATTCGAGCATGGTGGGCATACACACCATACCCGTGACATCGCTCTCTCCGAACACTCTATACTATGTCACGATAAAATCATGCTCTGCCTCCGGAGGCTGCAATGAGAGCACGCTGACACGTGACGGCCAGACGCTGGTTCTCACCACACAGGCGATTTCGGCCCCGTCAAACAGCAATATCGCCTCGAGCCAGATAACTTATCAGAGCGCGCAGATAGGCTGGAATACCAACATCTCGGCGAACGCATCTGTCAAATACAAGGCGTCAGGAGACGCGTCGTGGAGCTATGCAACAGATTCAGGCATGGCGAGCGCACACAACATCTCGCTTACGTCCCTCTTGGGCAGCACGACATACATATACACAGTCAAATCATGCGTCGAGGGCGGCATGGCCAACACCTGCGGCTCGAATCCGCTCTGCACCGAGAGCGCGGAATCGAGTTTCACCACGCCCCCCGCGCCGGTCATCTACCCGAACCTCTCCTCCGTCTCGGCGAGCCAGATAACTTATCAGAGCGCGCAGGTGAATTGGGCGAGCGATGCGGCGGCGAACTCAACAGTCAAATACAAGCCATTAGCGGGCTCGGATTGGCTCTATGCTTACAATTCGAGCCTTGCGCTCGCGCACACAATGCAACTCTCCTCGCTTGCGGCAAACACCACATACTCATACACGGTGAAATCATGCACAACATCTGGCGGATGCAATGAAAGTGATGAGCAGAATTTCACAACATCCCCACCGCCACCGCCAGTCCTCTCGCTCATCAGTGCAAACCAGATAACGAACCAGAGCGCGCAGATAAGCTGGCTGAGCGACCTCGCCGCCGATAGCACAGTCAAATTCAGGCCATCCGACAGCTCCACCTGGGCATATGCCACAGATGCAAGCATATCGACTGGCCATGCGCTCGCGCTCACCTCACTCTCCCCAAGCACACTCTATATCTATACCGTCAAATCATGCACTGCTCTTGGCGGCTGCACAGAGAGTAGTGAGCAGAATTTCACAACATCACAGAATTATCCCGCGCTCTCTGCCATCTCGGCCGGCAGCATAACGGCGAATTCGGCCAATGTGACATGGAATACGGATATGCGGGCCAATGGCACGCTCAAATACCGCGCATCATCAGACTCGTCATGGTCATATCTCTATGATTCGGACATGACATCTGCGCACAACATCACCCTCTCGTCTCTTTCCGCCAGCACGCTCTATATATACACAGTAAAATCATGCTCCGAGTCCGGCGGGTGCACCGAGAGCGGCGAATTAAATTTCACCACGCTGGCCATCTATCCGAACCTCTCAGGCATCATGGTGTGGGGCATAACCCAGAATTCATCGAACATCTCATGGAACACCGACGCTTTGGCAAACAGCACGGTGAAATACAAGGCATTAGGCGCGTCGAATTGGGCATATGCCACCAACTCGAGCATGGTGAACGCGCACAACATCACCCTCTCCTCGCTCTCTGCGAGCACGGCATACACGTACACCGTCAGATCATGCACAGAGTCAGGCGGATGCACGGAGAGCGGCGAATTAAATTTCACGACCTCGGCGCCTCCAGCCGTATATCCGGTCCTCTCGTCGATATACGTAAGCCAGATAACGTATCAGAGCGCGCAGGTGAATTGGGCCAGCGATGTCACTGCCAATAGCACTGTGAAATACAAACCTGCCGGCAGCCAGAATTGGCTCTATATGTATGCTTCTAGCTTCTCGACTTCGCATAATCTGACTCTCTCATCTCTTTTTGCCAGCACGCTCTACATATACACGGTGAAATCATGCACATCATCTGCGAATTGTAATGAGAGCGGTGAATTCAATTTCACCACAGGGGCCGCCCCGATCATCCCGGTTATCTCCGCCATCTCGATAAGCCAGATAACGAACCAGAGCGCGCAGGTGAATTGGGCCAGCGATGTGGCGGCGAATAGCACACTCAAATACCGCCAGAGCCAAGACTTGGATTGGGCATACTCGGCCAACTCGAGCATGTCAACCGCGCACAATATCTCACTCGCCTCCCTCTCGGCCAACACCACGTATATCTACACGGTAAAATCCTGCTCATCGAGCGGAGGCTGCAGTGAGAGCGTGGAGGCGAACTTCACCACGCTTGCCACATACCCGATTATCTCCAGCATCACCGTTTCGAGTATCACCTCGAACTCATCGGTGATAGCCTGGAACACAGACTTCGCGTCCAATAGCACGGTCAAGTTCAAGGCATCTGGCGCAGGCGCGTGGACTTATCTCTCGAACTCAAGCTACTCGCTCGCGCACAGCATCTCTCTCGCAGCTCTAGCACCGAACACGCTCTACATATACACAGTGAAGTCTTGCACAGCATCAGGCGGCTGCACAGAGAGCGGGGAGGCGAACTTCACCACTTCGCTCACATATCCGATGATCTCCAATATAGTCATCACGAATACCACGTCTAATTCATCCACCATATTGTGGAGCACAGATATGCTCTCGAATGGCACAATCAAATTCAGGATAGATGGAAGCGGTTCGTGGTCATATACCTCGAATTCCAGCATAACGCTTGCACACAACATAACCCTCACGCCCCTCATGGACAGCACCACCTACAGATTCACCATCAGATCCTGCTCAGCATCAGGCGGCTGCAGCGAAAGCGTAGAGTATGGATTCACAACATTATCACCGCCCATCATCTCTCCGATCCTATCGAACATATCGGCGAGCCAGATAACGAACCAGAGCGCACAGGTGAATTGGAATACAGATACGACTGCCAATGGCACGCTCAAGTACAGACAGAGCCAAGACTCGAATTGGGTGAGCGTGACGAACTCGAGCGGGTCATTGCAGCACAGCTTCGGCATCTCTTCGCTCTCGGCCAACACCACGTATATCTACACCGTCAGATCATGCACACAATCAGGTGGCTGCAATGAAAGCAGTGAGGCGAACTTCACCACGCTTGCCACATACCCGATTATCTCCAGCATCACCGTCTCGAGTATCACCTCGAACTCATCGATAATAAATTGGAATACAGACTTCGTGTCGAATAGCACAGTCAAATTCAAGGCATCTGGCGCCGGCGCGTGGACTTACCTCTCGAACTCAAGCTACTCGCTCGCGCACAGCATCTCTCTCGCATCCATCTCAGCCAACACGTTCTACATATACACAGTGAAGTCTTGCACAGCATCAGGCGGCTGCACGGAGAGCGGGGAGGCGAACTTCACCACCCAGTCGATCTATCCTGCGCTCTCGAACATCGCCGCGCTCGGCATCACGACAAATTCATCGATAGTGTCATGGAACACCGACATAATATCGAACTCGTCGGTGAGATACAAGGCGTCTGGGGCGTCATCATGGAGTTATGTTTCAGATGCCAGCCCAGCATTCTCGCACAGCATCGGCCTCACCCAATTGACCCCGAGCACCACGTATATTTACACAGTAGAGTCGTGCACGGCCTCCGGAGGATGCAATGAGAGTATCGAGCTCAACTTCACCACAGCGACTCCTATCGCCTACCCGAACCTCACCGCCATTTGGGCAGGCAATATAACTTACCAAAGCGCGCAGATCAATTGGTTGAGCGATGTAGCAGCGAACGCATCCGTGAAATACAGGCAGGCCATGGACCCGAACTGGTTCTATTCATACAACTCAAGCCTCGCACTTTCGCACAACATCTCACTCGCGTCGCTTATGGCCAACACCACATATCTCTACACAGTGAAATCCTGCTCGGCCAGCGGAGGCTGCACGGAGAGCGGCCAATTCAACTTCACGACCTTGCCGCTGCCTATAATTTACCCAATTCTGTCGAACATAACAGTGAACCCGATAACTGATTCGGGCGCGCAGGTGAATTGGAACACTGACAAGCAATCAAACGGCAGCGTCAGATACAGGCTGAGCAGTGACTTTACATGGACATATCTTCCTGACCCGAACATGCTGGTTGCGCATAGATTCTCGATCCCCGCATTGACGGCCAGTTCGACATATATCTACACCGTGAAATCCTGCGTGCCGATGGGAGGATGCAACGAGAGCAACGAACTCAACTTCACCACATTGGCCACCCCGCCACCCGCCCCGGTGATTTCGAACCTGCAGACACTCAATATCACGAATCAGAGCGCGCAGGTGAAATGGTCCACCAGCCCGCAGGCCAACGCATCAGTCAAATACAAATCATCTTCAGACACGAATTGGTCATACGTCTCGAGCGGCGGATTCTACTATTCACGCACAATACAACTGTCCTCTCTCGTGTCAAACACGACATATTTCTACACAGTCAAATCGTGCACTGCGGCAGGCGGATGCACTGAGAGCAACCAGTACAACTTCACCACGCTGGCCACTCAGATAGTCTATCCTTCCCTCTCCGCCATCTCCTCGAGCCAGATAACGTATCAGAGCGCGCAGGCGAATTGGTTAAGCGACGTGGCAGCGAACGGCACAGTTAGGTACAAACCAGCCTCGAGTTCTGATTGGCTCTATGCATACAACTCGAGCCTCGCGCTCGCACACAACTTGTCTCTTGTGTCCCTCTCGGCAAACACATTATACACATACGCGGTCGAATCATGCACCCCGTCCGGCGGCTGCGCCCTGAGCTCTCAATACAATTTCACCACGCTCGCCGCGCCAGTCATCTACCCCAACATCTCTGGCGTAACTACAAGCCAGATAACAAACCAGAGCGCGCAGGTGGATTGGTACACCGACGCCTCATCGAATAGCACCGTAAAATACAGGCAAAGCGGCGGATTGTCATGGGAATATGCATCAGATAACGGCAATACGGCCTCGCACAGTATCCCGCTCGCCTCCCTGACGGCTGATTCTGATTACATATACACAGTCAAATCATGCACACCGTCGGGCGGATGCAACGAGAGCGCGGAATACGACTTCACCACGCGTGCCACTCCCACTCAGAACGTCATCCTAATAGGCGTGCAGACCGGCGTGATAACCAACAACAGCGCACATATTTCCTGGAAGACGAATATAGAATCTGACAGCACAGTCAGATTCAAGGCAACCGGCAGCACGGGATCTGAGTATATCACGAATTCGAGCCAGATACTGACCCATGACATCCTGCTCTCGTCCCTCACGCCGGCCACGAATTACACATATACCGTGAGATCATGCACTTTGGGCGGGATATGCAATGAAAGCCCGGCATTCGCATTCACCACTAGCTCGCAGCCGAGTGCCCCGGCAATCCGCGCGATATACGCAGACCAGATCACCAACCAGAGCGCGCAGATAATTTGGATAACAAACAATTTCACGAATGCGACAGTGAAATACCGCGCGGCCTCGGGCTCGGATTGGCTCTACGCATCCAACTCCAACCTATTATGGCTGCACAACATCTCGCTATCATCACTCTCAAGCGGCACGAATTACATCTACACCGTGAGATCCTGCAGCCTGCAGGGAGCCTGCGCCGAGAGTTCTGAGAACAGCTTCATGACCAACTATTCGGTTGCCATCTCCCCTCTCCTCTCAAGCAGCACGGCCAGCAATATAACAAACCAGAGCGCGCAGATAAGTTGGAACACCGACACGCCATCCAATAGCACGGTCAAATACAGGCCTAGGGCCAGCAGCGCAGATTGGTCATACGCTGGAGATGCCACTCAAACAGCTGCGCACTTAGTCCTCATCTCCTCGCTGTCGGCCAATGCGACCTATGCGTACACTATCAGATCATGCACGCCATCTGGAGGCTGCAATGAAAGCGCAGAGAATAATTTCACCACGCTGGCCAATTATCCCGGCCTCGGCTCGTTTGTGATAAGCACCATGCCTGCCGGAGCTCTTGTGCAGGTGAGGAATAACATATCGACAACGTGGTTATACTCCGGCACCTCCCCGTTATATGCCCAAAACGTGCCGACCGGGCATTACATGGCATATATGACAGATGACGGCTATAGATCATTTGTGTCTTATTTTGACATCTATTCCGACCAACAGACGAACGTCAGCGTGCCGCTCACGCCTCTGCCGGTCTATGACCAATCCGTCAACGGCTCTATCGTGGTCTATGCAGAACCCGAAGGGGCACTGATTAGGATGAGAAGCAGGAATGTCTCGGCGGGCTGGCTCTACTCGGGAAGCTCCCCGATGAACATGAGCAGCATCCTGCCCGGGGATTATGTTGTGTTCGCATCAAAAGAGCATTATCCGACGAAGACTGTTTTCGCGCACGTGACTGCGGGGCAAGCCACAGTGCTCAACATCACGCTGGTGAAATTGAATTGAAAAAGAGAATCTGACTCTTAGCGCTTCTTTTTCGGCGCAGGCTCGCCCTTCAAAAAGCGGTCGGCCCGCTCAATCTCCTCTTTCGGCTGGCCGGATGCGCGGGATATGAGCCCGAGCGCGTCCGACATCAGCCACTGGCCGAAATTGGAGATATGAAGATAGAAAAAAGAGAAAAACGAAAAAAGGAAACCGGGTTTTTTGCCCATCGCACTCACCTAAAACTCGCGTTTTAGAGCGCCACTTTCAAGCCCAGCTCTTTCTTCAGCTCTCTGTAGCGGTTGCGAATCGTCACTTCGGTCACTCCCGCGACATCGGCCACTTCCTTTTGCGTGCGTCTCTCGCCGTTCATGGCCGAGGCGATATAGACTGCCGCAGCCGCGACACCGGTCGGGCCTCTTCCGGAAATGAGCCCTTTGGTGATGGCTTTCTTCAGAAGCTGTATGGCCTTCTCCTGCACCTGCCCGGACAGTTTGAGGGCTGCGGTGAATTTTGGCACATACTGCGAGGGGTCGGTGAGCGGGACATCCAAGTCCAGCTCGCGGCGCACGAAGCGGTAAGCCCGGCCGATCTCCTTTTTCTCGATTCCCGAAACGCGGGAGATTTCGTCGAGAGTGCGGGGGATGCCGTGCAGTCTGCACGTGGCATAAATGACGGCCGACACGACAGACTCGATCAGCCTTCCTCTTATCAGTTCGGCCTTGATGCACTTTCTGTACAAGAGGGCGGCTGATTCACGGAGCGACTCGGGCAGGCCCAAATAGGATGCTATTCGATCGAGCTCCGAAAGTGCTATGGCCAAGTTTCGCTCCATGCTCGTGGCGATGGAGGCTCTTTTGTGCCATTTGCGCATGCGGTAAAGCTGGGCCTGTTTTTTCGGAGAGATTTTCGCGCCGCGGATGTCGCGGTTGTACTGGTCAATCTCGGTCACAAGTCCCTTGTTGGGGCGCATGAATTTGATTGGTGCGCCGCCGCGTGCGCGCTTCTCGCGCTGCTCGGAGTCAAACGCGCGCCACTCGGGGCGGTGGTCCTCGATGTTCTCGGCCACGATGAGCCCGCAATTTGTGCAGACCACTTCTCCCTTCTCGTAGTCTCTTGTGAGTTTGGCGTTGCCGCATTCGGGGCATTTCTCGATGGGGTTTCGGCTCTTGTCAACGACCATGGTATCAACCTCGATTAACGTCCAAGCTAAGGAGCTTTGGGCCCTTAAGCAGGGGGTTATTTTTAAAAATGGGTGAAAAGATAAGCGCCTACCTTATATATAAACTTTTCGCTCAGCCCGCCTCGTCGTGGAATCGTCGGGCGGCTATTTATGCCGTCGAGAAGAAGTTTGGGCCAGCATTTATAAACTCACCGACGTTGTGGACGGTGGGCCGAACTCTTTAGAAATGGTAAAATGAATTGCCATGGGGGAGATTTGAACTCCCGGCTTCCAGATTTCCCAAGAAATGCCTTTGTTCGTCATCAATCGCGCGCAGAGGCGCGATCTCCGCACTCATATAATCGCAAATACCCCGGAAAGCAGGGAGTTTCCTCCTCATTTCTTTTCTTTTCCGAGGTTTTCTTTTCTTTCCGCAGAAAGAAAAGAAAAGCTCTATGAGTCTGGCACTCTAGCCAAGCTGAGTTACCATGGCAAATTTTTCGCTTGGCTATTTTATTGTCGCGACAAAGCATATAAAAGGCCCGTCTGGGCAATATTAGCGGAATGGCCGGCGGCCGCCCACGGGGTCCTCCCGAGGAAGTTCTGCCCACGGCGCAAATATCTGGCGGGCGCAAAAGCCCGTATCTCGGAACAGAAACGATACGACGAGCAGCTCGCTATCAGATGACCCTGAATGGGGATGGAGAGGCTCATCGATGAAACGGCCGAGATCCACCAGATGGCCGTGCAAGGCGCTTTACGCGCCGCTCAGTCGAATGCGGTTAGAACCAAAGGCAGACTATGGCCGGCCGTTCCTCATAATCTTCATCTGGCGAAGCCAGATGCTCTTCTCCTTTTCTTTCCCAGGGGTTTCTTTTCGCGGAGCGAAAAGAAAGGCCTTGTTACACTTCTTTATATCTTTTTTCAGGTAATATTTCTTCATGCGTTACGGCTTGGAACCAGATATTTTCCCGCTTTCCACGTCTAATCGCAAGAATAGGAACTTCTTCTGTTTTGCCAGCTGAATTCACGGTCCAATAGCTGGCAAACGAATTGGGCCGCCGCAAAAAATTTCGAAGAAAAGAAATATCAAACAAACTCATCCGAGGTGCAGTTCTATGGTCATCAATAAACAAAATATTGGCGAAACGAAAACCAATTCCGGAATAAAGGGAGAAATTTCGAATAATCCCGCATTGAATTTCTCCAATAAAGCTGTCGAATCCACCCAATCGAGAAATCTCTCGAAGGTTTCCCCGTCTGCCGCGGCCGGGGAATTGCGGACTGTCCGCGAAAATCTCACTGCCCAAAACCTGGAGCCGGCAATTCAGACTCTAAAAGGGCTGGTGCAGGCATACAAAACAAACGAGGTGCCCAATGCCCTGCTCAACGGCTCAGTAGGCATCGAGGTGAGGGCTCTGGCCAAAATCCTGCCGTCCGCCATAAATTCGATGGAACAATGGCTCGCCTCCCTCTCGCCCCTTGGCATGACCGATGACCCCAATTGGCATTTTGACGAGGGCGCACGGCTTGGTGATTTGCGCGAGATGCAGAAATCAGTAGATGAACTGAGCAGAGCCATCGACGCAAAGCAGAAGAATAATTCCGCCATTAGCAGATGCTGAGCAGTCCTTTGTTTTTCGTTTATTTTCCATTGCGTGTTTTTGTCCATCCTCGTCGCCCGGCCTGTTACACGGCTTTAAATATCCCATCCGCGCAGTTTATTCTGTCCACCCCCAACGGCCCTATAACTGGGTTTGGGCGCGATGGGCAGGAGGAGAGTGTTATGGCAACGGGTAATCGGTCTGCAATGGCAACCGAGAGTCGCACATCAGTGTCGCTAAGTGGCACGTCAATGCGCACCATGCCCAAAGGCTATCATCCCTCCATCTGTTTCTGTGATTGGCGATCGGTCCAGTAGTTGGCAACGACCTGGGACCCCTGAAACAAACCGGCCCGATGGAACCCCGCAAACCAGAATGGGCGCCGCGGGCCGCAAGTCATTGGACAGGCTGACTGAACAACAAATATTGCAGGTGTATTGGTCAGAGCCGCTCTCGTTGCGCGAGATTGCAAAAAGATTCTCGGTGTCGCACATGAGCGTGTGGCGGCTGGTCAGCACCTCGGCCCGGCCGGTCTGATATTTTATTTTTCTTTCTTTTCATTTCATGGCCCGGCAGGCAATTGCCTTTAAAATATAGGCTTGCATAGGAAGAACTATGAGCGACAAAACAACGATTTCGACCCCGCAGTCGCAGGCCGGCATATTCGGCGTGTCGGCAGGCACCAACATGATGGGCTGGAAGTTTTCCCCCCGCGTGGTCGTGGCATTCGCGATACTCGTGGTGCTGGTCATCAAGGTGCTGGACTACGTGGTTTACACGAGAAAATAGAGGGAACTGCTTTCGTTTATTCAAACAGAAAAATAATTAAAACAAGAAAAGAATTTCTTCTTAGAAGCGGACACTTGAGCCGGAAGCCCGGCCTGTCAAATGCCCGAGTTTGCCAGTCTCGGCGATAGAAGTGTTTGATTCCTCAATCTTCTTGTGGTAATCGTCACCGCATGCCCTGCAATAAGTGTGCGTGAATCCGTCCCTGTCGAGGACCTGCACCCGCTCCTTGTAGCTATTGATGTCTGTTTTGCATTTTTCGCATTCAAGACTTACCATGCCCATCACCGCCTGTATTGACTTCTCGCCGCTTGCATAAATGAGGTGAAATTAAAAAAACCAATAGATGTCTGATCGCTAAAACCCCCAAAGGCGCTATTTCGCATCGTCTTTGGCTACGAATTTGACCAGCACGAATACTACGGCGGCCACGATGATGAAATCGATTAGCGCGCCGACGAAATCGCCGACCAGGAATTTGAATGGACCGAGCTGCAAGACAGCCGACCGCCAGTCGCCCGCCGGAGTGATCACTGCGATGATGGGCATGATCAGGTCAGCTACGATGGCAGTGACCAATTTGGTGGCCGCGAGGCCGATTATGACTGCCACAGCCAAACCCACAACTTTGTGTTTGTTCAAAAAACCGACGAACTCGTCCAAAAAGCCCATACAACCACCCAAGGAGAGAAAGATGAGAGAAAATAAAAAAGAATGTGCAGGGGCCAAGCCTGCTCGCAGAGTGCCTAATCCATCACGCCTTTTGGCGTCACCTTGAACACGCACTCGCCTTCAGGCATTGACGGCGAATCCACCAATCGTGCGCTGCGCTTCTCCTCCTTGCCTTTGCGCAAGTACAGCCGGTATGTGGCGGCGTGCGCCAGCACATGCCCGCCAATCGGCACTGTGGGGTCTCCGAACATTATGTCGGGCCGATCCATCACCTGATTAGTTATGTAGATGGCGAGGTTGTACTGGTCTGCGAGTCTTTGTAGCGCGTGCACGTGCTTGTTGAGCTTCTGCTGCCTCTCGCCCAATGCGCCCCTTCCGACATAATCCGAGCGGAAGTGGCTTGTCATCGAATCCACGACGATGAGCTTGACGGGGTGGGCCCGGATCATTTCGTCAGCCTTGTCCACCAGAATCATCTGGTGGTCGGAGTTGATGGCCTTTGCCACGTGGATTTTTTTGAGCACTTTTTCGGCATCCATTCCCGAAGCCTCGGCCAATTGCACGATGCGCTCGGGCCTAAACGTGCTTTCGGTGTCGATGAACAGGACTTCGGAATCCTCGCCCATGCCCCCCTCATGCGCCGGTTTTTGCACGTTCACCGCCAGCTGGAAGCCCACTTGGGATTTTCCGCTGCTGAATTTCCCGTAGCATTCCGTAATCGCCATCGTCTCCACGCCGCCGCCGATGAGGTTGTCGAGCTCCTTGGAGCCTGTGGATATGCGCGAGACGAGCTTGCGCCGCTCGAGAATCACGTCTGCTGTATCATACCCCATCTCGAGCGCATCTCTTGCCGCCGAAATGGTCTTTTTCGCCGTTTCCACTCCTATCTCGGCTATCTCGTCCAATTCGTGGGGGGATGCTGCCGCAATCTTCTCGAAATCGACATAGCCTGCCCTTCTCAGCTTCTCGGCCGTCACGTCACCTACTCCCGGCAGGTCCTCGAGCACTTTCGCCTTCTTGGTGGGCTTCTCCTCTTTCTCTGTCTTCTCCACCATCTCCATCACCATTTCTGCATCTTTCTTCGCCATGTGAATCACCCTTGAAACATATTAGACTATCTCTTTGGTTGCATTTCGCGTCATGCATACTGCATCATCGCATCTCTATTGCTGCAACTTCTGGTTAGGGAACACCAGCAACCTCAGCTTGCCGATTTTAAGGGTGTAGAACTCCTTGCCCGTTTTCTGGCTGACATTGTGCCAGAGCGCGCCGACATCCTTGAAAATCGTCTTTCCTTCGGTCAGGTTGTATTCGGGCTGAACGACACGAAAATCGGGTTGTCGCGGAACCGCAGGGGGGCTCTGCCCCCCTTCAGTTTGACGTTCTTCCGGATTCCCCCCGACGGCGAAAATCTCATCCGGCATTTCGCCCGAGCCGGCGTCCTCTTGTTCCATTTTTCCACTTCCACCAAATTTCGTGGGCGAAATTCAGTGATAGACGTTAGAACCGAAGTCCCCTTTTAAAGCGCGGAAGGGGTAGGTTTCCGGTGGTCTTCCGGTGGCTTTTTACGACGATAGAATCAGAATAATTATTTCTTCCCGCCCGTCTCTCCTTTGAATTTCGCCTTCACCAATTCGTGGTTCGCCCTCAAAAACTCCTCGGCGGATGACAGCATCCTCTTCGCATTCTCAAAAGTGACCATGTGGATTCCGCGCGAATACGGCACCCAGCGCGCCCCCTTGTGCTCGTGCGAGATGCGCACCTCGTATTCGTCTGTTCTCGCGAGCATGAATGTCACTAATTTCGAGCGCAATCCATGGCCGGCTCTTGCGCCGAATTCGTACTCGTACTCGTATTTGAAGCCGGGCAGCACGTCAGCGCGTGTTATTCCTGTCTCCTCGGTCAATTCCCGTCTTGCCGTCTCCTCTTCCTCTTCATTCTTCTCGACATGGCCTTTTGGGAAATCCCAGTGCCCCGCCTTGTAGTGCATGAGCAGATAGTAGCGCTTCTCACCTAATTGACGAAAGAGTACGAATCCGCAGGAATGCTCCTGCTCGCGGGCATGCTCGGTCATACGAATACAACCCATCGGCGCTATATAAAATGCGGCGTCGGCCCGGCTTTTTGGTTTGGCGAAAAAAATCATTTTCGGTTCACGTGAACGAGCATGAGCCCGCGATGGGTTTGGCGCCTATCTCGCGCTGGCTTGGCAAATCGAACGAGTCGTATTCGAACGTGAGATTGTAGATGAATGAATCATATTGCCCGACCACGCAGGGCGGTAAGCCCGGGATGCTCACGGATTTGTCGCCTCCCGGCCTCCAGCTCCAGCCCGCGCCCAGGTTTGCCGTCACATTTCCCACAATCACTTTGCGCATGATAAGCTGCTCGGTGAACCTATTGACCACGCGCAGATAGAGGGTGTCGTTGATTTGCGTCCATTCCATGACGCCGAACGGGCGTATGGGGCCGCCCCAATAGCTTTTCGACTCTGATTCGGCCGCGGCGTTGCCGGTGTTGAAAATCCCGCCCAGAAGCACGACGCCGATGAGGACTACCACCAGCACTACGGCTAAGAGGATGAGGTATTCTGCTGCAGCCTGGCCACGGGTGGACATCGATTCTATCGAGAAGCCGTTATTTATATAGGTTATCGGGCTCCGCCCCATCGAGGAGAATGCCGAGCCTCCAAGCGGTTTTGGGCATCGGCTATAAATGCATTGTTGTCGACATCAATGCATGTCGCTTTTCGGCACCTCCGGCATCCGGGATTTATGCCCAAGGAACGTGAGTCCCGCGCTCGCGCGCTCGTTGGGCGAGCTTTTGGGCGAGCAGTCAAAACCATGGCTGAATATCAGTGCGGAGCAGGCAGACGGGCCAGTGGTTGTCGGCTTTGACGGCCGCCGTTCCGGTTTCGCCCTCAAATCCGCCGTAATCGCGGGCGCGGCAGGCGCGGGCGCGCAGGTGGATGACTTGGGCCTCTGCGCCACGCCGACGCTCGCATTGCGGGCGAAAATGCGCAGAGCTTGGGGCATCATGGTGACAGCCTCGCACAACCCGCCCGAATACAACGGGCTCAAGGTGTTTTGGCGCGGGCAGGAGACGCCGGGCGCATGGGAGCATAGGATAGAGGAAGCCCTCGAGGCGCGGCAGGCGGGCTTGACAAGACCGCACCACCATGCGTGGTCCTCGGCAGGCTCGATCAACACGGTCGGAGAAAAAGCCGCCGCCGCTCATTTGAAGCTCTTGCTCAAATCGGTCGACGCAAAACTCATCAAAAAAAGAAAACCCCGCGTGGTGGTTGACTGCGCCAATGCGGCCGGCTGTGCCCTCATGCCGATGGCGCTCGAGGCTGCGGGATGCCGAGTCGAGGTGCTCAATGGAGTGGCGGGCGAGCCCTATGGCAGGATAATAGAGCCGAAAAAAGAGACTCTGGGCGCGCTTGGCAGGGCGGTGCGCCGTCTCCATGCTGATTTGGGCATAGCGCACGACGGAGACGCCGACAGGGCAATAGTTGTCGATGAGAAAGGCAAGATGATTGGCCTCGACACCCAGCTCGCGTTAGTGACAAAAGATGCCCTCGAGCATACGAAACAAAAATCTCCTCTTGTCATCTCCACTGTCGAATCCTCGCTCTCATTGCGCGAAGTGGTCTCATCGCACGGCGGCAGGCTCTCCATCACGCCTGTCGGCAGCAGGAATGTGGCCGCGCATTTGCGGGCTGATGGCGCCGTGTTCGGCGGCGAGCCGTGCGGGGAATATGTTTTCACTCATGGAGTGGGCGTGCCGGATGGGTTGATGGCAGGCCTCTTCTTTGTCGAATTATTCTGCCGCAGCGGCAAATTGTCAAAACAGGCGAAAGAGATTCCCGCTTATCCGATTCATCGGCAGAAAATCGCATGTTCGAATTCGCACAAGAAAGATGCAATGACGCGCATCGCGGCAGACTGGCCTTTCTTCAAACCATCGCATGTCGATGGCCTTCGCACTGATTTGCCAGATGGTTGGGTGCTGGTGAGGCCATCTGGCACAGAGCCATACATGCGCCTCACCGCAGAGGCAACGACAAAAAAAGAGCTGGAAAAAATTGTCGGCGTGGTTGGGCGGATTGTGGAGAGGGCGTGCAGTTGAGTGGAAACTCACTCTATTTCTTGCCGAACTTCTTCTTCAGATTTCTCAGCATGTCATCCGCCATCTTGTCCAAATCGTACTGGTGCTTCCAATTCCAGTCCGCTCTCGCCGACTTGTCCTCGATGCTCTGCGGCCACGAATCGGCGATTTTTTGCCGGTGGTCGGGTTTGTAGGTGCAGGAGAAGCCCGGCACTTTTTTCTTGACTACGGCAGCAAGCTCTTCGGCTGAAAAAGAGATGGCTGCGAAATTGTAAGCAGTATTCACCTTGATCTTCTCTATTGGCGCTTCCATAAGCTCTATTGTGCCCCTAATGGCGTCCGGCATATACATCATGGGCAGCACGGTTTTCGGGCCCACGAAATTCTCATAAGAGCCTTTTTGCACGGCGTCATAGAAGATGGCCACCGCGTAATCAGTCGTGCCGCCGCCGGGCGGAGTCTTCCATGAGACAAGACCGGGATAGCGCACCGAGCGCACATCAACGCCCCACCTCAACTTGTAGTATTGGCAGAGCAATTCACCCGCCACTTTCGTCACGCCGTACATGGTGGTCGGCTCGAGGCTGGTGTATTGCGGCGTGTTGACTCTTGGAGTGGTGGG
Source organism: uncultured Microcaldota archaeon (assembly GCA_903923795.1). Classification (GTDB taxonomy): domain Archaea; phylum Micrarchaeota; class Micrarchaeia; order Anstonellales; family Anstonellaceae; genus CAIXYX01. The sequence goes on from CAIXYX010000139.1 coordinate 45,768, forward strand.
GCCGAATGCCGCTATTGAGGAGGGCCAGAAAATCTGCAATTTGTGAGCCTTGGCCAATTCAAGCACATGGCGCAATGAATCCATGTTCAGGCGCCAGCACAAATCAGGGTCTTTCTCGCCGGTGGCGGAGAGGAGGGCGGCAAGATGGAAGACGGTGTCGATTTGGTATTTTTTTATTAGAGCCTCGATGGATGTTTTGCTTGTGGCATCGCCCAATTCCCACGGCCCGCCTTTTTTCTGCTCCTCGGACGGCTCGCGTAAATCCATTCCGATTACGTTGTCCTGGCCATATTTTGTGCGCAGAGCGGCGATTAATTCAGAGCCGATTTGGCCATTTGCGCCGATGATAAGGATTTTTTTCATGATGACACCTCGGTTGAAGGATTTGAACTATCAGTTTGAGCGGGGCGAGATTTTTATGGAGGCACGTTCGATGATTGACGGAAAAAATAGAATGCGGATTTTGCTCATCACTCAGATTTTCGACGCAGATGCCATGAAGTCGATGAGCAGCTCCTCGAAAAGCGGGCATCTCCCGCTGCACTCGGTCAGGCCGCTGAAGCGCGCTGTCAGGTCGGCATTGCCATAGGCTTTTACCAGCGAGTCGAGTTTCGCGACAGCTTTCGCGGCCGCGGTTTCATCCCCGGCGGCTCGCGCGTCATACCAATAGGTTGCCTCAATCACCATGGCATGTCCTGCCAAGCGGGGGTCTCTCGCCGCCAATTCTCCGGCCGCCTGTATATAGACACGATTATCACAGCCTGAATTGGCGCAGGAGAGCACGGGCGCCCATGTCATGCGGGACGCTTCGTTGTCGCCGGTTGTCAATTTGGCGCGGATGCCATCGGTCTGAATCGACAGGTCGGCATATGTGCCGTTCTTGGCAGTCTGGCGTAAGGTAAAGAGGGCGGTGAGATAATCGTCAGTTTCGCCGGATGATGCGCTCATCATGCCGAAGCCCAAAGCTTTGGCGTTCGAGAAATCCATGCGCATGTGCCCATTCGCGCCCGTTCCCGCTCCGGCGCCAATCAGGCCGATGCTCTCGAGGTAATAGGAGAGGAGCCAGAGGCTGAATAGGGCCCATATGGCAAGGAAAAGGACGAGCGCGAGGCGTTGCCAGCTGAACTTGAAGCTTTGGGGCTTTCCCCAACCCTTTCCGGCGTCATTGGCTCGCATAGAGGTACGACGGACTAACGGTTTTTAACAGTTGCGAACTTGGCGCACAAAAAGAAAACAAGCGGCTAGCCCCCGACGAGCCCTTTTCTTTCTCCGAAAGAAAAGTGCTTCACCCCAAAAGAAAGAGATTTGCCGGCCTTCGGCCGGAATTTGATTTAGCCCCCGACGAGGATTGAACTCGTGACCTCGTGCGAGCCCTTTTTCTTTTCGCGGAAAAGAAAAAGTGCTTCAGCCCAAAAAGAAAAGGCAATTAGCCCCCGATGGGGATTGAACCCATGACCTCGTGCTTACCATGCACGCGCTCTACCGCTGAGCTACAGGGGCAAAAAAGTAATCTAAGTAGTCAACATAAGAAATAATAAAGGCTATTGAACGGCCCGTCTGTCAATAATATCTTCCGCATCCGCTCCCGTGCCAATCAATCCGACTTTTACGCCCACCTTCTTCTCGATTTCGGCAACGAAAGCCTTGGCGTCCGCATCAAGCTCGTCGAATTTCCTCTTCTTGGCGCATTTGGGGAATTTGACATCCAATTTCGTCACGGCGAGGTAATTGGCCGAATTTATCATGGCGGCGGTTTTGATTTCGTCCCAGACAAGATTCGGATTCGTGCGCCGAGGCCGGCCTGTGACAGTGCCATATTCCTGCATGCCGATTTTCTTTGCCTCCTCCTCGCTCAATTCGCCGGGCATCGGGCCCGAGCCGACTCGAGTGGTGTATGCCTTGATGACCATAATAACGTCTTTCACCTTGCGCGGGCCCAAGCCCACTTCGGCGCAAATAGTCGAGGCGCTCACATCCTTGCTTGTCACAAATGGATAAGTGCCGTACAAGTTGGAGAGCATGAAACCCTGGCTGCCCTCGACAAGAACATTTTTGGTGGAATTCACAAGCTCTGGCACGTCACCCAAATATTTTTTGAGGCGAGGCTCTGATTCGACTGTGGTGGCCGTTCTCGAAGCCCGTGCGGCCTGCGTGGGGCCCATACCAGTTTTGGTTGTGCCGATTTTTTTCGAATTCTCCGATGCCGCGTCAAGGTCTTTCATTTCTTGTGTGATGAGAGTGGCGCGCCTGTCGATGATGCACCGATTTCCCAATTCGAAATTCGCGACCTCTTTGAGAAACACGTCGGCGTCAATCAATACGCCTGCGCCTATGGCGAGCTTCGCCTCCTTCTCCACCAAACCGGACGGCACGAGGCGTATCGAGTATTTCTTTCCCTTGTACTCGACGCTGTGCCCCGCATTAGGCCCGCCGCCGCCGCGCGCAATCACTTCGGGTTTGTCATGCAGCGCGAGGTAGGAGATTATCTTGCCCTTGCCCTCGTCCCCATACTGGCCTCCGACGACTACGGTGACGCTCATAGAATCACAACCTAAGAAATAGATGGTGCGGCAGAGCTATTATACTTTCACTTTTGCACAGAGGCGCAAGGCCAGCCCGATGGCGTCCTCCAGCCTCTCTCCCCGCGGCCCGCTCGCCCCCGCCGCGCCTGGATGCCCTCCGCCCATGCCGCCCAAAGCCCGGCCGGTCTCGCGCATGATGGCAGGTAGGTCCATCTCATCTGCCAGACTCGCCCGAACGCGGGCCGAGATGCGCGCGCCCTTTTTGTCTGATGTGCCCGCCACCGCAACGTCGGCCCCGGCGGAGATGAGCGCGTCGGCCACGTGGGATTCGTGCGACGAGACTATGGCAGATGCGAGCAGCCGCTCTCCCTGCAGTTTCCATGTGCATTGGCGCAAGCCCTCGAGCACGGCCGCCCGGCATGTCGCGTTGTTCGGATGGCGCAATTCATTGAGCAGTTGCTCGTAAGACTGCGATGAGAGGGGAATGAGGCGGGAAAGTGCGGCGAACGTATTCGCGTCCGCGCGCATCAAATGAGCGGAATCCGAGAGGATGCCCAAAATCAGCCAGCGGGCCTGTTCGGAAGAAGGATGGATGATGAGGTCGGCGACTAATTCGCAGGCCGACGAGGATTCTGGCTCCACCCACTCGGTTTTCGCCCTCACCGAAGCTCTCGAGACGGAATGGTGGTCGATGAGGATGAATGGCCGGCAGGCTGCCGCTCTGCCACCGAATTGGGGCAAAATTGACGGGTCATTGGCATCGAGCAGGATTATTTTCGCATCTGGGAATTTTGCGCGGGCAGTCTCGAACGAAATGAATTTCTTCATCTCCCAACTCATGAGCCGCCTGCTCTCCGAATTTGTCCTGTCGGCTGGGGCGATGACGGCTTTCGGTCCAAGTTCTGCGGCGAGAGCGAGGGCCGAGGCCACCGCATCCGTGTCGCCTAAGGAATGGAAAGTGATTATGACGGGCTTGTTGCGAAGTTTCTCCAGCGCGGCCATCATTTGTTTTGGGGCCGAATAAGCCGGTTTTGCCCTCTGCGCCACCCTTTTCTTGCCCATGCTTTACGCCTTCGGTTGAATAGAATATAAAACCGGTGGAAGTGAGGAATAAGCCGAATTAAGAAAAAGGATTCCGGTTTATCCGGCTTCATCGGCGGCCGCATTCTGCGAAGCGGCCAATGCCTTCTCCAAATAGGCGCGCAATTCCTCGGAGCGGGCGCGCAGCTTCTCCTCCTGCTTGCCCAATGAGCCGTTTCTGACCTCGAACGTCTCGAGCTTCTCGGCCATCTCCTTCTTCGCGGCCGCCACGCTTGTCTCGATGAGAAGATTGCCTATGGCGCGAAAGACCTTGCCGGATGCCGTCTTGAGCTCCTCCGTCGCCATGTTCATCTCCTCTATCTGCATCTGCACCTGCTGGCGCTGCATGCTCACCATCTGCAGTTGCCTTTGCAGGTTCTGGAATTCGTCGACTTGCGACTGGAGCTTCTTGGGGTCACGGACAGGTTCTGCCATTTTGTTCACCTTTGAAAAACGATGATTATCCATCTCATGCGGAGAATATAAACCCGGCGGGAAAGCAAAGTCTATTTTGAAAGCTCATACTTTCTCGAGTGTTTGCATCAGGGCCGCGAGCCTTTTGGCCGTGTATTCGGCCACCTTCTTTTTTTGGGGGGAAAGAGCGGGGAGAATGACATTGACGATGCTGCCCTTCGCGCCGGCTTTCACTCCTCTTTTGGTGATTGCCTCGAGTTGGGTGCGAAAGACCGGGATGGCGGCCTTTGCTGCGCACTGAGAGGCAAATTCGAATTCCATCTATTCCACCCACTCGCATTGCATTTCGAGCAAAATCTCTTTGTCGAATTTTATTTCGAGAGCCGGCGTTTCCAAAAGTTTGCCCTTGCTCTTGGATTTCGGCTTCACTAACTCCAATTTCAATTCGGCCGGCTCGTCCATGAATTCGGCGAGCGGATGGTTGTCGAGGCCCAGGAAAGAGCAAAACGCCTTCGCCTCGCCGAGCGCGGAATAGATGTATGGGTCTTCGCCGAGTTCGGAGCGGATTTTGGCGCGGTTGAGTTTTATTTTTTTTACCATCAGCCGCTGTTCGCTCCAGGCCCAACGAATTGCGCCATCCTCGCCCGTCTCCAGATGGCGGGAGCGCAATGAGAAGCAGTGATTCTCGCCGTCGTCGCATACCATCATCACCACAAGCGTTTTCTCCCCTTTACGCGCAGCAAGGATTTCCAGCCTCGAGAGGCTCCGCTCGCCGCGGGGGATGAATTCCGCGCCGGGCAGGGCATCTGCCAGAGCGCGGGCACTCTTCTTTAATTCAACAGGCGAATTCTTCGAGGTGGTGAGCCACATGGGCAATAGAAGGAAGGCGGGAGATAAAAGGCATATGGCCAGCACATATTTAACCTCCATCTGCAATATAATATAGATGAGCGCGACGCGCATTCGGACCAGCCCGAAGATATTGACCAAACTCCTTATTCCGTCAGCCATATTCTCCTCATTCTTCCTGCTTGGCTCGGAGAACACATATTCTTCGCCCGGCTCGCCACGAGCCGTTTCCATTTATAAGAATTCGCCACATGAATGCGCCATGACTACTTCGAAAGTGAAAACAATTGAAGAGCAGCTAGGCATAAACCACGGAATAGTTCCATCCAAAAGAAATAATCTGGCATATAAACCAGTGAAAAACGAGACTGAGAAAAAAGTCGTGCCGATAAAGACGAAGAATTTCGCCGAGCTCGTCTATTCGCTCCCGCTATACAAAGAGCTTACAGTGGCATTCGAAAAATATTATGGCCAAAACATGGACATGCCGAAAGTCAAGAATTTTCTTTCATGGTTAAAAGAGAATGAAAACGAGCTCAAGGCCGGGATAATAAATGATGTAGAGAACGGACGGATATATTTCAAGATGAAGGAAGGGGATGAGACCCAGTATATGCTTCATCTACTCGGTTTTGTGATAGGCGGCAGATACACGGCAGATCATTTCAGGCCGAAAGAGATGAAAAAAACGAGTCTGGTATATCCAAAGATGTTCAATGACGAGACGGGAACAATATCATACAACCCGAATGACCATTCTATAGATCTTAGCCAGCGGCTAGTTGCCGAGAGCGAACCGTGCGGCAATCTCTCAGATGGCATACGGCATTTCATAAAAGCATTCAACCTCGGAATCCACGAGCACGCACACGCCCTGAATAACATGTATACCAGACCAAAAAATAGAGGGGACGAACCGATCCTGTCTCTTTCGGAGATTTCTGCGTATTACGCCCAGACAGAGCTGGGGTTGCCGCTTAAATCAGACGAGATAATCAATGCAGGTTATGCGAATCGCGATCCCCTGCACACATTGAACGAGATCATATCTGAACGGCTCGAGGTATACTCGAAAAACGGCGAAAAACCAAAAAACACGGATGAGAGCATCAGGAACTGGATGGAGTATGAGTACCTAGATTTCTTCGTCGGTCCGTGGATAAAAAAATCTTGTGGAGAAAAATTCAATATCCTTGATTACCCGCATAAGGACCAGGGCCTAAGCCTTGGGGAATTATTCATAATTGTCAATCTCCAAAAACCGCTCAATATGAGCAAGCTCTTGCGAGACATGGGCATTGCTGAAGACGGGGCAGTCGGCAAGAATGTGGCGGGGGCCATTCGAGAACTATTAAAAATCCGCAGAGAGAAGGGGGACAACGTATTCACTAGACAGGAGTTCCTAAATTCCATGAGAAACGCCCTGACAAAACAATTCAAATGTGATCCGGCATCCGAGAGCATACCGGACGATTATGTTCTTCTCGATACACGAAAAAGAGGTGGTTAGATGTTCGTAATGCAAACATACAAACAACAAGGGCAGAATCAGACCGAAGCGCAGAAACAAAGAGCAATGGGCGTGTAAATCTTCATGGTGCGGATTCGGCCTAACGAAAAAAGCTGAGCCACCGCCGACTCGCGACGTGAACCGCGATAGCGGAACTGACA
>CAIXYX010000140.1 GCA_903923795.1 uncultured Microcaldota archaeon
GTTATTCTCCCGCAGGCGGCCTTGACCGGAGTGAATCTGTCAGATATGAGTGCGAGCCATCTGTCGAATGCCTCGGCCGTGGTCGAATACGAGAGGTTGTCGCCGGAGGGGCGGGCAGTCAAGTATCATACAGACCGCACGTCATCGGAGCATTTCCAGCAGCTGGCGCTGGATTTCAATATACTTTTCATACCTGTTGATTCGCCTTTTATGGGAGATGAGGCGGCCGGGCTCGCGCGCGACGGAATTATGGCGGCGAGAGCGGATGTGCTGATGGTGTGCGACCGGGAGAGCGGAGTGGCATGGGGAAAAATAGAAGAGATGAAACCGGCGGTGTGAAAATCGGCAGTGTGAGTATTGCGGAAAAAAGCCCTAATACATCACTATTACCGATTCCGTGTAATACCTCGCCGAGCCGTAGCGCACGCGGCGGTGCACATTCTCGCTCAATGCATTCCACGCCGCCTCGGGGGATTCGTTCAGATTGCCGAGGTGGAAATTGAGGCGTATGATGCGGTTCGGTATCATGTGCCGCGTGCTTTTGGGCGGAAGAGGGTGGCCCGCGACCGCCTGCGAGATTATCTCCCCTTTTGTGAATGAGCGGCGCATGATGACGGGAAAACCCTTGTCGAGGAAATAGTCGAGGCGGCTGTCCTCGATGAAATGAAGGCCCGCCCCGTTGCTTGACTCCTCGGGCGGCACACTATGCGCCGGGGCAGAGCCGTGCTGGCTATTGCCGCCGGAACCGTGCGAGTGGCCGCTGGCGCTGGCGCCATTTGGTTTTAGCATGCCAAGAAAGCGGCTCTGGTCTGATATGAGAGTCTCGAGTTTGCGCTCGGTCGATGGCAGGAGGGAGAAGGAGTCGATGCCGTTTTTGCGCCTGCACAGCATGAATGCCGCATCCATCCTATCGAGGGCGGCCTGCCCTGCTGCGCGGTCGACCGGTTCTGCGCGGCCCATGCGCTCGAGCGGGAGCGATTGTGTGGCTAAGTACCAGCCGCCCACGCGTATGTCGGGTGAATCGTAATCCACCACCTGGCACACGGCGTTCTCGGTTTTTAATGAGTGGAGAACGGCGCGGCGGTGGTTGCCGTCCAGCACGACGCGGTGCTTTTTGTCGACGATAATCGGGTCGACGAGGCGGCCCAGATTGAGCATGTTCTCGCGCAGGTGGTGCTCGTTCTCGGGGATGGTCTGCTCATGAATGCGCAATGTCTCCAAGGGCAGTATCTGCAAAGAGGACAGGATTTCTTCAGCCAGCATAGAATTCCCCAAGCGTTTGGGCTCTGCAAATGATTGTGATTAGGAACCCTAACAAATGGACTATGCACCGACGCCTTTTTTAATGCCTTAGCTGGACTATTGCCTGAGGGATAGAGCATGGCGGACAACTACCGACTCGTTCACGCTATCGCGCTCATATTCACAGTCACCATGGGTTTGATGGTGGTGCTGGGCGCGATGGTCATGATGTACGGCAATTTCGAACTGGGCATCATATTGTTCGTGCTGGGCCTCGTGCTGGTCATCTCGAACGAGAGCATATTGCCCCGCCTGCGCAGAATGCGCAATCGGAATTCGAACTCTACTCTCGAGCCTGGCCTTTTGGAAGAGGTGGCGAACCTGGCCACCATCGGCTACGCCCCGCCGATTCTCGTCGGCGTGTATCTTTACATGAGCGGGCAGAGCGACTTCAAACTGATTATTTTCATGGCCGTGAGCTTCACGGTGGTGACGATGAAGATATTCGCAAAAGTCGCCTCGAGCCGCTACACTTACCGGCCTCTGGGTGGCGAGGAAGTGTATGCGTACACACCGCCGGCCGAGGAAGCAAGCGAGCCGGGCGTTTGAATAATTCATTTGTTTTTCACCAAATCTGCTTTCCATAATATCTTTCCACTATCCCCAGAATTTTTGCCTTTTGATGCGGATTGAGCGAGATGTGGATTTCGTTGGTCTTCTTGAGCCAGGTGATGAACCCCTCGTCTGCCAGCTCTTTGGCCAGCTCTTCGGCAATTGGGCGGGCGGCTTGAGGCAAGGCGCTTTTCACGTGCTCAAGCGCAGTATGCTTCGCACCCCATCTCCGATGTCGGGAGAGCTTGTAGAGGATATGGGCTTTGAGCTGTTCGCGGGAATTTATCTCGGGCATGGCATCAGCCAAAATGAAAAGGAGATTTTTCATTATAAACACCCCGAGGGTGACTTTCCGCTTATAGTATATTATTTTAAACATCAATATTCATATAATTAGATATAGAGGCGATGCTATGGAAGAGGAAAATTCAATGTTTTTGCAGTTCTTCGGCGATAGCCCGCAGTTTCGGATGATAGACTTCCTTCTCGAGCACAGGTTGGAGGATTTCACCAAGACCGAAATCGCGGCAGGCGCCGGCATCAGCTGGGCCAGCCTGTTCAACCACTGGGGCACGCTGGCTGCGCACGGCATCGTCAAGCAGACGAGGAGCGTGGGGCGGGCCACGCTCTATCAATTGGATGAGACGAACAAGATTGTCAAGCAGCTTAGGGCGATTGAGCTGGCGCTGATAAAAGAGGGCGCGCAAGTTGAGGAAGAGAGAGTGGAATTGAAAGCCAAAGTATCTAATAAGAGGCAAAAGAACTAGAAGTCTATCCTTTCAGTCCCCATGAAGTCCTGCAATACTTTTGGAATCGCCACGCCAGCCTCGTCCTGGAAATTTTCCAAGATGGCAACGAGAGTGCGGCCCACGGCAAGGCCGGAGCCGTTGAGCGTGTGCACAAATTCATTTTTCCCCTCGCGGCGGAATTTTATCTGCGCTCTGCGTGCTTGGAAATCAGTGCAATTCGAGCATGAGGATATTTCGCGGTAAGTGTCCTGTGACGGCAGCCAGACCTCGATGTCATATGTTTTGGCCGAGGCGAAGCCCATGTCGCCGGTGCACAAGAGGCGCGTGCGGTAAGACAGGCCCAAACCTTGCAGGATGGATTCGGCGTCGCGCGTGAGGCTCTCGAGCTCGTCATATGAGCGCTCGGGCAGGCTGAATTTGACCAGTTCGACTTTCATGAACTGATGCTGGCGAATGAGCCCCTTGATGTCTTTCTGGTAATTGCCGGCCTCGGAGCGGAAGCAGGGCGTGAGGGCGCAATAGCGCAGGGGGAGCTGTGTCTCCTCAAGCACTTCGCCGGAGTGTAAATTTGTGAGAGGCACTTCGGCAGTGGGGATGAGCCACAAAGAGTTGGCGTCGGCTGCGCCCATCGCCTGCTCGCCCGCTGCCGCCCTGTACAAATCTCCGGCGAATTTCGGTAATTGGCCTGTGCCGGTCATTGTCTTGGTGTTGACGAGAAATGGAACCGCCGCCTCTTTGTAATGATTCATTGCGTGCACCGAGAGCATGTAATTTGACAATGCGCGCTCGAGGCGCGCCATCTCACCGTAGAGGACGGTGAAGCGCGAGCCGGACAGTTTGACGCCCCGCTCGAAATCTAATAGTTTTGGGAAAATGTCGTAATGGGGCAAGACATCATCCGCGTGCAGTTTTGGCGCGCCCCATTTGCGCACCTCGACATTTTCGCTCTCATCTTTTCCTAATGGCACGCTTTCGTGCGGCACATTGGGCACTGTGAGGAGAATAGACTCCATCTGCGCCTCGAGCTGCGCGGCCTGCTCGTCGAGCACTTTTATCTTGGCGGCGATGTCCTGCGTCTGCTTGATTATGGGGGCGATTTCCTGCCCTGCCTTTTTCGCGGCATTGATTTCCATTGACAATTTGTTGCGCTCGTTTTTCAGCTTGTCGCCGGAAGATTTGACCTGCCGCCAAGCCTCATCGAGCTTGAGTATGTGGTCGATGGGCTCGGTCGGGGCATTTCTTTTCTTTAGCGCGAGGCGGAATGGTTCGGGGCCGGTGCGGAGGGCTTTTAGGTCGAGCATGGGAATCACGAGAGGGCGTTGCTCAAGGCAGGGCATCATGCCCGCAAAAGCTTCACGCCGTGAGCTTCTGTCGCAATTGAGCTATTAAATCATCGCCTATGCGCTCCTGCGCCTCTATTGTTGAAGCGGCGATGTGGGGCGTGAGAAGAACATTGTCTAATTTGGTGAGCGGGCCGGAATATGGCTCGGATGGGAAGACATCGAGGGCTGCCCCTGCCAAATGGCCGGATTTGAGGGCGGAAATGAGCGCGGCCTCATCGACGAGAAATCCTCTTGCCGTGTTGATGACATAGCTGCCTTTTTTCATCTTCGAGATGCTTTTTGCATTGAGAATCGCCGGGCTGCCGGCGGGCATTGATGCGTGCAAAGAGACGATGTCGACTTGGGGCAAGAGTTCGTCCACGCTTGCAAAATAGGGATAAGACAAATCACTTGCTTTGTGCGGGTCGGTGTAGATGACGCGCATGCCCAAAGCGACGGCTTTTGCTGCGACTAATCGGCCGATGCGGCCCATTCCGACGAGGCCAAGAGTCTTGCCCGAAATCTCATTGCCGGTGCAATTCTTTTTCTCCCATTTGCCGGACAGCATCGAGGAGTGGGCATATCCGACTTTGCGAAGCAGGGAAATCATCATGCCGATTGTCATCTCGGCAACGGCATTGGAGGAGGCGCCGGGCGTGTTGATGACTTGGATATTCTTGGCTTTGCAGGCGGGCACATCGACATTGTCGAGGCCGACTCCGGCGCGGGCGACAATCTTGAGCTTGGTGGCAGACTCAATCAACTCAGCATTCACTTTTGTCGCCGAGCGGACGATGAGCACATCGGCATCGGAAAGGGCGGCCGAAAGATTTTTCGGCGTGAGGACGACCGTGCCCAAACCTTGCAAACCTTTCACAACCGATGCCTCCATCGGGTCCGCGATAATGATTTTTGAGAATGAGTCCATGGTCAGCACCCCATATCTGATTTGTTAAACGCCCAATTTCGATTTCACCGCTTGCAAGGCATCCAAGCCCGCATCGATTTTCACCATGTCCAAGTCGCCCATGTTGCAGAAGCGCAAAGTCGTCTCGGCCCAGTCGGCGTGCCCGCCGCCCAATTTGACCCCATGGTCTGATTGGAGGAACTGGTTTATCTCCTTGTTTTTGGAGCAGAAGAAGGCTGTGACTGTGCTTGATTCGAAGCCTTCTTCGGTCACAAGAGAAAAACCCATCTTCATAAGGCGCGAGCGCACATGCTCCGCCATCTCGCTCTGGCGGGCGATGAAGGCGGACTGGCCCTCTTTTTTGAGCATGTCGAGGGCAATGCGCAAAGAGTAGATGATGGAGACGGCAGGCGTGAAGGCAGTCTCGCTCTTTGGCGCGAATTTGCGGTAAGTCTTGAAATTCATGAAATTCGAGCGCACTGGAGCAAGTTCGATGGCCTTGACCGCGTCGGGCGAATGCGAGACTACCGTGAGGCCTGGCGGGCAGCCCAAGCTTTTTTGGCTGGCAAACGAGTAGAAGTCGATGTGGTCGGCTACATGGTCTACGGGATAGGCGGGCCAGGCAGATGTGCCGTCCAAGAGGGTGAGCATGCCTTTTCCTTTGGCATATTTGCATATTTCGCTTGTTTTGTTCAAGATGCCGGGGGAAGTCTCATGATGAACCATGGCGAAAAGTTTTACTCCGGCCGCTGCGGCTTTGTCGATGTGGGGTTTGGCTCTCTCTAAATTCCAACCCTTGGCGTCTTTGAGCCGCTCGAAGCGAGTTTCATAATAGAGGGCGCAATGCTCTTTCAATTTGTCGCCGAATGCGCCATTTGACAAGACGAGGGCTTTTCCGCCGAGAGGAAGCGCGTTCTGCACATTTGCCTCGACGCCCAAGGAGCCGGAGCCAGTCATGATATGCACTTCGGCTGCCTTGAGCATGGATTTGAGGTCGACTATGATTGGCTGGTAGATGGCCTGAAATGGCTTGCCTCTATGCGTCATCATCTCTTGTGTCTGCGCTGTCGAGACTTTCGGGAAAACGGCCACAGGCCCGGGCGTGAAAAGCATCATAGGGAATCACCAGATGAATGGATAATCAGTTCATAGACGCCAAAATCTTTAATAGACGCGTTAGAAGGGCCAAGACACTCGAGCCAGGATAATTAGTCATACAATACGGTTGTGCCGCCTATGCCGAAGAAGTTCAAGGTTAGCATTACGGCGAAGAGCAGCAAGAGGACGATGAACGCGCTGCGGATATGCCCGCTCGACACATGCCCCTTCGATAAAGCGATGGAGCCAAAGAATGAGCCGATGGCAGCGGCGATGCCCGTGCCGAGGAGGAGAGCGACGTTTATCGGTCCGATGAACATGAGATGGCCCAAGAGGCCCAATATGGATGCAAGCAGAGTGCACACGTGCGAGAGGATGGCGGCGCGCTTTGGAGTCATGCCGGATTCAATGAGAAACGGCACAAGGAATACGCCGCCGCCGATGCCGAGTGTGCCTGAGAGAACACCGGTTGTGCCGCCCATGGCGGCTCTGCGCATGGCAACACCGGCTGCCTGCCCGCCGGTTTCCTCGAGAAAGCCCGCCTCTCCCTCGGCCAATCTGGGTTTGGGTTTGCTGATTTTCGACCAGGTTATCATCCGCACGGCGATTGCGAAGAGGGCGAGGGCGAAGAGGCCGATGATGATATGCGGGGGGAGCATCTGCGCGAACCACACACCCAGCGGCGCGCCGAGGAAAGCGCCGGCGAAGATGAAGGCGGCCGATTTGTATTCTTTTGCTGTGAGAAGGCCGACGCGGTGGAAGTTGAAAGAGGAGATGGCGGTTGTGATGACGTTCAGGGACAGGCCCACTAAGATGGCCATATCTATCGGGATGCCGAGCCAGAAGAAGATGGGCACATAGATGGAGGCGCCGCCCAAGCCAAGGACGGCGAAGATGCCCGAGAGGAAGAGGACGAGGATTGGGGCGATGATTATTGGATCCATGGAAATCATTGTTCTAATATTTCCTTGGCGATGATTTTCATGGACGAGTCGAATTCGTAGACATAGGAGGTGCCAGTAGGGATTTCGAGCGCCATCACCTGCTCGGGCGAGAGTTTATCGAGATACATGACGATGGCACGAAGCGAATTGCCGTGCGCGGCCACGAGCACATTATTGCCGGCTGCGAGATTTTTGGCGATATTGGACTTGTAGAATGGAACCACGCGCGCTGCGGTGTCGGCGAGGCATTCGCCGTTCGGCGGGCGCACATCATAGCTTCTCCGCCAGAGCTGCACCTGCTCGGGGCCGTATTTGACGCGCAGGTCATCCTTGTTCAAGCCCTGCAAATCACCGTAATGCCGCTCGTTTAGGGCCGCGTCTTTCAGCACAGAGATATTTTTCTGGTTAAGATCGGTCAGTATGATGTCGAGTGTGTCCTGGGCGCGGATGAGAGCAGAGGTGTAGGCCTTATCGAAACGATAGCCGTTGAGGGCGGCGGCGGCCTTGCTCGCCTCCTTCTCCCCTTGCGGCGAGAGCTTGACATCTATCCAGCCAGTAAACCTGTTTTGGAGGTTCCATTCAGATTGCCCGTGGCGCACAAGCACAAGGTATGCCATGATGAGAGGTAGTCGAAGAAGATTTATAACCGGTGTCTTGGCATTGGGAAGCATATGGCGGATTTGAAGGCACCGAAGAGGATTCTTCAGAGCGACTCACAGAACTCCCTGCCCGTGACGACGATGGAGGAGAACCCGCAGTTGATTGATCTGCTGCACAACCCCTCCAAAGCATATGACCACTTCACCGAGCTGAAGGAAGCGGTTGCCAGCAGTACCGCCGTGCATCCGAATTACCTGAAAGTTGTGCCGAGCATGAACAACGATAAAAATGTCAAGTCCGGCGAAGTGAAAAACACGCAAGCAAAGAAAGAAACCTCATTAAACTGCAATCAGGCCATGCAGAAGATTGACCAGTTCTATTCTCTCTATGCTTCCGAGTTGGACAGTATAGAATATGGCAAGAGCCTGCAGAATGTTCAGGATACATGGACTTCGGGCACTAATTCGCAGAAAGAGGGTCTTTCGTCCTCCGGCGCGCAGATGGACAATCTGGACCCGTTCAAGACACAAAGCACGCCAACGCAATTGGCGGAATCATTTGACGGATATTCAAAATACTCGAAGGCGAATATCGAGAAGAAGGTGGCGGAATTTACAACAGAGGATGAGAAAAAGAATTATGTGCTAAACCTCCTGAGCGAGATGGCGGGAGTCGAGGGCGTGGTCCGCTCGATGCGGGCCGAGAAATATATGGCCGGCGCCTATGATTTTGGCAAAGATTCCAAAGAGGAGGTGAGGCGCAACCTCGCAGCATGGCTGATTGGCACCCACGCGACGGCAGAATCGATGGCAGGGGAATTGGAGAAGAGCAAGAACGCGAAAAACCCGAACAGCGTTTATCATGATGCGTGGCTTCTGCTCTACGCCAAAAGCGACAGGGCGTCAGTTGCTTGGGGTGCCAAGAGCTTGTATGATGCATTAGGCGACAATTGGGAAAATCTTGGCAGAGATGAGCGGAGCATTGACAAAGTCATAGATATGTGCAAAGACATACAGAAAACGCAGGGCCGAGTCATGGAAGATTTGGCGCATCAGGAAAATGTGGAGATAAACGGATGGACTTTGGCATTTGTAAGTGAGCATGGGCAGGCCATTGTGGATGTGGGTGTGGCGGCGACCTCGGCGCTCCTCCTCCAGCCCGAGTTGAGCATGTATTATTTCGGATTCCGCGGCGCAGGCATGGCGGTGGAGGGGGCGGTTGAGGGCGACTGGGGAAAAGCCTTCACAGGCACGATGATGGCGATTCCGCTGGTGGGCAGGGCAGGCAGGGTGCTGGCACCGTCGAGCAAGATGATGAAATGGGGCACGAGCGTGGCCGGTGCAACTTCGGCTACCGCATTCACCGGCATGATGGCTTATGACAGCACCAAACTGCTTTACGAAGCCAGTCACACATATTTCACGCTGTCGGATTATGTTGGAATAGCGCAGAATGCCGCATTTGTGGCAGGAATACAAATGACTGAGAAGATGCTGACGGGCACGAAGAAAGTTATGGCGCAAAGAAAGAGGGCGGCGGCAAAGCAGGCAGATAAAAATGACAAGACGGTGAAAACAAAGAAGCCTGTGCAGGCATATGCGGAAGCCAAAGACGCACCAGAGACCAAGTCGATTTATTCTGCAAAAGATTACATGGCTGACCCGTATTCGGGAGCGCGTTTTCGAAAGCTCTATTCGGCTGTCGAGAATGTGGTACCCGGCATTATTGAGAAAGACCCCGGCACCGCTCTTTATCTGAACATCATCGCCAAGAGTTTCAGTGACAGAGGAGTGAATGCGCTGCTTAGCGAGATGAACAAAATCAAATGGCTGGATGGGAAGAGGGGCAAACTGAAAATGGCATCGCCTGAGGAGCAGAAAGACGGGCTTTGGAAGCTGCTGCTCGATTCCGAACATCTGGAAGATATACAGAAAAGAGGCGGCGAAAATCCGTATCCGGTGGATAAACTGTATTCATTCCCGGCCAACATGCTGGACCCGATTATTTGGTTTGGGAAGAAAATCGGGGCTGCGGCGAAGAAAACCGCGAAGAAGATGAAAAAGAAAGCGAAGCAGACTGCGCCGGTCGCGGAACAACCAACGCAGGAGAAGAGAGTGGAGATCTCCAAGTTACCTTACGCGAATGAGGAAACCGCCGGCATACCCAAAGCCCTACAGCCCGACGAGGTCAAAAAACCCTTCATCGGCCTAAAGGAGACGAAACCGCTCCTGCGCCAGGCCATGCTGGACAACCCGAACAAAGACGTCAAGGACATGGTCAACGAGCACTGGGCAGACACCGAAGGACTCCTCAATATGATGTGGAATGTGTGGGACAGGAAGATGGTGGATGACTATGCCGATTATATCCGCAAGTGCACCACCGCGGGAGAGGTGGCTGAACACGGCTGGGCGCTCATCGAGCAGTTCGAGAACCGCTCACGGCGGACCATGATCAGGACGAAGACAAAGACCGGGGTGGCGGATGGCGGCGAGAATGCCCTCGCCCAATTAAGCGACAAGCGCAAGGTGCTCTTCCATCACTTAAAGAACGATATAGACCATCCATTGGTCATCTGCGAACTTGCCCGCGGAAGGCTTGAAAAGAATGGATTTTCAAAAGAGGCGCAGGCTATCAAGGAATACGAGGACAAATTGCGGCTCATCTCGCGTGGAGAAGGCAAGGCCGGCGGCCAGATGGGCGCGACAGATTATTACAAACAGATGATCTCGAGCGATGCGACGAATGGCACGCTTGCCGCAAACGGCCAGATGGTAATCGATTTATCGGTTGAAGCCGAGAAAGTTTTTGGCGAAGCTTACCAGGTGCTCAAGAAGATGAATGAGAATGGGCCGACCAAAGGCCTGCTGAGCGGCAGCCTCGAGGATGTGGAGCCCCGCAAGATAATGGACGAACACGGAGCCGAGACGAAAATCCCCGGATGGTTCGAGAGGATTTCCAAAAACCGCCAGGAAGTCATCAACCCCAGCGAGATGGACATAAAGACCGAGGATATCGGTTCGCTCATCAAAAGCAGATTCGCCGATGTGACTGCGCCTGCCACGAAGATATATGCAGAGGTCGATGGAGATTTGCTCATGCAGGCATTTGATAATGTGCTCGGCAACGCGGATAAATACAAGGCGGCGGGCACGAAAGTCAAGGTGGATGTGCTCGAGCGGGATGGCCTGATTCACATACAGGTATCGAACAGGGTGGAGGCGGGCGGGGGCATAACAAATGAGATGTGGAACCGAGCGTTGCGGGGGGAGTCCAACGACAATGCGACCCCGAACTCGACAGGGGTGGGCATACTGGGGAGCATCGCAGTCATAGATGGATTCGACGGGCGCATAAATCTCGTTGACGGCGGCAGGGAGAGCGGAACCACCACAATTGAAATCACGGTGCCAAGCAACGAGGAGGCGGGAGGGAATCTGATGAATTCTGGCCCGACTTCCGGGACCTCGCAGAGCCTGTCCATGCAAAACGCCCTCTCTGATGTCGGGTACACATCCGCAGAAAGCCAAAGACTGGCGCAGGCTAATATGCAGAGATATCTGGATGACTTCTATCCAGGTGTGAAGATAGAGGACGTGCAGTTCCTGGACTTCGGCGGAGTCAACGACGTATATGCCCTGAGATACAAAGACGAGACTCTCGGGCTCATCAAGGGGAGCAGCCTGGTGGCAGATAAATTCATGCTGGATTTGTATCGCAGGATGGGGTTCGACCAGGGATACTCGATAATGCGCTATGGGAATATCGATATCATGCAGTTTGCGGAAGGCACAAGCCTCTCCGCATGCATACGCGGCGGGCATATCCGCTCGGTGCGCACCGGCGATGATGGCAAGCTGATTAGGGAGGATGTCCCGCTTGACGAGAGGATCATGTCCGAGCTGGCATATGAGTACGGGAGGCAGATGGCGGTGCACGAAGCATTCTCGCTTCATGACCCCCATGGAGACAATTTTCGGGCAGTCATGATAGACGGCAAAGCCAAAATCATCCGTATAGATATGGAAGGTGCTACGATCGGAGGGATGGTGTCTGAGGATTATGTCGACGCATTCTCGGACACGCATGCGTGGACCAGCCCTGACGGCCAGTATTACGCCCAGCTAAAAGCCGGCTTTGAGGCGCAGGCCCAGCTCATCTACGATAATAGGGCCGAGCTGATTCAAAGGCTCGGAGAGGTTGAGTCGGAACTTGGTTCTGATAAGACGCTTCCGCATCAGATAGAAGGAATCTCCCAGGCCACAATCGGCACCAGCTTCCCGACCACGATTGCGCGCCTCGCGCGGACACCGCAGATGGCATGGGAAAGTTTCTTAAAAGAGGGGAAGACGGGGGAGAGCAATGAATACGTTCAACCCGACTTCGACGAGGAGGCGTATCGCTATTATCAGACAATGCATCCGGATTGGACCCACGAGCAGATAATGAGGGAGATGGAAGAGGAATGACGATGAGAGATGACTGGAGGAGACGAAAATGACGAGTGATGCAAAAGCAGCAGCATGTCGGTATTAAATAATCAAAAAACACAGGTGTGCGCATGAAGAAAAACACAGTCAGCGTCGATCGGCTGCGCAGGTTCGGCGACGAGACGCAAGGCATAGGCTCGAGGCTGAGCGTATTGGCCAAAATAGGTCCGGCGAAGGAACTGATTGACAGGAGAGTTGACGGGAAGAGCCAGAGTATCGGAAGCGTGTGGGTCGAGGCAGGTGGCTGGATGAATCCGGACACCGTGAAAGAGGCACCGCAGATAGATGCCTCGCCAATGCTGAACACGCTGATGATGCTGGCCAGAAAGCACGGCATAAGAGATGTTGGCTTTGGCAATACGGAGCGCATCATGCTCGGGGCATCCTCGCTCGAATTGCCGAAAAACGCGTTCGCTGGATTTGTTGTGTGGAACGCCACCAGACCCGAGAGCTTCCATGACGGGCTCGACGCTTTCCTCTCATATATCACGGACGCGACTCCGCAGACTTGGGCGCGGCGCCATGGCGCGAAGAATTCGGCGCTGGCGATGTTCGCGGACGGCGTGGCGAATGATGGCGTGGCATTCTTCTCATCGGTGCCGGTGATGAGCGATGAGGCGCTGGCAGGGAAGTTCAAGACATTCTCGCTCCATCGAAAAGACATCGAGAATTTCGCGGCGGATGAGAAGACAGAGATTTGCGCGGCGGTGGCGAGAAATCAGGCGTGACACCGGATACGACGCACATAGGTGTTCCGCTTCTTGGAAAAAAGTCCGCGCCCGCACGGCCAAGACCGTTTTAAACACTGCCGCGCTGCCATAGGCATATGGCCGCCCGACGAGGAAGAAATGGGGAAAAAACAAACCCGAAAGCGCACGCACCGGCCAGAAAGACGGCGCGCAATCCTGCTTTTGCAAATCAGAAGAAAACAGCCCACGCGATAAAACCGCACCAGCGCATTGAGATGGCCGCCGAGTGGAATGCGCGCGCCATGGCACGGGGCGAATTCGAGAAAACCAAGCTCGGGTTCGACAGAGTCTCGCCGACGGCGGATTTGCCCGAGGGGCCGGCGCCTCTCATCTCCGTGATGCCGCCGCCTAATCCGGTTCCGCAAGCGCCTATCGGCGAGCCGAAGGCAGATTCTGCCAAGCGAATCGCGAATAGATGGTTCGCGCATAGGCCCGGCACATTGCAGATGGTTCTGGCGCTCACAGTCATGATCACTTTCGTCTTGTTCACATATCTTGACTGGTGGCCGGCAGTGATGGCGAATCCCCAGACAACGCAGCTGCCTTACTTCATTTTCCGAACGCTGATTCGGATGCTCTTGGCATATGTGCTGGTGGTGGCATTCGCGCTGCCTGTCGGCATCATCGCGGGCCTGTATCGAAGACCAAGGCAAATAATCCTCCCGCTGCTCGACATCTTGCAGTCCATACCAGTGTTGGGCTACCAGCCGGCAGCCATCGCGCTTTTCGTCGGAATGCTGCCCGCATTGGGCGCGGTGCAGTTCGGATATGAGATGGCCGCCATTTTCCTCATATTCACCGGCATGGCATGGGCAGTTGTCTTCTCGATAATCGGCGCGGTGCGAAACATCCCCGATGATTTGCGCATGGCATCGAACGCTTTCGGCATCCGCGACTGGACGTATATGCGCCATGTGGTGCTGCCGTGCATTTTGCCCTCGTTCATAACGGGCTCTATTCTTGCATGGGGCGGGGGATGGTATTTCCTCGTGGCCGCCGAGATGATAACATATGGCGCGGCAACGCATTCGCTGCCCGGCCTTGGCACATATTTGGGAGATGCGATTTCGAAACAGGGCAATGTGCCGTCAGCCGTGTTCGGGCTCATAGTTTTTGTCGCGCTCATCTATTCCATCAACCAGATGGTGTGGAAGCCGTTGCAGGTGTGGGCGCGGCGCTATAGAACGCAGACCACGACGGGCTCGGCATTGGGGGAGGATACGGAGGTGTCGCACAGCATCGTGCTGACTGCGCTGCGAAACGGATTCGCAAGATTCGATGCCCGGGCCACGCCGTTCTTTTTGGCATGGTGGCGACGGGCCGTGCGCGCACGGAGATTGGGAGGATTGCTCACCCACGTGCCGAGAAAGAAAAGGCATGTGCCTGCGCCGCTGTATCGGCAGTGGGCGCTCTATCTCATCTTCTTTGGCGTTGTGGTGATGGGCCTCGCCTACTTCTTCTCGGCCGCTCTTGAGCAGCCGCTTATCGGCCTCCACGCATCGCTTGCGGCGCATCCGGAAGTTGAGAGCCTGCCGACTTTGGCATTCTACTCGTGGCTGCGAATCGGCATTGCGTATATTCTGGCGCTTGCGTGGACATTGTGCGCGGCAATCGCCATCACGCGCTCGAAAAAACTTTCGGAAGTTTTCTTTCCGCTCTTTGACATAGGCCAGTCCACGCCGGCATTGGCGCTCTTTCCGTTCATGGTGCTCATTGTCATCCGCCTGTTCGGCGGAGGCGGTTTCGCCGTGGAAGTCGTCTCGATACTTCTCCTCCTGACCGGCATGCAGTGGTATCTTCTCTTCAACATCATCGGCGCATTGAGGCAGATGCCGGGCGACATATTGGAGGCTTCGCGGGCTTTCAATATCAAGGGATGGGCGTATTACAAGAACATCCTGCTGCCCGCCATATTCCCCGGAATTTTGCTGGGCTCCATTCAGGCGTGGGGCGGGGCGTGGAATGCGTCGATTGTGAGTGAGTTCGTCACTTTCGAGGGGCACCAGTATTCTGTGCAGGGCTTAGGCTCGTTTTTGACGCAGGCCACGCTGGCACCCTCCCCCGACCCGCGGATACTTGCGCTGGCTGTGGCGACGATGACGCTTGTCGTGCTTTTGATGAACACGCTTGTGTGGAAGCCCCTGTTCGCATATGCCGAGAGGTTCAGATTCCATCTGACATGAGGATGGGATAATAAATTGTGTGAATGATTTGAGAAATCGACGATATTTGGAGAAACGCCATGCGAATGCAACCCCGTATCTCGACACGCCCCCGCACACCGGAGGTCGAAGTGCGCCATGTGCGGCGCGAGTACTCCGAAGGCGGCAAGAGCGTGCTCGCGCTCGACGACTTGTCGTTTCATATAAACGAGCACGAATTCGTGTGCATCATAGGGCCGTCCGGCTGCGGCAAATCGACATTGCTGCGCCTCTTGGCGGGCCTCGAATTCCCCACCTCGGGCTCTGTGCTGTTCGGCGGCCGGCCGGTCACGGGCCCTAACCCGAAAAGTTCGGCGATGATTTTCCAGACGTTCGGCCTGCTGCCCTGGCGCACGGTCTATGAGAACATCGAGCTGGGCTTGCAGGGCATAGCGATGCCCGAGGACAGGAGGAAAGATGTCATAGACAAATATATCAAGCTCATGGACTTGGAGGATTTCACGGACGCCCACCCTGCCGAATTGTCGGGAGGGATGCGCCAGCGCGTGGGCATAGCCCGTGCGCTTGCCGTCGAGCCTCGGGTGCTTTTGATGGACGAGCCGTTCTCCATGCTTGATGCGCAGACCGCCGAGGCGCTGCGGCGTGATGTTCTCGACATCTGGAACGACAAGAGGATGAAGACAAACACATTTGTCATGGTGACGCACCTCATAGAGGAGTCGGTGTTCATGGCAGACAGGATTATTGTGCTCTCGAAGAGGCCGGGGAGGCTTGTTGCGGATGTGCCGGTCGATGTTCCACGGCCCCGCGCGGAGCATGCGCGAGACGCGGAATTCTTCGAGATGTGCGACATGCTCAAAAGGCTCATCACATACCATGGCGGCGCGGACACTGGAGGAATGGGAAAGGTATAGTGAAGCGGAGATTTGGGAAAGTGTGATGGGGGAATTTTGGAAGTGCGATGATAATGATATATTCTTCTTTGATGTAAATTTTCTATGGAGTCGATTGATATGACTGAGAAAAATTCCTCAAATGTTTATGATGTGCTCATCGTCGGCGCGGGCTGCGCGGGTTCTGGCGCGGCCATGTATGCCGCCCGCTTCGGGCTCAAGGTGCTTATGATTGGCGAGATGCCGGGCGGCACCATCACCACCACGCACATCGTCGAGAATTATCCCGGATTTGAGAGCATAACCGGCATGGAATTAGGCGAGCGGCTGCTGCACCATGCACAAAGCTATGGGGTCGAGATGAAGATGGAGAAAGTCGTGAAGGTGGAGAAGAAAAATGAGTTATTCGCCACAACCACAGACTCGGATGCCACATATCTCTCTCGCACCATTATCGCCGCCACCGGCGCCGAATGGAAGAAATTGGGCGCGCCGGGCGAGCGAGAGTTTGCGAACAAGGGAGTGCATTACTGCGCGCTTTGCGACGGCGGATTCTACAAAAATAAAGTGATTGCGGTCATAGGCTCGGGGGATTCGGCAGCAAAAGAGTCCCAACTATTGGCCGAGTACGGCTCGCGCGTGTATGTGTTTGTGCGCGGGCCTGCGCTTCATGGCGAGCCCATCAACAATGCGAGAGTGGCCAAGAATCCAAAGATTACGGTTTTCACAGACGTGCAGGTTACGGAAATTTTGGGCAATGAGAAGAAGAGGGCGGGATTTTTGAAATTGACAAAACCCTGTGCGCCGGTTGGCGCTAAACCAACCGATAAATTCCCCATCGACGCCGTTTTCGTGCTGATCGGGCACGCTCCGATTAGCCAATGGGCCGCCCCATTGGGCGTGGCACTGAACAAGAAAGGCGAGATTGTCATAGATCGGGAGAGCCGGACCAATGTGCCCCACCTCTATGCGGCAGGAGATGTGACGAATGGCATATTCAAACAGGCCATTGTGGGCGTGTCGGAAGGGGTGTCGGCGGCGTATTCGGCATACACGGATTTGAAGAAGGGGGAAAAGTAGATTTCGCCAAAAAACTCCGCCCGAAACCGATGACGGATGCCCCCTCGACTGGCCGGCGGCCCAATCTTTTTAAACACCCCAACCGTTAGGGGGCCATGTTCACCCCGCGTCGTGGTTTGGCAGGCCGGCAGGAGAAGCCGTTCGAAGGAAAAGAAATGGGTCGGTCGTCGTCCGGGACCCGCGGGGCGCTTGCCATGCGCGCGCAGACAACTGTTGAATATATCGTGCTTTTCGCCGCCATCGCCGTTTTGGTGCTCGTTCTTGCAAACCTTTTGGGAGTGCTGCCCAAGAACTCCGGAATGCAGATAGAACAGTCGAAGGCATATTGGAGCAGTCAGGCTGGACCCATCAAAGTGAAGGACTGGTCGATGGCTACAATAAAACAGGACTCGCCGTTGGCTGCGGATGCCAACTTATCACTTGTGCTCTCTAATCCCACACGAGACACCATCATTATCAAGGCCATCACGCTTGCGCCGGGCAATTTCAGCTCGGTTATGGATGCGTCAGGGAATTGGATGGGCACAAGCACATCTCTTTCCATTGTCCTGCTGCCGGGTGAGGAGAGGACTATTGTTGCGCTGCACCATGGAGTGGGGGCTGGCGCGTATATCCCGGCCGAATACTATTCGCAGATATTGACGCTCACATACTCTACCGGACTTGGCACTTCGCGCGAGACGGGCGCATTGCCGCTTGTTGGCAGCAACAGGTATATTGTCGGGAGCGTTGGCGCCTGCCCGCCGCCGCTGACCAGCTGTGGTGGCGGAGCGTGCGCAGAGGCTGGCCACTGTTGTGGAAGCGGTGCTTGCAATTCCCAGCAGACATGCTGCGGAGGGAGCACATGCTGCAACAGCGGATCTGAGAGCTGCCAGAGCGGTTCGTGCGTGGCTGTTTCCGGCTGCAATGCGCCGAATTTCACATGCAATGGCATATGCTGCGATGCGGCTTCGTATAATCTGTGCCAGGGAGACACGCAGTGCGCATATTGTGACAGAGCAAAGACATGCGGCGAATATTGCTGCGGGGATTCGGAAACATGCGTGAATTCTGGTGCCGGAAGCTATGCTGGAGCATGCCAGATTGTTACACCTGCATGCACGGCCCCGAACACCACGTGCGGCACATGGTGCTGCGCACAGGGACAGACATGCGTGAACAGCAGTGCGGCCACGTATGACGGAGCATGCCAGGCTGCGGCGACCTGCGTATCCCCGAACATCACATGCGGGGCTTGGTGCTGCGCGGACGGGCTAGGATGCATGAATGACACTGCCAGCACATATGAGGGGGCTTGCCAGGAAGCGATGTTCGAATGCCCTGAGCAGTACGACATTTGCGGGATATGGTGCTGCGAGCATGGAGACACATGCGATCCGGACGGATTGACATATGATCAGGCATGCCGAGTGGATAGAAACTGCACTTCCCCAAACTCGGTGAAATGCGGAACCAACTGCTGCCTGGACAATCAGACATGCAATGAGACGACTCGGGTGTGCGTGGACACTAAATCTTGCTCAGACCCATCAGGGTGGAATTCGTATAATCAGACATGTGTAAATGACTGCGATGCCACGACGCAGTACTGTGATGGCACTAGTTGCCTGTGCGCCAATCGGAGTCTGATAGCCTGCAGCTCGAATTCGTCGGATTATGATGCGTCTACGATGACATGCATCGATGACTGTGATCATTCGACCCAATACTGCAATGGAGCTTGCCAGTGCGCCCCGAGCACGAATGTTCCATGCAATTCCGGCATCGGAGTGTATGACTCGAGCAGGACGTGCTTGGACAACTGCGACGGCAATACTTATTGTGATGGCAATTGCTTGTGCCAGCCGCGCCCGGTAGTATACTGCAGCAACAGCCCGGATTTCAACGCGGGCACGAGGATATGCGCAGACGACTGCAACCGCAGCCTGTATTCTGGCTGCGCCGGAGATTGCACGTGCATACCCCTTGACTTGACCAGATATTGCAACGCGCACGGAGTTTTCGATGGCGGCAGTCTGCAATGCCTGAGCAATTGCAGTGATTATGCAAATGCTTTCGGTTTTGATCCAAACACTCTGACGTGTATCGACAACTGCAATTCGGCGACCCAGTACTGCGACCCCAACACCTGCCTGTGCGACATCAAACAACCGGTGCAATGCGCGAATTTCGCCCGGCCATTTGACTTCAACAATCCCGGCACATACTGGAATAATATGACGATGAGCTGCCAGGATAATTGCGCAGTACTTGGTTCTGATGTGCAATGCGACGGCTCGAACTGCACCTGCTGCTATGCAGAAGGTCATCAGTGCGATATCACACCGAACTCGCCGCCGCCCGGCTGCTGTGGTGGACTGGTCTGCAATTCCTCAGGGATGTGCGCACCTGCGCCGCCAGTGATACTATGCTCGAACAGCTCGACTCCCTTGCTACCGGTTCCGGGAGATCCGGAATATTATGATAGATACTGCCAGGACGATGTCGCGCAGAAAGTTGGAACAGGATATGCATGCAACTTGAACGGCTGCAATTACTATCCGGTTTGCGGATACAACACTACATACTGCGCAGAGGGAGCGTGCTGCTATGCAAACCAGAGCTGTGTGAATGGGGCGTGCGTGAACTCGTGCGCGGCTGGCACCACGTATTGCAATGATACGAACGGAAATTACGTTGGTTGCTGCGCCGCAGGCTCGGTGTGCAATTCGCTCAAGGGAATGTGCGTGGTGAATTCGACATGCTCGGGCGCGAATCTGTCATTGTGCGGCAATGCGTGCTGCAACCTCTCGAGTCAGGCATGCAGCGGCGGCGCCTGCATAAACTGCGCCGCCGGGATGGGCTCGTGCGGAAGCACATGCTGCGCTGCATCTGATTGCCGCACAGGCGGAGTTTGCTGCCCGAGCAGCAGATGGGTCAGTGCCACGAACACTTGCTGCGAGATAGGGAATGTGAGCTCGAATGGCCACTGCTGCCCGGCGAACCAGACATATGCCAACGGCGGATGCTGCCCGGCAGGGCAGATTTATTCAAATGGAGCATGCTGCGCGATCAACACGTGGAATGGCACGATGTGCTGCCCGAGCGGGCAGTATGCGGTGAATGGCACCTGCCAATGCAGCGGCGGAAACCTCACATGTGGCTCGACTTGCTGCAATCCGACCACGCAGTCGTGCAATGAAGATTCGGGCACTTGCACAACATGTGGAGGCGGCCAGACAATGTGCGGGGGCTCATGCTGCGCTGCAGGGAATTGCCGCAATGGAAATGTATGCTGCCCAGCCAATAGATGGAATGCCAGCACGAACACATGCTGCCCGGCCGAGAGATGGAACAGCAACACGAACACATGCTGCCCGGTCGGGCAGGTGAATGGGAATGGAGTGTGCTGCCAGGCGGGAAGATGGAACGCGGGTACGGGAGTATGCTGCCCAGACAGCAAATGGAGTGGAAGTCAGTGCTGCCCGGAGGGCAAGACCCCGTATTTGGGCACTTGTTTGTGCAATGGAAGAATAACCTGCAACTACGAATGCTGCAATTCGACAAGCCAGGGAGATGCGACAGATCAGGTATGCAATATGACGGGGCATATGAATTACAGCACTGGCACCGATTACTACACTTATGCCTGCGTGACCTGCCCGGCAGGAACAGATAAATGCGGAACTAGCTGCTGCGCGAGCGGAAGATGCTTTGGCGGAGGAGCGGCCTGCTGCCCAGTTAACACGACGTATTTCAGCTATGGCGCGACATGCTGCCCGAATGATCGAGTGGTTAATGGCGCATGCTGCCCGAAAAATAAAGTGATTGCGGGCGGAGTCTGCTGCGATGCGGCGTATGCACACGGAGACGTGTGCTGCCTCCCCAACCCTTACAACGAAAGCCAATATGCGATGTATTATGGGTATACGAACGGAAACCGCTGGACTGGCTCGACTTGCTGTCCATATGGACAGGCATATGTGAATGGAAGCTGCTGTGCGCTGGACCATATTGCCCTCACAAACTCGAATTTGGGAGGATACGCATACTGCTGTGATTCAGGCAGCTGGGGCACCCCGGGCAGATACTTCGGTGATTCGATATGCTGCCCAGTGGGGACAACGTTTTCATGGACGGGCGGAAACCTGGATAGAGCAGACTTGAACATCTCAAACGTATGCTGCCCGAACGCACGCTGGGTGCATGATCCACACGGATATGATATCTGCTGCCCGGTCGGAAAAACGATCACGAACGGAGTTTGCGAGTGCTGGCTGAATAGATATGGAGAATGCGTGACGTCATGATAGGGCAAACAAAAGCATAGTGAGGTTATGGCCCGACCAGAAAGTTTCTGGCCAACTTCGGCAGCCCCGTCCATCTGCCTTTATATACTTTAGTCTGGCCAAATTATCTATTCAGCTGGTCTTTTCGAAGATAGGCATTTGCCGAGAAGGCCATACTGTTTAGTAAAAACCGTGCGGGTGATCAGGCATGGAAAACGAGTCTATTTTGCAGCAAAAGATGCAGGCGCTAAAGACGGGCACGACTACGGTCGGACTGGCCTGCTCTGACGGCGTGATTCTGGCCTCGGACAGACGGGCCACAATGGGATATTTCATCGCGTCAAAAGACGTGCAGAAGGTTTTCCAAATTGACGAGAAGATAGCCATGACGGTGGCAGGCTCGGTGGCGGACGCGCAATTCTTGGTGCGTTTGCTCCAA
Source organism: uncultured Microcaldota archaeon (assembly GCA_903923795.1). GTDB lineage: Archaea > Micrarchaeota > Micrarchaeia > Anstonellales > Anstonellaceae > CAIXYX01. The sequence continues at coordinate 21,556 of CAIXYX010000140.1, forward strand.
TCCGAATGCCGCCTGTATAAATTACGCTACGGGCGCAACATGACGACAAAGAACGCCGCGTCGCTCTTGGCGAACATGATGTTCCAATACAAGTATTTCCCATACTGGGTACAGCTCATAGTCGCAGGATATGACGAGAAGGCCGAAGTGTATTCGATTGACATGCTGGGCGGAGTGACTGAGGAGAGATTCACCTCCACTGGCTCCGGCTCGCCTGTCGCATACGGAGTCATTGAAGAGGGCTTCAAGTCGGGCGGTGCGATAAAGGAGAATGCCGCCGTGGCTGCAAAAGCGATTGCCATGGCCATGCGCCGCGATGCGGCCACGGGCGAATATGTCGACGTGGTGACCATCACCAAATCGGGCTTCAAACGCCTCGAGAAAAGCGATGTAGTGAAATTGCTCGAGAATTAGACTAGAAGAGAGATATCGTAACCAGACAGATGGCCCGGAGTTAAGGCACCCCGGCCATTTTTTCATTTATCATTTGTTTTCATGGACATGATTTGTCCAGTCAAACACTTGCAGTCGTCAGACAAATTTAAATTAACGTCATATTCGAGAGGTTTTCTAATGGATTTCAAGGAAATAGAGAAGAAGGCGATGGAGCTGATTCCGGCCGAATGCAAGCTCACAAAAGTCGAGGCCGAAGGCTTGGACGTAGTCATATATCTCAAGGACTTGCACGCTTTTTACGCCAATGACCAGCTTATTCGAAAATTGGCCGGAGCCCTGCGCAAGCGGGTGCTGATTCGCGCCGACCCATCCGCGCTAAAGCCGCCTGAAGAGTCGCTCATCGCCATACGCGAGATAGTCCCCGCAGACGCGGGAGTGAGCGAAGTGAGGTTCACGCCAGAATTCGGCGAGGTCATGATTGAGGCATTGAAGCCCGGCCTTGTGGTTGGAAAGGGCGGCGGCACGCTCAAGGCCATTGTTGAGAGGACGGGCTGGGCGCCGCAGGTGCAGCGCCAGCCTACGATGGCATCCTCCACGGTGAAAGGCGTGCGGGCATCTTTGCAGAAAGAGGCCGGCACGAGGAAGAAATTTTTGCAGAATTTGGGCAAAAAGATATGCGGGCCGATTCTCAAATCAGACTATGTAAAAGTGACGGCGCTGGGAGGATTTCAGGAAGTGGGCCGCTCGTGCGCTCTTGTCGAGACGCCGCATTCGCGTATACTCATAGACTGCGGCATCAACCCCGAAACTTTCGAGCCCACAAAGGCGTATCCTTACCTCTCGGCCATGAAACTTGAGCTTGACAAGATAGACGCAGTCGTGCTCACGCACGCGCATTTGGACCACTGCGGATTCGTTCCCTACCTCTTCGCATACGGCTATGACGGGCCGGTGTATTGCACGCCGCCGACGCGCGACTTGATGGTGCTTTTGCAGATGGACTACATTAATTTGGCGGCGCGGCAGAAAGAAGGAGCAGCACCATATGGCGTGAAGGACATCCAAAAGCAATTGGCGCACACCATATGCTTTGACTACGGCGAAGTGATGGACATCACGCCCGAGGTGAAATTGACATTCTACAATGCAGGCCACATTTTGGGCTCGGCGCAGGTGCATCTTCACATCGGCGATGGACTGCACAATCTTGTCTTCACAGGAGACATCAAGTACGGCTTCACACGCTTAACCGACCAGGCGGCCACGCAGTTCCCGCGCCTCGAATCGCTTTTCATGGAGTCGACATACGGCGGGCACAACGACATCATGCCGAGCAGGTTCGACACCGAGAAAAGGCTCACCGAACTGGTGAAGAGTGTCATCAGCCGAAAAGGCAGGGTGCTGATTCCGGTGTTCTCTGTGGGCCGCTCGCAGGAATTGATGATGGTGATGGAGGAATTCGCGGCCCGAAATCCGGATCTGAATTTCCCGGTTTATATCGACGGCATGGTGCTGGAGGCTTCGGCGATTCATACGGCCTACCCAGAATACTTGAGGCACAACATACAGAGGCGCGTGCTCTCCAACGACTCGCCGTTCGAATCCAAGATATTCGTGCCCGCCAAAGGCGAGCGCAAGGACATCGTCGAGGGCGACCCGTGCGTCATATTGGCGCCATCAGGCATGATGACGGGAGGCCCGGTGCTCGATTACTTCCGCATGATGGCCGAGGATGAGAAAAACGCGCTCTTCTTCGTCGGATACCAGTCTTCGCTGTCAGTGGGAAGGAAGATACAGCGGGGGCTCAAGGAGATTCCGGTGATGGGCGATGACGGCAGGAGCAACAGCATCAAAATCAACATGGAAGTGGACACAGTCGAGGGATTCTCGGGCCACTCGGACCGCAACCAGCTCATGCATTTCGCCAAAGCCATTCGGCCATCGCCACAGCGGATATTCACGCTGCATGGAGATGAAAATAAGTGCGAGGATTTGGCGCGAAGCATAAGCAGGCAGTTCAACGTCGAATGCAGGGCGCCGATGGACTTGGACAGCATAAGGCTGAAATAAAGAAAAAGAAGCTCTCTTTTGTTTTTCTAATTCTTATTCCCGTCAATCTCTTTTCTCACTGCCGCCAGCACAGCCTCGTAATCCGGATGCGCGCCGGTGTCATTCACATATTGGGCATGGGCCAATTTGCCATCCTGGCCGACGACGAAAACGGCTCTTGAGAGCAGGCGCAGCTCCTTGAACAGAACGCCGTATTTGACGCCCACATCTGCCAAACGATGGTCGGAGAGGAAATAGGTGTTGGGCTTCGGCGCGCCTGCGCAGAATCTTCCTTGGGCGAACGGCAAATCCATCGAGACTGTGATGAGGCACGCCTGCCCGCCAAGTTTTCCCACTTCAGCCTCGAAGCGGTGCGTCTCGCCAGAGCACACGCCGGTGTCAAGCGAGGGCACGGTGGTGATGATTTTCACAATTGAGGATGGAACGAGCGACAGCACGGATTGGAGCTGCTGATTGGCATCCACGGCTTTCGCGTCGGGGGCCATATCGCCGGTTTCGAGCGCTAAGCCTTCCAATTCCATTGGCTTGCCGCCCCAGAGGGCTGTGCGCACTGCATCGACGGACATAGAATCACCTGTTGGTAGAACGATGGCGGGAGATAAAAAAGAGGACGGACCGGCGGGTAATAGTCCGGGGGATGCGGCAGCCCATGAGATGGACGAGTAACGGCTCAGGGGATGTGATTGCACAGGAGATGGACGGATAACAACCGGAGGATGAATGGATAGGATGTCAATATTCGCCCAAGGCATACAGCAGGTGGGAATAGGCGTCCGACACATAGGAGTCATACATACCATAGATGCGCTCCTGGTGCGCTTTTAGCGCTGCCCGAATGTTCTTGCGCAGACGGCCGCTGAGGCGTTCACTCGACTCCTCGAGGAGCTTTATGCGGTGCAGGGTGAGATTCTGCTCAAAGAATTTCAGCACAGTCATGACAGGGTGATAGGTGCCCAAATCCATGGCGCAGGACATTATCTCGGTGTCGAAACGGTCGGGGTCGCCTGAAGCCGGCCGCATGTGCCGCCACAGAGTTATGGCCGACTGCTGCATGACGACCATCTCCTGATGCGCCTTGAGCGAGGGGTTTCTCAACGACTTTGAATCCAGTTTCGCCAAACGCTGCAGGATATACGTGGCCTGGAGGTTTTTGTCTATCATCAGGTTATGGCCGTCCCGTTCCATGAAATAGAAGAAACAGTATGTTTTGTCGAGCACCCGCTTCTCCGGAACGGAGATGCGGCGGTTCACGCGAGAGGAATGGTATGGGGAGAGCGGGCGGCGATTGCAGATGGGCTGGAAATTCGGCATGCCATCCAGCACGCCCAGATTGTACTGCCTGAGGAATTTGTAGCGCATATTGGTAATTGTTGGGAAATGAGGATTATATTCCTATTTGCCCGATTTCGGCAATAGGCGGGCCGGGCGACGGGGGGCTGGCGGCGAGCAGATGGCCAAAGCCGCTGTTTTGGAGCATGAGCGAGATGCGATAGCGCGCCTTCTTGGGCAGCTTGGGCCGCAACTCGATAAGGAGCCGTGCGCGCCCCTCGTCCATATCCTGCGAGAAGAAGACGAACACCGCCTCGAGGGGCAGGGGGATGGCGACAGGGAGGGAGTTTCGGACGATATCTGATTTATAGAGATGGTAAGCTTTTTGCAGAAGATTCCGGTCGAAGATATCTGCCGCGTCCGGCCGGATGGCGCGTTGCCGGCCCCAGATTTCGGCTGCCAGCTCTACACACTTGGCCAGACGCCCGATTGAATAATGGTTGATGCTGCCGGGGCGGATTTCCTGCAGATTGCGCAGGCGATAGAGCAGGTCCTGCGGCCGGTAGATTTTACACGGAGTGACACGTGCGTCGTGGCCCGCCAGTATGTGGAAGAGGAGGACGGTCCTTCGCAGGAACTGGTATTCGGCCATGTCCGGAATCTGTTTGAACTCTATCTGAGAGTAGAATCTGGCGGAGTAATGTTTAGACAATTTTATCTGATTAGAGAAATGCTCGAATGAGGGTTTTTCCTCCAGCTTCCCGTCGCGCAATGCATTGATTAGATTGGCCATATTGAGGTTTTTTGGGTTCACATACTTATATTCTTTCGTGCCGATTATGGGAGCATGGCAAAGATCCTCATCACCTCGGCCCTGCCCTATGTGAATAATGTGCCCCACTTGGGCAATCTGATAGGCTGCGTTCTGTCAGCCGACGTTTTCGCCCGCTTCTGCCGCTCACGCGGTTATGAGACTCTTTATGTGTGCGGCACGGATGAATACGGCACCGCCACAGAGGCCAAAGCCATAGAGGAGGGCGTGAGCCCGCGCGAGATTTGTGATAAGTATTTCGCCATACACAAGGGCATCTATGACTGGTTCAACATCTCGACAGATCGGTTTGGAAGGACTTCGGAACCCCTGCATGCGAAGCACACGCAGGACATATTCACCTCTTTGCACAAGAACAAGATGCTGGTGGAGAAAGAGGTCGAGCAGCCGTACGACGCGAAGATGAAGATGTTTTTGGCGGACAGGTTCGTGTCTGGAATTTGCCCGTTCTGCAAATCAGCGGATGCACGGGCAGACCAGTGCGACAAATGCGGCAAATTGCTCACCTATTCGGAATTGGGCGAACCGAAGAGCAAGCTGTCGGGGACAACGCCAGTCATGCGCAAGACGAAACATCTATTCTTGGACTTGGCCAAATCACAACCGAAACTGGAGAAATGGATAGATGGCATCGAAGCTGAGGGGAGATGGTCGGCGAATACTGTTGCGATTGCGCGCTCATGGCTACACGAGGGTTTGCACGCCCGCTCGATTACGCGGGATTTGAAATGGGGCGTGCCTGTGCCGCTCAAGGATTGGGAAAATAAAGTGCTTTACGTTTGGTTCGATGCGCCGATTGGATATATTTCGATAACGGCTGCTCACACGAAGAAATGGAAAGAGTGGTGGATGGCTGGAAATGGAACTGCGACTGGAAAGGAAGCAGGGGCGGCAGGAAAAGCGGATGGCTCATCCGGCAAATCCGATGTGCGGCATTACGAATTCATAGGCAAGGACAATGTGCCTTTCCATGCCATAATCTTCCCCGCCATGCTCATGGGCACAGAGCAGAACTGGACTCTGCCATATTATATCTCTTCGACCGAATTCTTGAATTACGAGGACGGCAAATTCTCCAAGAGCAAAGGGGTCGGGGTGTTCGGCAACGACGCCGTTGCGTCGGGGATTCCGGCCGATGTTTGGCGCTACTATTTGCTGGCCACGCGGCCAGAATCTGCGGATGCCACTTTCTCATGGGATGAGTTCGGAAGCCGGCTGAACAAGGAATTGCTCGGCAACTACGGCAACTTGGTGAATAGGGCACTCATGTTTTTGACGCAGAATTTCGACGGAGTCGTGCCGGAGGCTGAATTGAGCGATACGGATGAGGCATTCTTGGCAGACGTGCATATCCGCCTTGCGCGCGAAGCCGACCTCTTGGAGAAAGTGCAATTACGGGCCGCCCTTTCCGAATTCATGGGAGCTGCCGCCGCTGCCAATGCATATTTCCAGACGCAGGCGCCATGGAAGGCGATAAAGGAAGACCCGCCACGCGCTGCTGCCACGATGAATGTGCTTGTGCAGGTCATCAAGGATTTGGCCATCGCATCAGAGCCGTATTTGCCTAGCAGCTCAGCATCTGTTTTCAAACAGTTGAATGTGCAGGCGCAAAGTTGGAAAGATATAGGGCAGAAGAGGATTCCTGCGGGGCACAGAATTGGGACGCCGGTGCATCTGTTCAAGCCTATTGATGCGAAAGTGCTTGCTTCGCTTAGGGAGAAATATTCGGGGAAACAGAAGAAAACAACAGATGCCTCGCCTGCATCAAAATCGACCACTTCGGCTTCGAACTCGAAACCTGCTTCGAACTCGACGTCTCGCGCGAATGCTTCAGCCGCGCCGGTCACTCCACTAACGCTCGAGAATCTCCAGCTTGAGGTCGGTTTGATCGAATCCGTCGAAAAACATCCTAATGCCGAAAAGCTTTATGTGGAGAAAATCATTTTGTCCGGCGGCGAGATTCGCACGGTCTGCTCGGGTTTGGCCCAGCACATGCCGATGTCGGATTTGCAGGGGCGCTCTTGCGTGATTGTGAAAAATCTCAAACCAGCCAAATTGCGCGGAGTGGAGAGCGCCGGAATGCTGCTTGTTGCTGAAGATGAGGCGCACGTGATGGAGATAATTTCACCAGATGCGCCGGCCGGCACGCCGATAACATTTGATGGCGTGAAGTCGAATGCGAAATTGCCAGCCATCTCGATTGACGAATTCTTTTCTGTGAAAATGGAGGTGAAAGATGGCAAAATCTTTGCTAACGGGCACGCGCTTCTGGTTGATGGCAAGCCAATCAAATTGGTGAAAGTAAAAGACGGGAAAGTGAGCTAAAAGAGAAATGCAAGAAAAATGGAGGGGTTTGAGATGGACTTGAGACTCGCCTGTTTGCTTGCTTTTTCATTTCTCCTAATTTCGGGCTGCTCAGGCCCGTCAACAAATGTGCCGAATATGACTGATGAGCAATGCATCGCGCAAAAGGGCGATGTTGTGACACCCATGCAAGCGGGCGCTGCGCCTTGCCCGCTCATGTACATGACACTTATCGGCAACATCTCCAACCCCGCGACAAGCAAAGCGGATTTCTGCTGCCAGTGGAGGAGCGGGAGCATGCAATACCGCCGCGCATCGCTCAAGAACGCCACGGCAGGGCATTATGTTGTCTATAATATGGGGAATGACAATGGGACAGTGGCCTATATTGGGCTCACACTTGTCAATGAATCTGACATTTCGAAATGATGGAAGAAGATGCGCCCCGGCTGGGATTTGAACCCAGATCACAAACTTTCGCCTGAATACCGCATAGGAAGCGGGGTTAAGCCATTCGGAGGCTTGTGTCCTATCCAGGTTGGACTACCAGGGCATTGGTGAACTTAATCATCGTCCTATATTTATAAATTGAAGATGGAAATAGAAATAGTAACCCGCAGGGGGAGGAAATCAGGAAGAACCTCAAACTGAAAGGAGGGGGACGTCTGAATAGCGAGTGTTCCCCCGCCTTGCGGTTCGGGCCAGGTTGGCAGAGAGGCTATGCATCCGCCTGCAGAGCGGATTAGGGGGGTTCGATTCCCTCACCTGGCTACCGCCTTTTTTATGAATACCTGCTTTTTTTATAGATACATAAATTACAGTCGTGCCAAAAAACGCAAGTTGCTAAAAAACAAATTACACATAAAACGTCTCGAATTTAGTTTCTCTCTTTCCTATCCCCTCTCTCGTCATATCTTTTGCGCAATTCCGCATCGCCTAAAATCGAATAAGCCGCATTGACGTGCCTCATCTGCTCCTCGGCAGATGGATTGTGAGAATTCACATCGGGGTGAAGCTTCTTTGCAAGAGTGTAATACGTGCGTTTTATCTCCTCGGCAGTTGCGGTTCTCTCCAGCCCGAGAATGTCATACAACTTGCGCTGGCGGGACATCTCCATGTGCTGCTCCCACACCTGATTAGCTTCTTCCTCACGATGAGGCGCGAATTTGAGGAAATTCTCCAATGCCATCTTGGCATATTCTTTGTCGTGGTCTGACAATGCCTCGCGCATCTCCTCCATGGCTCGCTCAGCGAAGAGATGATAGGCTTCCGCTTTGCGGGAAGGCCCGTAGCGAAGAAGCTCGCTCAATGCCTTTATCTCGACAGGGCCTCCTCTGTTTTCGTTGATGAGTTTCTTGAGTTTCGACATGTAATACTGCGCGATGAGCTGATGAGCCTCGGGTTTGCGCTGCGGGGCGTAGAAAAGCACATTGGCCAATTCTTTTCCATAAGAGGCGATTCCGCTTGTCGAGAGTATGTCGCTCAATTCGCCCATGTGATAATCGGCGAACCACATGCTGGCCTCATCGATGCGCTCGGGGGCCAATTTCATCAGCATCTCGAGGCATTTCTTGGCTGACGGCAATTTGCCGGCCTCGAGGCGCGTCTCTATCTCCACCATCAGAAAGTCGGCCAAATGAGGACGGAGAGTCTCTTCGGCCTGAATTGGCTGGATAAACTTTGCAGCTCCTGCGAAATCGTCTTTGGCCAATAAGAGGCCGAAAGCGCGGATGGATTCGCCGTCCGCTGCGCTGCGGGCGCCGCTGGCATGGCTTTCGGGCGTTTGGCCGGTTTTCTCGGGCGTTTGGTTTGTTTTTGAGTGTGGCATCTAATCCCTTTGATGCTTGAATTAGGCAGATTGCCCGTTTTAATACCGCCATAGGCGGGTTCTGAGCGTTTGGATTGCGAGAAATGACCAATCGGCTTTTATTTGCGCAATACATCTCTCATCTTATGGCGGGAATACGGATTCTGGCGTTGTTTTTGCTTCTCTTCGCGTCGATGGCATGCATAGAGCAGAAAACAAACGAAACGAATCAGAATGCGACCTCGGATTTATCGAATTCGACCCAGAGCTATTCGAATCTGTCGGATAATGCAACTGCCGCGCCTTATTTCCACCTCAACACCGTGCCCCCGCAGAGGATAAAAAATCTGGCGCGGGGAGTGAATGTGGCCAACTGGTTCTGGTATCCGGCATATAGCGATTCGGCGCATTTCGAAGAATATATGACAGACACAGAATTGGAATGGCTGAATGCACGGGGTTTCACTTTCATCAGATTGCCCGTGGACCCGAAACTGCTTTATTTGGAGGGCATGCCCGGAACGCCGAATGAGACGACTCTTGCACACATCAATAATGCCACAGCAAGAGTGCTTGCCCATAATCTCTCTATTGTCATAGAGCTGCACGAGAATGACTGGAGCCGTTTGGAGAATGACGCGGCATATGATGACGGATTGGTGAAATTGTGGGGCGCTATGGCGAAGAACTTGAGCCGTTTCGATTCGGACAAAGTTTTCTTCGAGCCGGTGAATGAGCCGCGTTATTACACAAATCCTCTCGCATGGTTTTCGCTGCAAGACAGATTTTTGAGCGCTATTCGCGCATCGGCGCCGAATAACACTATTTTCGCCACCGGGCCTATCATGTCATCAGTGCAGGGCACAATGCTCAATGAGCCGGTCGATGATGGAAACATCATCTACACATTCCATTTCTATGACCCTGCCGCGTTCACCCATCAGGGCGCGGGATGGCTGCCGGGCGGATTCGACCAGATAAAGAATTTGGCTTATCCATATGAGGAGGCGAATTGCGGGGAAGTGGCGGCCAACACCACCCCCGCGCTGGCAAAGGCTGCGGTGAAACAGTATTGCGCGGATGAGTGGAATGCGACAGTTGTGCGCAAGAAGATTGGGGTGATTGCCGATTGGGCAAAAGAGAAGAATGTCACCTTGCTGGCCGGAGAATTCGGCACGTATGAAGTGGTGACTCCTCCGGCTTCGCGCGCTGCTTGGCTGAAAGATGCGAGGATGACATTTGATGAGAATAAAATCGGCTGGTGCGTGTGGAGCTATGACACGGGCTTTGGCATAGGGGCGAAATTAGGCGAGGATGGAGAAGTGCATGCAGATGAGGCGGCCATGGATGCGCTTGGCTTGGGGCAGAAGTAGAAGCGGCGAGCGGAATTTGGCAAAATCAATCTAATCTTTTTTCCAGCCGATGAGGCCCGTGCATTCGGGGCAAATCAAAAGAGTGCCGGCGGGCGTGTCAGATTCTTTGGGCTCAACTAACGCGCCGCAGCGGGGGCAATTCACTTTCTTGCTCGAGGGGTTTGTCATAATATTACCTCAGCATTTTTTTATGGAAGCAATAATTTTAGATAAAACAGGGGGTCTTTCACCTGCTGTTTCGCCTCATCTGAACCGAGCATGTCGATTATCATCTGCCTGAACGCGGGCTTGCTCGCCGCTTTGCCTATGAACATGTTGAGCAAAAATCTGCTGCGCGAGGCCTGCTGCAAATTATAAGATGTTTTTATCTCGGGGCGGAGCTGGCTTTCCACGAGTGCGGAATAGGGAGCGAGTGATTGGGCGGAGAGCGGCTCTTCTCCCGACTCTTTGCCAAGAGCTTCATCGATCGTTTGCGCGGCGAATTGGCCGGAGGAGAGCGCATTGCCCACGCCCTCACCCGAGAATGGGTCGACAAGGGAGGCGGCATCGCCAACAAGCACCCATCCGTCTCCGAAATTTGTGCGGGCGTATGAGCCGTTGGGGATTATCCATGCGCCTATTTGGCCCTCCTGTTTCGCGTTCGCGAAACGGGCTGAGAGCATCGGGTGATTTGCGATGGCGTTGAGAAGAATCTTGTTCGGATGCTCTGGGCGCTTCTTTATGTCGGAGTTAAGGATGCCCAAGCCGACGTTGGCCGTGCCGTCGCCCATAGGAAAAACCCACAGATAGCCAGGCAGCACCTGGTCGATGAAGAAGAGCTCTATGTGGTCGGAGAGGCCGGCGACATCGCGCCAATAGCCGCGGACAGCCATGAATTGATGTTCGGGAGGGACGCCGGGCAAACCCAAAAGGCGGACAATGGCAGAACCTGCGCCGTCTGCGCCGATGACGACTCTGGAGCGGAAAGTGCGGGCTTTGCTGATAGGTGGAGCCGCTGTGGCTCGGTCGGCATCGCAGCCCGACACCCCGCACACGCGCCCGTTTGCATCGCGCTCGAGCGCCAGGACGGTGAAATTGTCCAAGAGAGTGATGTTGGGCTCGGATTTGGCGGCTGAATAGAGGATGGCATCTGTCGATTTGCGGCGCAGGCAGTAGCCTGCGCATTGCATGCCGTCGGCATTGGGGAATGGTACCATCACTTGCTTGCCATTTGGCGAGACCATTTTGAGGCCGGTTATGACGCCGTGAGCGGGCGCCTCGAGCTTGTCGAGAAGATGCAGGCGGCGCAGCACGCCGATAGATTTGCCGGATACGGCGTCTCCACAGACCTTCTCGCGCGGGAATTTCGCCTTGTCGATGAGCAGCACATAATGGCCCGCTCGTGCCAAAAAGAGGGCTGCCGAGCAGCCGGCCGGGCCGGAGCCGACGACGATGGCGTCATAAAGAAGGTCTTTAGTGGGGGATGTGCTCATGAAAACGACCAATAGAGATACGAAAGATAAGTATTAGAGGTTTATGGACGCAACGAAAATATATGCTGCAACGCGATATCCTGCTCATCGCCGCTTTAGCGCTCCTTTTGTTCAGCGCAAGCGCCAATGTGATGCAATGGATGGGGAACGGCGACCTGTCGAAAGATATGGCCACGCTCAATGACAGCTACAATTCCGACAGAGTCGCATGGTCGGCGCAGAGCCAGGATTTCTCGGCGCAGATAGCGCGGCTGAATTCGCATTCTGATGCGCTGCAGGCGCAGATAGACGGCCTGCGGGCGCAATTAACCACGCAGACTTCGCAGAGAGTGGCGGCCGAGAACGCGCTTGCGCAGGCGCAGTCTGACATAACGTCGCGCGAAGCCATGCTGGCCGCGCAGTCGGCACGGATGCAGAACCTGCTCGCCAATTTCACGAATTTGCAGAACGACATAAACGATTCGATGAAATGGTTTCGGGACAATTCCGTCATCAGGGCCGACATGAACACGAATCTGGATTATATCGAACCCCGCGTCATCGAGGATTGCGTTGATGGGGGCGTGCTGAATCTGGCATGCGTGGACCACATCCTGCAGCAGAGGATGGCCACGATAAGGTACCGCCACGATTCATCGTCGAATTCTAGCAACAGGTTCCAGTCATTGGCCGAGACTGCGGCGAGGGGGAGCGGGGACTGCAAGGACTATTCCCTGCTGCTAAAAGCCATACTCAACACCGTGAAGGAGAAGAATCCGGGCTTGCACATAAGCGCGTGGGAGCCGGGTGGCTTGGACTCGTATATCATATTTCCGAAAGCCAGCCTGAACCCGCTTGGAAAAGACACATATTGGTATATGCCAAATTCGCGCGGGGTTGATTTGGGGAGCTTGGATGACGTGCATGGATATGTGGTGTGCTATGCCATCAATTCGAGCGAGGGGCATTGCACAGTGGCGCTGTCAGGGGTGGAGGTGAATGACAGCTCGCAGATTCCCCTCGCGATGAATGGGGCGGCGGTGTTCGAGCCGCAGGACGGGCAGTATTACGGGCGCATAGGCCATGAATTCTCATTGTGCACGGCTTCTCGGTGGTGGGACTGCAGCACCACGCCAAATGTCATCATTTTGATAATCAGCGACAAGGATTTGTACAGGATAGAGAATGGCAAGTGGGTGGGCTACGGGGATTATGCGAAAGAGGTTGCGGATGTTTCTGCGGCGGGCGGATAGAGGGGATTTAAATTAACGAGGATGGATAACATATTGAAGATGATTTGCCTAAAACAAACGAATTGTGGTGATTTTGATGAGAAAAGCAGGTTCAGCACGGCGCAATCTTTCGAGAAAAGGCGTGGCACGCGGCAAAGTGAAGGCGCGCAAGACAGTTGGCAAGGCGCAGTCCATGAGGGACAAGGGTAAATGTTGTTGCGGCAAATGCTAGATGGAATTTTTCTTTATTTTTAATTTCTGATTTTATTTATCGCTCATTCGTTTTTCTCTGCTTCCAAACCTTTAGCGGCCAGCTTCTTCGCCTCCTCCTTGTCGAGGAACTTGTTGTTGTTGCCGCACTGCGGCGAGAAGATGCATCTTGGACAGCCTGATTCACACGGGCAGGCAGCAAGTCTGTCCGCCGACATCTGGATGCATTCGCCATATCTTGGCATCACCATTTTTGAGAGGCCCGAGCCGCCTTCGCTGCCCTCGTAATAGAAAATTCTGCCGTCTGGATATGAGATGCCGCCTATCTCGGCAGGGTCTGCGCCGCACAGGGCCGGCATCATTGCGATGGAAACATGCTCCAAGGCATGCAAACCGTCGGCGAAGAGTGCATTGCCTGCATTTGAGAATGACCAGTCTGTCCAAAAGGCGGAAGTGTCGAATTCGTGAATCAGAGGCTCATCTAATTCGTGGCGGGCGATGACTTGGCTTGTGAAAGAATCCTTGAGCATGTAGCCGTAGACTTCGTTTGAGATGTGCACCGGCCCTCTTGCCATGGGCACTGCACCCCACTGACTTTCGCTTTCGGTGTCGAGGATGCTGGCAGTCTTTTTTCTTAGTGACTGGGTGAAATATGGCTCGTCGCCATGGATTCTTGTGACATGCGCGACTTGCTCATCCAAATCGAGTGACTGCGAGCGGTAGCGCCTGCCGCCGATGAGATAGATGGCGCCGGGGTAGAGCTCTCCGATGGCAATGGACGCCTCGCGCTCGCCGACTTGCTTGCCGGTCTCTGCGTCTATTATCCGCACCCTCTTGCCTGCATTTCGCAAGGAGAGTGTCTGCGCTTTTCTTATGCCGGCGACGGTTGTGGAATAGCGGCCCGCCCATGTGCGGAGGAATTGCTCTTCGACGAGTTTGGCGCATAATGCCTTGTCTGATTCATTCAATTCAGCATCATCGAGAGGCGCGTCTCTTGCCGCCGAGAGGAGGTGCCACAGGCGCACATGTGGATTGTCGGGTTTCGCGTGGCAATTTTCGGCTTTGCCCAAGAGGTAGACGTTTGGATTCGAGGCATAATATTGGTCAAGAGGATTGTCTCTTGCCACGAGAATCGCGTAGCTGTCCTGTCCTTTCCTTCCCACTCTTCCGATGCGCTGGCGAAGCCTTGTGACTGTGCCGGGGAAACCTGCCAAAATGGCGGCATCGGCATCGCCGACATCCATGCCCAACTCGAGCGCGCTTGTGGCAGCCAGAATTTTCGTGCGGCCCGAATGGAAAGACGCCTCGAGGTCGCGGCGCTGGTCGGGGGGAAGGCCGGAGCGGTAGACTGCGAGAGGAAGATCCATCTTCTCGGCGATGAGGCCCAAACGCTCCACCATATTGTGAGAATTGCCGAAGATGAGGGTTTTTTTCTCTAGCTCCTTGGCTAATTTGAGGCAGGTGGTGATGACGCTCTCCTCGGATTCGCTGATGACTGCATGGTGTATGAGGCCTCTGGGGGCACCCGTGCCCTGCACCAGTTCGAAATGTTTTCTGCCCGTGAGAAGTTCGGCGAATTCGAGCGCGTTGCCGATTGTGGCGGAGGAGCAGATGAATTGGGTGTGCATTGCCGCAGGGTCAATGTCTATTTCTTCATCTGTTTTGATTTGCGCAGATTCTGACTTTGCGGCAGCCATTAGAGAGTCGGCTGTTTTGAAAGCTGAGAGAGGGGAGGATGAGATGGGGAGCGAGGAAGAAGTTGCGCCGAGCGAAGCATGGGCAGAATTCTCGTCCAAATCGAGCTCGAAAAGCCGGCGCTGAGATGGGTCGAACTTCGGTTTTTTTGAATTCTGCTTGTTATTTTTTTTCTCATCCGGCTCCTTGATTTTCACTTTTTTTGCCAATGCATGCGGGTTTGCTCGTATGTATTTGATGAGCCTCTGCAAACGCCACAGCACATTGGAGACGTGCGAGCCAAGAGTGCCCGAATAGGCGTGCATCTCGTCCACCACGACGTATTGAAGTCTTGAGAAAAACGGTTTCCACAAGCGCGAATTGAGCAGCATGAAATGGAGCATGTCAACATTGGTGATTATGACATGGGGGAAATCGCCGCGTATTTTCGTGCGCTGGGCGGTGGGCGTGTCGCCGTCATAGACTGCGGAGCGCACGCCCAAGAGGTTGAATTCTCTTATCCTGTTCCACTGGTCGCGGGAGAGGGCTTTTGTCGGGAAGAGCAAGAGAGAGCACTTGCCCGCCATTGCGGCTTCGACAACCGGCACCATGTAGCATTCGGTCTTGCCGGCAGCGGTGGGGGCCATGAGGACGAGGTCTTTTCCTTGGCGGATTAATTGAATGGCTTTGGTTTGATGGTCATAGAATCGCGTTATGCCCCGGTTTCTTAGCACTTCGCGCAGATTCGGCCTCATCTCCAGTGAGTCGTCGTATTGAGGGGGGTGGGGAGGCTCCTCAATCCATTGGGGATGGTAGGACTCGAGCATGAAGGGATTTTATGCGGAGAGGAATTTAAACGGGTGTTCGGACAGTTTGGCTTGACCGAACAAAATGGCGAGTAGTATTAAAAGAGGAAATAAAGTCAGAGATATGAAAACGCGTGAATCGGATCTGTTGAATGAAACGAAATGGCAGCGTCGTGTTTCTCGAAGTAAAATGATTGGCTGGATAATCCTGGTTCTGCTTGCCCAGATGATGATTGTTTGCGCAGGCTCTAATTATGCGCAAGTGGGGGTCTGCATAAACGATAAATCAGCCCCGGATTCGTCAGCTGGAATTTGGCAAAATGGATATCACTGCAGTTATGACGAGACTGGAATTTCGGGTGATGAACCGCAAATCAGATGCGTGGTGTGCACAGCGGCAGGAGATGCGGCAAATTCAGGGGCAGCTCAAACAGACAAGACAACTCTGAATTTTGAATCTGGCGACAAGGACGCCAAAAAAGCTTCGGCAGGATGGTTTGATGGAATTGGCGGATGGTTCGGGGAACAGGCGGACAGCTTCGCACAGGCGCTTGCTGGAGCCGGCAAAAGTGTGCGCAAGGCGCTTGACCCCGGCTTCTGCGAGACAAATGCGGATTGCAGCGCAAATGAGATATGCAAGCCGGGCTTAGGCTGCAGCGCGGCTCCGGCCTGCAACACCTGGAGAAAAGATGAGGGGAGCTCCGGACAAGTCAGGTTGGTATTCATTGGAGACGGTTTTAGGACAGATGAAGACTTGAGAAAGGCAGTTGATGGAGTTGTTGATTGGGATGGCACGAATTATGGCCTGATGTCGCTCGAACCATTCAAAAGCCACAAATTCCAGTTCGACATCTATTATGTGAGGTTGAATGAGAGCATCTGGGTCACAAATCAGAATAATCGAAGTCATGTGGATGAAGAAACCGTCGAAGAACAAAGTAAAATCTGTGGAGATACCGACCAATACATACTGCTCTCAAGACAGAGTTTTCGGTCATATGCTTATTTTGAATATGGAGAGGCATATGTTTCCTTGGGTAATGAATGGCTTTCCCAGTTCCAAAACAGGCTCGTGGACCATGAGTTCGGCCACTCGTTCGGGAAACTTAAGGATGAATATGTTGAGGACGGAAAAGAAGACTTGCCCGGACCACCCAATTGCGCCAGCAGCCAAGAAGAAGCCGAAAGCTGGTGGGGAGACATGCCGGGGACAGGCTATTTCGATGGATGCAGTTATGTGAGCGGCAATATCCGGCCCACGGAGAATTCAGTCATGCGGGACCAGTATTTGCTGTGGGATAGTTACGGACCGGTGAATGAGATGCAGATACGGGATGTGCTCAACAGCGTCAGTAGGTGATCTCTTATGCGGGCATGGATGATTATTATCGGAATGATGCTATTAGTTGGCAACGTGCTCGCCGCCAGCACTCTTCCGCGTTATGGCATGGCGTATTCTCTTAATTTCGAATTGGCGGATGGAAAACTGACCTGCCCGAACTGGAGTCTTAGCGATGGAGATGGGCGGAGATATGATGTTTACGAAGCAGATGGCACCCACCGCCTGTCTGCATTCGACGCGAGCGGGAAGGAGCTTTACACATTCAGGTTCTATCTATTTGCCACACCGTCTTATGCCGCACCCCGGGATTTCTTTGATGAAAACGGGACACAGATAAAATTCAAGGATGATAGTGATCTGCCAAGAGACCCCCGCTTGCGATCGTATCTGTACCCCCCTTACCACCCAAATGCCACCCGGTTGGAGGTGAGCGAGCTCAACGGCACGGTTTTGCTTGAGGTGGATGTTTCCAAATACGCGCATCTGGACTGGCAGGCAATCAAGAGGAACCGGGATGAATTCTACAAGAATAAGGCGAATCAGACCTCTGGAGATGCCAATCCGCCAAAACCGCCAGTGAACTGGACGAACGCATTCTACGGACTGTTGATGATACTCGCGGCCATCGCGTTGGTTTTGGGGAGTGCCATATTCTTGAAAAATTGGATGAAAAAGAGTGAAAAACAAAATGACGGAAAAATATTGAAAAAATGAAAAAGACTTATTTCGCCTTGGCCATCTCGGCGGCGATTATCGTCTTGAAGCCCGGCTGGAGCTTCCCGGCGTTGTCGGTGTAGTTCTCGTATGGCAGGGCGCCGACAACCAATCTGCCGGTCACGATGTCGCCTTTTCTCACGCCGATGATGAAGCTGGGGGTTCCGCCCACTCCGGCCGCGCTGCCGGCTGCCTGCTGGGCTGCCAATGTGGCATCTTTGCCAGTGGCGGTGCAGTTGTTGAATTTGGCCATGTCGAGGCCGAGGGATTGCGCGAGGGTCTTCAATCCCGTGTCATCAGTCGTGCTGGTGTTGAATATCAGGTCGTGCATGGCCCAGTATTTGTTCTGGTCGCCTGCGCATTCAACTGCCACGTGGGCGGGCTTGGCGGTCGGGTGCACGATGTAGTTGATGTGTATCATGTCGATTTGGCCGCCTGAGGCGTTCATGACCTGATGCATGGTGGGCTGCACCCTGACGCAGAATGGGCACTGGAAGTCGGAGAATTCCACTATGGTGAGTTTGGCGCTTGCGTTGCCCAAGATGGCACGGCCGCTCACATTCACCACGCCGGTCTGCACGGGCGCTGGGGCTGACGGGGCGGATGGAGCCTGCTGGCCTGTTCCGCACCCGTTTTGCGCGCCATTGTTCGCCGCATTGGCTGCTGCATTATTCGCTGCATTGGCTGCCGCGTTGGCGGCTGTGCCGGTCGGAGCGGTGAGGTTGATGGTGTTGTTCACCGGCGCATTGACCACGACGGTGAAACTCTTGGCTGAGAGGGTTTCATTGAGCGAGCTCATGGAGAAGTATATGGAGGCGGAGATGAGGGCGCCGACAAGAATCAATGAGAAGGCCAGAAGATATGTCGGATTGGCCTCGGACGAATGTGAATGCGTATGGCCCGCATATGACTTATCCTCGCTCATAGAATTACCTCCCTCGTATTTTTGTCTTTCCTCGAACCCACCACGAGGTTAGACGTCGTTTGTTTGTGAAGGCAATGCAGAGATGGTTTTTAATTATGACGACTATGGTGGGAGAAAGAGAGATGGATTGTGAAAAAAATATTTATGTATTCCGGCGAGGGATGACTTTGAGCCGGTCTTTCATTTCGCTCAGTTTCTTGTCGGAATCTGTCGCGAGATCTTGTGTGTCGTTGACGGTTTTGTTGATTAGATTCTGATTGGCGACACCAGTCATGCCTTTGTCGGTTGCGGGGTTGCGGGAGGAGAAATCTTCGGAGGATTCAGAATCGGGAACGACTATATTTTGCTCGCTTCTCGAGATGCCGCTATTTTTCAGGAATGTGCGGATAGCGGTTCTTTCTGCTGATAGTTCTTTCTTTTCGCCAGCGCTTGTTTCCGGGGCCGCGAGTTTTGTGCGGATTTCCCTTAGCCTATGAAAGATTTCGTCAGTATCTGCGCTGGTTCCGGTTGGCTCATGATGAAAGATGTCCTTGAACTCCTCACGACCGGTTTTGCCTGAGATTTTGTCTTTTGCGTCGGAATTCAGATGAATTGAGATAAGACGATCGAGCCTTTCCGCCCGCTCCGGATTTCGGATTCTCCATGCGCTTTGCTTGTCCTGAGGTTGTGCATTCTGAACAAGGTTCGGTGGATAGTTGTTTGCTATGAGTTGGAAGAGAAGCATCAGAATCCCTCAGAAATTTCCCTTGACTTCATGGAGTACAAAGAGGACAAAGGCTCTTAAAATCGATGATGAAACATGGGGTAGGCATCACACACGAAAAGCAGATGTTTTGAGACCGTCCAATATCCAAACCTATATATCTGATTTTCGAAAAAGTTATCGCATGACCATCGAACCGTTCCAAGAGATGAAACAAAGCATCGAGGAAAGAATCCCTGACTACGACACCGAGCAGTTCGAGACCATGAGGGACCGGATTCGCAAGGCGCTCAGGGAGAAAGAGAGCGAGATGCTGCTTTCGGTGCGCAGCCTCAAAATTCTCATCTTGGGAGATTGGAATGACAAGGCCAAAATGGAACGATTGGTGGAACTAAAGCGCCTCCTGCTCAAAAATGGATTGTATGCAGAGACCATCGACTCTTACTACAATCCGAATACGCGGGGTGGTTTGAGTCAGATACAAGTGTTCGAGACCTGCTGCATCATGCACCAGCTCATCGTATTCATCGATGGCGAAGGCCCGGGCACGCTCACCGAACAAAACTACCTGGCCCTCAATTACCAGTTCCAGTTCAAAGTCCTGTTCTACATCGAGGAATCGAAGTTCGACCGGCTCAAGGA
>CAIXYX010000141.1 GCA_903923795.1 uncultured Microcaldota archaeon
CTTTTTGATTCTCCCAAAAGCGTGTTCGATTCCATTCGAGACGGCGTCAGATATAGTGCCGGGGATTGCCCCGGAGGCATCTATCGTGCTCTTGACGCCCTCGATAAAGGCCAGGACAGAATCAACAAAACCCATTTGTTTTCCACCACACGTTCAATTGAAATTTTCCATGCATTGAAATTTTCCGTGCATGTAATTAAAAAAAATAAAAAAGGCTCAAACGGCCAAATCACTTTTTTCTTTTACTTAGCGTGTAGGCAATTGCAGCGCCAATCGCGATGCCGACACCTGTTGCCAGAAGAAGCGCCTTCTCGGGGTCTTTTTTCACATGCTCCATTGCCTTCTTCTCGGCTAGGACAAATTTTCTTTTCATGTCCTTGACGGCAATTTGGGCTTTTTTCATTTTTTGTTCATCAACTTTTGACATTTTCATATTCTCAGTCCTCCATTGCTGGTCCTCAAACGACCTAATCAACAAAAATGAAAAGAAAAAAACGCCCTCGGCTCATTTCTTCTTGCCAATCTCCAGGGCGCATTGGGCGCAGTAATTTGAAACCGGGAATTTGCGGCCGCATCGGGCGCATCGGGAACTGCCCGGTCCGACTGGCAGCGGCACGCCCACCACCACCATAGCCGCCGTCCGGGTCCTGCGGCCCGCGTATTTGGCGGTCTTGCGCAAGCGCGCGGCAGATTTCTTCACGGTGTTCTTAGTCATCATGACATCTCTAATTCCATTTCTAGGCATACTTCGGAGCCGCGGTATATCATATATCGCATCAATTTTTCACAAAAAACGAAATAATTATAATCTTTTTATCCTTATATTGCAGTTATGAAGACAAAAATAGACTCATACGACAGGAAAATCATGTATGAGCTGGATTTCAATTCGCGCATCCCCGTCTCCGCCCTCGCCCGCAAGGTGCGCCTGCCGAAAGAAACCGTCAACTACCGCATCAAGCGCCTCGAGGCCTCAGGGACTCTGACCTCGTTCCATGCCCTTATCAATGCCTCGAATTTCGGCTATTTCTACTACCGCGTCGGGCTCAAGTTCCGCTCCCTGACCGCCAAAATGGAGGACGAAATCTTGGAATTCCTCGCCGCTGAGAAATGCTGCTCCAACATCCGCATCGGCGAGGGGCGCTATGACGTGGTGTTCCTGGCGATTCACAAGACCGCCCGCGAGTTCAAGGAGTTCATCGAACGCTTGGGCCCGCGTTTTGGCGCCGCCATCATCCATAAGGACGTCCACGTCATCATCAACAGCTACAAGATGAGCCGGCGGATGTTCTTCGAGGGCAAGCGGATGAAAACAACGCTCTCCCATTCCGAACCAAAGGACTACCCGCTTGAGCGCATCGACCTGGGCATCCTCAGGGCATTTTCGCGCACGGCGCGCATTCATCTGGTGGAACTGGCCAACCTCCTGCATTCCGACCCCAAGGTCATCCACTACCATATCAAGAGAATGGAGGAGCGGGGGATCATCGCGGGTTACACCCTGGCCGTTGATTACCTCAAGTTCGAGGCCGAGCGCGTCGAGCTGCACCTCGCGCTCAAGCACCACGGACTGGTGGGCCAGATAATCGATTTCTTCGACGAGATGCGCACCTGCACTTATGCTTACGAACTGCTGGGCACCGACGATTTGAGCCTGGAGCTCTATGTGGAGGACGACGAGCAGCTGCGCCTCATCCTGCGCCGGTTCCGCGAGAGGTTCGGCGACAACTGCCTCAGTTACGGCCTCACGCGCATCTACGAGGAGCACCTCTCCAACTGGTCGCCGCTGGAGGCGGAATGAACAAAAAAACACGCTTCGCCCCGCGCCCGTGCCAGTCACCGGGGGCGGGGAGCCACCATGTCCGCCCGGGGCCGCCCCCATGTCCGAACGGGGGCATTTCATTTCTTCATTTTCATTTCTTTATTTTCACTTCTTCCTCTTCATTTCTTTCTTTTCATTTCTTTATCGACAATCCCGCCAGCAGGGTGAGCAGCACGCCGTATCCGATGAGCGCCAGCGAGCTGGCTGTCTGGGACGAATGATAAATCAGGACTGACTGCATGCCGATGACGGCTTGCGAAAGCGGCGTGGCCGTGCCGGCGAACGACACCAGCGGCGGCATGACTTCGAACGGGAAGAGCAGGCCGCTCAAAAAGAGCAGGGGCAGCCCGATGACGAGCGAGGCCAGAAACGCGGTGGCCTCTGACTGGGAATAGATGGCGATGAGCACTCCCGCGGCCACGAACACGAAGATGAGCAGCGCGAGGGTAACGATTACCGGAATCCACACAGTCCAGTCTGCGATGGGGAACGCATTGTAGAATACGGCGGCAAACAGCGCCAGCAGGACGGCCTCTGGGAGGAGCACGATGGTGTAGCTGAGCACCTTGATTGCCGCGAACTCGAACCGGTTCACCTGCGACGAATACACGCGCGCGAGCGTGCCGTTGTGCTTTTCGCGCACCAGCGAGGTGGAGGCGAGGAAGAGGGCGATGAACATGAGGATGAGCGGCAGCAGGCTGGGGAGCATGAAATCAAAGAACGGGCGGGTGCCGAAGAGATAGCTCGTTGAGATAATCATGGGCGAAATGATGGAGCTGGGGGCGCGGGACGTTACTTCTGCAATCTCGCCCCGGCTCGAATTCACGGTTTTTTCCAGGTCATAGGTGCTGTTCACCATCTCGTCCAGAGAGTTGTCCACGTCGCCGATGGTTTGCAGCGCCGAATCGCGGTTCTGTTGCAGCTGATTGACAAACCCGAGCATGTTCGTTATCTTGTCCTCGGCCATATATGTGCCGTTTTGCGCCACGGCGATGTTGGCCTTGAAGTCCTGAATTGTCTGGTTGGCGCTCGCCAAATCGATTTGGGCCGAGCGGACTTTGCCC
>CAIXYX010000142.1 GCA_903923795.1 uncultured Microcaldota archaeon
CCGGGCCGTACATTTAGGATGCAGATGCGTTTGTGTGTTTTCTGGATTTTTTGACCGAACATAACCTCACCAAGAATGATTTGTGCATAAACATATATAACAATTCCTGAACACAGAACTTAACCCGATTGGGCATGATGAGTTATCTGATTGCCAGACGAGGACCCCCCTTATTTCCG
The DNA here is from genome assembly GCA_903923795.1 of uncultured Microcaldota archaeon. Classification (GTDB taxonomy): domain Archaea; phylum Micrarchaeota; class Micrarchaeia; order Anstonellales; family Anstonellaceae; genus CAIXYX01. The sequence goes on from CAIXYX010000142.1 coordinate 180, forward strand.
CGTCTTTGGCCGTTTTAGGCGTTTTTCGCGTGCCTCAGGCAGACGAGTTCTCTCCTAACGGACGGACTGATGCCAAACCGAAGGTTTGGCAGACTTCGGCTCCCAAGAGCCGAAGCTGATGCCGAATATGACGACAGACGGATTTTAGGGGCAAAAAGCCTTTTCATCGGCTTACTTCTTTCTTGAATTTCTTGAACTGGCCCCGCAGCTCGCGCATCAGGAAATGGACAAATGGTCCGAAAACTCCGAAATGCCCTTTCTCCTGGCAGGAGAAATATTCGTCGCGGGTGGAAAAAGGGATGTCGGTGAACGGGAACCCGTTTGACTGCAAGATATAGTTCATCAGCAGACGGGCCATGCGGCCATTTCCATCCGCAAAAGGATGGATGGTAACAAAGCGCACATGGAATTCGGCCGCGAGTTCCAGAGGGTGGATTTTTCCCAAGTTGGCATGATACCAGTCCAGAAGATCCTGCATCAGACTTGGCACTTTCTGCCAGATGGGGAACTGGAATTCTGAATTTCGGATATAAACGTTGACCTGCCGCCAAGAGCCCGCATGCTGTTCGTAATTGGGAACGCCCTTGAGGATGGCCAAGTGCAGTGCCAGGATCAATTTTTCGTCGATATCGGCATGGCGCTCCAGCAGCTTGTCATAGAAATCGAGCGCATTATTCATATTAACGACTTCAAGTTCGTCCGTATCCCGGGCTTGGAAATTCTCGATGAGTTTGAGGATCTTGCGCGTCTGCTCCAGTGTGATTTGGCTGCCCTCGATGGTATTGGTGTTGGTGATGAACTCCTCACGGCGCCGGTTGAGAAACCGCTCCAGGTTGCTTTTATCGGCCTTTTTGGACAGCACCGCATAATCTGAGCGGATGTTCTCGAGCGCCAATGCGCTTTTCGCATCAATGAACTCGGTCTTCGGAAGAAGGATTTCGGTTCGGATGAATTTGGAGATTTTTTTGCCCAATTCGGCTTCTAACCCCCTGCATGCGGCCAGATTGGGTTTTTTGCTTCCGGCATATGTCGAGAAAGTCTTCCACTTATTGCCGCCGAGACGGAGGTTTCTCTCGACATAGAAGTAGGTCTTCCCCTTTACGATGCGTTTTTTCAATGCCATGAATAGTTATACCCACAAATATTTATTAAACTAGTGGGGATAACTGTTATACCCACAAAAAGATGGAAAACGCGTGGGGATAACAAAAGTGGATGAAATGGCTGAATCCAACCGGTCGGCTGGGATCGAATGAACTGCTTTTGAGTTATCACCGAGAAACTAGAGAGGGCTGACCCAGTGATAACCGATGCCATCGATTAGATCTTGTTTTCAACTTTCTCTTTCGCGATTCGCAATGCCTCCCGCATGACGGCGCGCATGGTGATTGTGCTGCGCTTGTCATGCCGGCCGTGCCCGAATGCGGCTATGGCGGATTCCAGCGTGGCATCAGACAGCAGTTCATTTTCCATTGCCGAGACGGCAGCCTGCCTGCCAGACAACTTGCCGGCATCTTCGGCTGCGCGATAAAAGCCGACGATGGCCTCTGCATTTTCTTTTTCACCTGCTATGCTCTTCCACTTTTGGATAATTTCCTCATCGGTTGCCATGTTTTCACCACGCGGGATTGGCTAATAAAACATACCGCTGTTACCGGGGAGTATCTATGGCTATTTTAACTTGGGAACAGATAGGATGTCGGTTGATTCCATGAAGACGCAGCTCATCGCCATATTCGCGCTGGCAATATTGCTCATAGGATGCACATCAAACCCGCAGGATTTGGCGGCCAAGCAGCCCGCCAGGAATTCGACGCTGCAGGCTAATTCATACGCGCAGGACAATAATTTGTCCGTAGTGCAGAATCAGACGCCGCCGGCCAGTATTTCCATCATTCTCACGGCTGCAGAAGTCGCCAAGCACAGCGCAAAAGGCGATTGTTGGCTGATAATCAATGGAGTTGTGTATGACCTGAGCAATTTCACCACCCACCCGGGCGGGGACGCTTATGTCCCTTACTGCGGCACCGACGCGACAGAGGCATACGCGACTAAAGGCGGGAAGGGTCAGCCGCACTCGACCCGCGCGGATTCGATGCTGCCGAATTTCGAGGTGGGCCCGCTCGGGCAGACGGTTTCGAGATAGAAAAGCGGCAGGGCTATGATATTTGCTCGGAGTTGATGTTTGTGCAAAAAAGCAGTTTCCTTTTCCTCCTAATTTTGATAGGAGTTGCGCTCATCGGCGCATATGACGCGTTCTTCCCCCTGCCTGCAAGCCTCATCTTCATCCGCTTCTTCGCCCTATCGGCATTATTCCTCATCTGCGTCTCGCTCATAATCGGCCCGCTCGCAGTCATTGACATCAAGTACGCATCGCTCATCGAGCCGCGGCGCGCGGTCGGCATCACGGCATTTGTTTTCGCCGCCATTCACGCGCTGCTGGCACTTGACTTCACCTTTGGTTGGAACATCGGCGTGGCGCTCGGCTTCTTCCCTATTATGATAACTATCCCGGCCATAATCATATTGCTGGCCATGACACTCACCTCATCAGATTGGGCGGTGAAAAAGATGGGGATGGGCAAGTGGAAAACGTTGCATTATTTCATCTACCCGGCATTCGCGCTTCTCGTGGCGCATTTCGTGCTCAAATCAAACGGCCTGCTCGCCAAAACAAAGGCAGGCACGTTCGTCAATCTGGCCGAGGCGGGCGTGCTCATTCTCTGCGCGATTACGGTTGCGCTGCAGATTTACGGATTTTACCTCAAGAGAAAGAGGATGATGAAAGCAGCGAACGCGGCGGCGCCGGTGCAGACCACAGAGGCTCCGGCCAATATTTGAAAAAACTGCACTTGAGATAATTTTATGGATTTCAAATTCATGCTCGCGCCGATGGAGAGGATAACCACTCCCGAATTTCGGACCCTGTGCCACAAGTACGGCGCAGACCTCACCTTCACCGAGAATTCGAGGGTGGCGAATCTGGCAAAGGGGAAACGGGGCGAAGTCGAGGCCATCCAAATACCAGATGACACACCCACGCAGATACAGTTGAGCGGCGCGAGGCTGGATGATTATGAGAAATTTCTCGCAAAATTCAAACCCGAAAATGGCTTCGCGGGATTCAACCTCAACCTTGGCTGCTCCGCCCCATCATACATGAGGCAGGGCATCGGCGCGGCGATGATAAAGAGGGTGAGCAGGACGGCCGAAATAGTGCACATGGTGCAAAAGGCGGGATACGCATGCTCGGTGAAGATGAGATTGGGCGAGAACAAGTTCGAGAAGAAGACGGGCACGTATCTCAATCTCATAAACAATGTTGATGCAGATTTCTTTGCCGTGCATGCGCGCACGGCTGCGCAGACTTTGGATGACAAGGCGGATTTCCATGTCTATTCCGCATGCAAGGACACGGGCAAGAAAATCGTGGCCAACGGCGACATCAGGACAAAAGAGCAGATAGTTGACTTGAAGAAGAGCGGATTATACGGCGTGATGATAGGCCGGGCCGCCAAAGTCAACCCAAGAGTATTCGAGTTCAAGGCAGAGCTGGGATAAGAGTTTGATACAGCTTCAGCAGAAGGTTTAGATACGGCCATGGCAGAGGGTTTATCTTCTTTCTATCAATAGGAAACATATGGTCGCGTACGGATTGTTCATCGCGCTCGTGCTCTCGGTCATCATCTTCATCATCCTCTTCAAGCTCCTGCGTGCCATCGCCCCGCTCGTCATACACGGAGTCATGGGCCTCATAGTATTCTGGTTGTGCAATTCGTCGGGCGTGCTGAGCATACCGATTGACTGGATAACTTTTCTCATAGCGGCATTGGGTGGGGTGGCTGGCGTGGTCATCGTGATTTTCCTCGCGGCCTTCGGTGTGCCGCTCAGATGATGGATGCGGCGGGGAGATGCACCATAGGCTCATTGGGCGCGGGGATGGGGATTATCAATCTTGCTTTCTTGCTAAAAACAGGGGTTTTGCATGCGTGACATATTCGCGGTGTTCTATGACAAGCGGCAAATCCGCTTCATCCTGCCGACGGCCATAGTCTATGTCGCGCTCCTCATGCCTTTCAAGTCATTGGTCATCGTGCCCGGTTTCACCGAGGTGAGGCCTGCCAATTTCATCCCCGCGCTCTTCGGCGTGCTGTTCGGGCCGGCCGCGGCGTGGGGTTCGGCGTTTGGCAATCTCATCGCAGACATAGCAAGCGCCCTTGCCATGGGCCCCGCCGGGACATTCAGCCTCGGCAGCATTTTCGGATTTGCCGGCAATTTCGTGTTCGCCTACGCCGCCTATAGGGTCTGGAGCCTGCTGGATGACAAGAATGACGCGGGAGACGGAATCAGCCCGCTTCAGGCAGTCTATTTCCTCGTGGCCGGCCTCATCGGAAGCATCTTGTGCGCCATCATAATCTCGCTTGGGCTCCTGCTCCTCGGATTGCAGAATCTGCCCCAGTCGGTGTTCATGACGATGTTCATCGCCATCAACAACTTCATCCCGGTCGCCGTGCTGGGCACGCTTGGGCTGTGGCTGTTTTATGAGAAGGTGAAAAAGGCGGGCTGGCTGTGCAGGCCAACGGGTTGAGGGAAGAGCATGCGAATTCTCGCCATAGACATCGGGGCCAGCAAGGTCGAATACGCGGCCATGGCAAAGCCCGGAAAAAAAGACATCACCCGGATTGAGATCGGCTGCACGACTGACGCCCCCGAACTTGTTTCCATCATCCGTGGGGCTGTGGAAAAATATTCGCCCGGCTCCGTAGGCCTCTCGCTGCCGGGCTTTGTGGTTGGCGGCCGACCCGTCGCCCTGCCGAATCTGCCCGGAGTGGATTGCAAAAAATTCATGGACAGCCTGCGCCGCCTCCCAGCCCGCATTGCGATCGGGAACGACGTGAAATGCATGGCGAGTGCGGAATGGGACTCGCGCGGACGGCGTGCGGACGACAATTTCTTCCTCGTGGCGCCGGGCAGCGGAATAGGCGGCGCCATGGTTGCGGGCGGGCGATTGTTTCGCGGCGCCCATAATGTGGCGGGCGAAGCCGGACATTTCCCCATGCGAAATGCACAGGGAGAATGGACTGAATGGGAGAGGTTGTGCGGCGGGATGGGAATTGAGAGGGAATGGAAAAAACTGATGAAAACGCGTCGGAGCGCAAAGGAGATATTTTCCATGAGAGGCTCGCTCGCGAAAAAAATAACGCGTGAGGCGGCAGGGGAATTCGGCGCGGGCTTGGCCGGCATCGCCGCCGTGCTCGACCCGGCCGAATTCGTGGTGGCAGGCTCGGTCGGGAAAGAGTATATGAAAAACGCAGCGCTGCGCAGGGAGATGATGCAAACGTTCAGGCGGCACGCAATCGGACCCACGAAAAATATTCCCATCCGCCTCTCGACACAAGGTTATCCGGCTTTGCGCGGGGCATGGCTGATGGCAGATAATTCAGACAAGAGAATCTCGTTTTAGAAAAAGCTTGCCAAAAAAGCTCAGAGCAGCAGAAGCCCGATGCCAAACGAGAGCATGTTGCATGCAAGCGAGAGGATGAAAGCCTCCCGTGCGCCTATGCGCAGCACCATGAGGTAAATCAGGCTTTCGGCCAATACGGCGAAGCTTTCGGCCACGGCGATGTAGGGCATGCGCGAAGAGATCAGGCCGGGCAGCACGAACCACACATAGGGCAGGGTGCAGAAAGAGCAGAAAATGCCGCAGAAGAGAAGCAGGCGGTTGGACATGCGCTTTGGAGTCCATTTGAAATAGAGGCGCGCGAGCGCGAAAAGCGCGATGAACTCGATGAAAATTGTGAGAAAAAGCGAAAGGCCGAATTGGACAAGATAATCCATGGGCACCAAGGCTCACAGACCCTTCTTCTTCGGGGAGGTTTTCTGCTTGGAAGCTGATGCACCCAAACCAGAGCCCTCGGCAGGCTTGGTAAGGGAGCGGTAGAGGATGATGATGGCGGCGGCGCCCAGCACAAGCACTGCGAAGAGATACATCTCCGAGACCAAATCACCCGGGCGGGTTATGATGGAATTGCTGCTCGAGTTGGACGAGTTCGACTGGTTGTAGACATTTGAGATAGGGCCTCCGTTGGCATTCTTCAATTCGAACTGGCCGGCCGCATTCTGCGCCAGAGTGTAATCGATGTCCTCGTGCGTGATGGGGTTCGAATTGTCGGTAGAGTATGAGCTGGTTCTGATGGAGGAGCTGATGAAATGCACATTCACGTCATTTATGGATGAGGAATCTTGCGAAGCGGAGTCAATCTGTTTGAGGTTCGACAGGCCGACCGAATCAACATAGCTCTTGTCAGCCCAGTAGAATTTGAGAGAATCGAATTTGTATGACTTTGAAGGCATGCATTCGCCGGATTGGACGATGGAGATATCCCCCGGACCCCCGGACGGGCCAGTGTCCTGCGCGATGATGACAATGGATGGATAATGCTCCAAGTTCGTGACTTTCGCGCAGACATCAACCTGATGCGTGTTCGGAACAATGACGTCTGCCGAGATAAACGGGGACACCAACAACAATGACAGCACGAAACACAGGACATGCATCGGATTTCTCGTCATACAAAACTCACCGCCGGCTTAATCAGCCGTTTGTTCTCATCAGTTTCTTGCTCGGTTAGAATCTCATCAGTTTCTTCCTCGTCTCCTTCTTGTATTCCTCGACCGCCGGCTGGTCGAAGGCGTTGACTTTCATCAGGCGCCCGAGCAGCATTATCTCGACCATCTCCATCTGCATGAGCTGCCCCATTGCATGCGCCGACAGGGCGGGGAGGCGGACATCTATGAACGGAATATGGCGCGCGGAAAACGCTGTTTTCGCGCCGTGCAGAATGGAATCCATGAGCTGGCTCACCGTCTTTCCGCCGGCATGCGGCACGAGAGAATTCAGCCGCTCGTCATCAGGCACGCGCGGGTCGTCGGCGAACGAGGCCACGGATACGAACCGGTGCGTCTTGTCTGCCGGGCCCGCCAAGTCGAGCTGCACCATGGAATGCAAATCGGTCGAGCCGATGGAGACTGTCGGCGTGATGCCGACATGGATTTTCTTCCCTCCTGCCGGTTGGTTCTTTCCGCCAGCCGCGGCCTTGCGCTCTTTGCCCAATGATTCGGCCATGAGCTGGCGGTACCACTGGCCCGCGCCGCACAATGAATTCGAGAAGAGGAACTGGTCGTGGATTGTGCGCCCTTGCAGACGGTGATATTCGAGGCCTGCCGCGATGTGCAGGGCGGGATTTTTGGCGGCGTCGCGCCCGCTTGCGAGGCATTGTTTGCGCATGGCGGCGGCGCCGGAGAGCAGCTCCCCTGTCTCGATGCCCATGAGCGCGAGGGGGAAAAGGCCGGCGTTCGAGAAGACAGAATAGCGGCCGCCCACCATTTTAGGCAATGTCAGGCACGGCCAGCCGGATGCGCTTGCCTGCCGCTCGAGGGCCGAGCTGGCATCGGTGGTGACCACGATGTGCGAGGATGGCAGGTCTGGCAGCGCATCGCGTAATATTGTGAAAAGAGCCATGGTCTCAAGAGTCGCGCCCGATTTGGAGATGACATTGATGACGACCGAACCTCCTGAATCCTGGCACTGGCGCGCGAGCGATAAGATGGCGGAGATGGACGGCGCGTCCGTGGTGTCGGCGAAGATGAGCTGCCGGTTTGGCTCAAGCGAGTTGTGGTACGGGCCAAGGAGCGCCTGCGACACGGCGAGCGCGCCAAGGTTCGAGCCGCCCACGCCGACAACTATGACGAGGTTTGGTGAGCCGAGGCGGGCGGCAAGCGCGCTTGATTGCCCGAGCGCGGCCTTGTCGTCTGATAGGAGGAGAGAGGCGGCCAGATGATTCTCGTCGCGGTTTTCGACGACCTGCCCAAGCTCTGCGAGATATGGCGCGAGCGAGCGGGATGTTTTGGCGAGCGCGCCTTGTGGCAGGAGGAACGAAGAGAAATCCGTCTCGAGCATCGGCAGGCGCTGCATGAAAGGAGAGAGGGCCGAAGAGAATATAAACAAAACCGCAGGGGGCTAAACAAAACCGCCGGAACGGGAGAGGTTTTGGCATATGGGCAAAAAACGCAAAGGCTTTAAATCCTCAATCGATTCGTACCTAATAGGGAAAAGCCAAAATCGATAGCGACGGCTACAGGGTGTCCTATGGACAATCGAAAAATCGCATGGGAGATTCTGCCGAAAGTCTCGCGCAGCTTCTCGCTCGCCATAAAACTCCTTCCCCAGCCCTTGGGCGAGCAGACCATGCTGGCCTATCTCATCTACAGACTCATCGACACCATCGAGGATTCCCACGCGCCGCTGAAAACAAAGCGCGGGATGTTCGACGCCCTGCTCAAATCATTCTCGAAAAAAGAGCTGGATGCTGCTGAAGTGGAGAGAGTCCGCGCGCACATGCTATCGCAGATAGACTGCGATTACGAGCGCGAGCTGATTGAGAAGCTGCCGAGCGTCGCTGCCCTGTTCTATGAACAGCCCGCCACGATAAGAAAAGTTACATTGCGCTGGGGCCGGGAGATGGCCGCCGGCATGTATAAATTCCAGCGAAAGCGCATCCGCACCTTCGCGGACCAGAACCGCTACTCGTATTATGTGGCCGGCGTGGTGGGCTATCTCTTCAACGACCTCTTGTATTACAACCGCATAATAAACAAAAGACTCCGCACACAGCTGCGCGGGCGGGCGAAACGCTTCGGCCTCGCATTGCAGAAGGTGAACATACTCCGAGACGTGGCGCACGATGTGCCGGCGAAAAGGTATTATTGGCCGCTCGGAGTCATGGCGCGCTACCGCCTGAATTACGATACGATTTTACAGAAAGAGAAGCGGGCGGCCGCCATGGCAGTGTTGCGCGAGGAGATCCATGACGCGACGAAATATCTGAAAGGCGGAATACAGTATGTGCTGGCTTTGCCCAAAGAGCAGATTGGCGTGCGCATGTTCTGCATCATCCCGCTCTTCATGGCCATAGAATCCTACATCGCCTGCTCGAATAATTCGGATGTTTTCGAGACTGACAAGACGGTGAAAATATCACGCGAACAAGTAGGTGAGATTGTGGCCAAGTCCTCTCTATGGGGCAAATCGAACGAGCTTTTGATGAAATGGTATCTTGCATGCATGTGCAGGGTGGATGCCCGCTTGGGAGACGCGAAAGTCGAGCCGCAGGTCGTGCCGGCGAAAGAAAAAGAATAAGACGCTGCCGTCTTCCTGCGCTTCGTCTCTTTTGTTCCCCTACACTTCGTCCTCTTCCATGCATTCGTCGCAGGTGAGGCGGCTGTTCTGCATGCGCAGCTCATCCGAATGCAGGCCGCACTGCTCGCACACTCCGGTGTAGACGTGCTTCTCGCGCTCGAACGGCCCCAATTCCGAACTCTCGGCCATGATGTCCACCATGCCGGGGTACACGCGCATGAGATCGCCCTCGGACACGATGCCGACGAGCTGCCCTTTCTTGTCGACGACCGGCAGGCGTTTCACCCGATTCTCTTTGAGCGCCAGCGCCGCGTCGGCGATTGACTGGCTCGCGCCGATGACTTTGAGCGGTTTCGACATGATGGATTTGAGCGTGACTTTGGAGAGGTCTTTGCCCTCGGCCACAGCCTTGTGCACTATGTCGCGCTCGGTGAGTATTCCGACTGCCTTGCCCTTGTCAGTGACTATGACCGAGCCCACGCGGGACCGCTTCAAGAGCTGCGCCGCGGCCATGACGGATGAATCGATAGGCAGCGTGAGTACGCCGACAGTCATGCATTCGCCGATTTTGAGATCAAGCTTCATGGGCATCACTTCCAAAAAACCAAAGATATCTGAAACCTTATTAAGGCGTCGCATCGACGATAGAAGCATGACGTTTGGTTCTTACCAAAAAGGCACCCGGGCCGAGCACGAGCTCATGGACAAGCTCATGGCCGCCGGATTTCTTGTCATCCGCGCCGCAGGTTCGGGCTCGGGCAGCCCGTGCCCCGACATACTCACGTTCCGCAGAACAGAACAATACGGATTCGAATGCAAGGCCGTGAATTCCACTTCGCTTCAATTGAGAAAAGAGCAAGTCGAACATCTCAAGATTTGGGAGGAGAAGACGAGCATCACCACATTTGTGGCATGGCGGCAGACGGGGGGAGAATGGTATTTCATCAGGCTGCAATTTTTGCATGAGAATGCGAAGTCTTACGCGATATCGGCGAAAGAGGCGGAAAGAGTCAATACCGGCATCGAGCAAATCGTCGGAAAGGCATATTAACTAAAAAAACGAGAATACACTCTATAGAATCAGGAGGTTTTGCCCATGTCTTATCTCTTCACGTCAGAATCAGTCACCGAAGGCCACCCCGACAAGGTGTGCGACCGCATCTCCGACGCAATACTCGATGAGCTCATAAAGCAGGACCCGCACGCGCACGTGGCCGTCGAGACAATGGTGACGACGGGGCTCATTGTCGTTGTGGGGGAAGTGACCACCACCGGATACGCCGACATACAGGGGATAGTGCGAAAGACCATCAAGGAAATAGGCTACACAAAGCCCGAATACCAGTTCGACCATTTGGGCTCAGGTGTGCTTGTTGGAATTCATGAGCAGTCGCCAGACATCGCGCAAGGCGTGAGCGAGCAAAAACTCGAGGACATCGGCGCGGGGGATCAGGGCATCATGTTCGGCTATGCCTGTGATGAGACACCCGAACTTATGCCATTGCCCATCTCGCTCGCAAACAAACTGGCGAAGAAACTGGCTGATGTTCGCCGCTCGGGCGCGCTTACATACATGCGCCCCGACGGCAAGGTGCAAATCACCGTGCAATATGATGACGAAAAGAAACCGCAGAAAGTGGTCACCGTGGTCATCGCGCAGCAGCATGACGAGAAGACGGCCGATGGCAAGGAGATAACTGCCGAGATGATAAAGAAGGACCTGATGGAGAGGGCCATCAAACCTGTCATCGGAAAATATTTCACCGCTGACACAAAAGTTGTTGTGAATGGGACAGGGAAGTTCGTCATAGGCGGCCCGGCATCCGATTCCGGAGTTACCGGCCGCAAGATAATCATCGACACATATGGAGGCATGGCCCCGCACGGAGGGGGCGCATTTTCCGGCAAAGATCCGACAAAGGTGGACCGCTCCGCGAATTACATGGCGCGCTATATCGCCAAGAATATTGTGGCTGCGGGATTGGCCCGGCGCTGCCTCGTGCAGCTCGGCTATGTCATCGGCCACGCCGAGCCGGTCTCGGTTTTCGTGGACTGCATGGGCACAGGAAAAATATCTGATGGAAAACTCCTCGAAATGGTGAAAAAGAATTTCAGACTCAAGCCCGGGCAGATAATCATCGATTTGAATCTGCGCAAACCGATTTACGCCAAGACTTCCTCATACGGCCATTTCGGGCGTGAAGAGCCGGAATTCACATGGGAGAAGACAGACAAGGCGGCCGCGCTGAAAAAACAGGCGGGCGCGTAAGGAAGCGGCCAGCGCGTGAAAAACAAAGCCTTCTTTTCAATTTTCCCTTTCCCTTATGGCGCCCAATAGTCTGCCCCGCTATAGACCACGTTCTCGAGGAAATGGCCGAACGCCGTGTCCCTCGACACTTCCGAGGCGATATGGTACGTTGTGCCGTCAGATGTGACGGTCACGGTGCCGAGGCGGTCGGTCGTCCACACGGTGGCGTTGTTGAGCACGAGACGGCGCAGCAGAGTTGGTGATGGATAGAGGTTCTGCGGAGGGTCGGGGCCCACGCTGATTATGGCGTCGGTCGGGTTCACCTGGTTGAGGAGCTGGAATGACGCCGAATTGGCCGAGCCGTGGTGCGAGACGCGCAGCACGGGGCATGTGACGGGAATCGGGCCGCTGACGATGCGGCTGTCCACTCCGCCGGTCACCGTGCCGGCGTCTATTGAGGAGGCGCCCGCCGCCACCGAATTGGAGAAGAGCAGCGAGCAGAATGAGCCATACGACACCTTTAGCACCGTCGAATCCCCGTCGCCTGACAGGCGGGTGAGTTGCGGGTTTACGACCATCACTTCCATCTCGCCCCACGTGCGGTTGTCGCCATAAGACACTGAGCGCACCGGGACGGTGCCTATGGAGCTTTTGATGGTTGACCAGAGGTAATCGGAATAATTGCCGCCGTTCGTCCATACTTCGGTCACTGGGAAATTGCGCAACACTTCCGGCGCGCCGCCGACAAATGCGGGGTCGTCGGATGAGAGGACGAGGAGGTCGATGTGGTCGATGTTCTTGGCGCGCAGATAGGCGACGAGGGTGGGAGCCATGTCGGCCGAGCCCGCGTCGAAGAGCACGGTGCGATTCGACGTGCGGATGAGGGTGGCGTCGGACAGGGAGAGATTGATGAACGACAGCTCGAATGGGGAGGTCATTGTCGAGGGGGCGGTGTAGTTGGTGAGATTGGGCTTCGGGGTGTTGTCTATCGGATTCACGGGCGGCAGGGTGGGGGACGAATTATAGGCCGGAGCGGCCGGAGAGGCCTGCTCGCCTAAGCAGCCGAATGAGAGGAGGAATCCGCCGAGGACCAGGCAAAGCAGCAGGAGTTGGGTGCGCATGGAGCGCTTGAGGGCCGACTAACATTATAATCATTGTGATGACGCGCAGAATATCTACGGCTTGTTGGAGAAACCGCCGAACACGCGGCCCGTCAATTCCTTGAATTCGTCCCAGCCCGCCCATTTGGAGACGAGGTTCGCCCCATTCTCTCCCCAGACCACGAGCGGGGAAAAGAGCGGTACATCGAGCGAGGGCAGCACCACACGCATCTCGTCCAGTTTGCCCCATGCCTGCACGGCGCGAACCGCCCTCGCGCCCTCGAGGAGGCTGGCCGCGCGCAGAAAAATCCCCAATGGCAGCAGAGCGAGAATTAGGAACCAGTTCTGGCGCACGAAGACTGCTTTGTTTCGTGCGGAATGGTATTGCGCGGCCAGCTCGAGGATGAGGACCAGCAATGCGGTGAGGTCGGCCTGCTCCAGCAATTGCGCGCGCGAGGAGGACGGATGCGGGCCGAAACCAAAGCTCGGGGCCAGCTCGATGAAAGCCACGAGGAGCAGGAGGATGATGGCGAGGGCCACGGTCCATGTCCAGAGGCGGTGCTGGATGCGGCTGAGCAATACTATGCGCTTCGCTTTCTCGGGAGGGAGGGCATTCGAGGGCCACGACACGGCCAATGGATTTCCGAATGCGTGAGGATGCGCGCGGGGCTTGGTGAGCTTGGCTAGGAAAGGCTTGATTTTGTTTTTCGCAATAGACGACGGAGTGCGAAGACTGAGACTTGCCGCTGTTTTTTTGCGCCTTATGCCCTTGACTCTTCGCCTATTCTTTGTCGCCACATGGATGGTTGGGCAAAATGGAATATAAAGCTGACGCACACATATCCCCTTTTCTTTGGGAAAGAAAAGGGGCTAAGTGATTCACCCCCAAAAGAAAAACGACGACAGATGAATATTGTTTTGCTTCAGGGCTCCAGGTCTTCAACATTGCGTGACATGCACGCTCTCGCAAACCTGTGTCATCATCATCAGCAAAATTGACGCATGAATTTTTCTTTCTTTTTTCCGGTGTTTCCCATGTGTCGTTCGGGAACTCTGTGTGTCGTTCTTTTTCCGGGGTTTTTTCGCCTCCGGCGAAAAAAGCCCTGTGGGATCGTAGGGATTTGAACCCTAACATGCAGGTTTCTTTTTGGCCCCATTCCTCCTTCTTTTTTGGAGAGATTCCCGGGGTTTTCTTTCTTTTGAACCCCGGGGCCTTTTCTTTCTTTTCCAAAGAAAGAAAAGGGGCCGACCTGGAGCCTGCCGCGCTACCAGCTTACGCCACGACCCCGTGCTTTCCACTTTGTTTTTCTGGTGCAGATGTTAATATATATGAACACCTGCACGGGGGCGTGGAACGACCCCTTGAGATTATTTGTAGTGGATGAGATTAAAGAAGGTTGTGCTAGGCAGGCGCGCTCATATCCCCTTCATCACCAAAAAGATGCCGAATATGATGAAGATCGCGCCCACCAGATAATTGCCGTTTTTCTTCAGCCAGTCGGCAACAGGTGCCAGCAACGCTTTGGAGGCAGCAGGCGCGAAAACATAGATGATGCACGGGAGCAGAATCGGCGAGAGGAGGAAGAAATCGCAGAAAACAAGAAGAAAGGCTTTTTGCAATAAGACGATATTGGAATTGAAAATCTCGCGGACTGCAGTGATATTTAGAATTGCCGCATCGAAATTGGTGAGGCTGCCGAAAAGGCCCAAGGCGAACCAACTGATAGGGCTGCGGGGTTTTTTGGTTGGCGGCGGATTCTTCTCGTCTGCGGGTTTCTCGAGCATCACTTTCACGCCGAATGCGAAAAATACCGCGCCCAGCGCCAGGTCAAGAACAGATGTTGAGAGGCCTATGCTGCTCGCCACCACCTCGTCTTCGGCGGCCACGCTAATACCGATGCCGGCGAGGATGAGAGTTGCCAGTGCGCACCCGAAAAAGAAAGCTCCCAGCGCGCCGAAGCTCTTTTTCGACAAAAGCGCGAGCGAGATGGCGATGATTACCGGAGAGGCGGCCGAAGCGACGGCCAGCGGGAGGATTTGGATGAACAGATCGGACATATTAGAGCCCCTTTTATTATACTCCATGGATTTTTGTAATCATTATAAAACTAGCACCATTATTTTGACCGAGGGAAAAAATGAAAACACAACACATGATGATTCTGGCCGTGCTTTTGATAGCTGTCATGATTTGCGGATATGTTATCGGAGCTTGCATGCCGCCTCCTGCATACGCAAACACATTGCCCGCGGCCGGCACAAACAATTTGCAGAATGCGGGCATAAACACGCCTGAAAACCATAGCATAAAAGTCATCGGAATGATCGGCGGGGTGAGCTGGCTGTCATCGGCCGAGTATTACCGCATCATGAATGAGGAGCTGAATACGAAATTAGGAGACCCCCATTCGGCGAAAATATTGATGTATTCCATAGACTTCGCGGATGTCTCGGATGAGGTAAAGCGGGCCAGCCCGCAGGACATGCAGTATGTGAGCGGCGAGATGGTGGCGGCAGCGAGAAGATTGAAGGCCGGCGGCGCGGATTTCATCATCGTGGGCTCCAACACCATGAACGCGTTCGACGCCGATATCGAACGGGAGACCGGCATACCAGTGCTCAACATCGCGGACGCGACAGGTGAGAAAGTGAATGAGAGCGGAGTGAAGAAAGTCATTTTGTTGGGCAGCAAGATAGTCATGGAGCAGAGCTATTACCGAGACATACTCGAGAAGAAATACAATCTCACCGTGATATTGCCAAACGAGAGTGAGAGGAATTACACCAACTCTGTCATCTTCGATGAATTGGTTGTGGGCGATTTTAGAAACGAATCAAGGGACGGACTCGTGAAGATAATCAACCGCCTCGAGAAAGACGAGGGTGCACGGGGAGTCATATTGGGCTGCACCGAATTGCCATTGCTCATCAAGCAGAAGGACGTGAATGTGCCCGTCTTTGACACCACGACTATCCATGCGCAGGCGGCAGTTGAATATGCGCTGGGAGAGCGGCAGATTGAGAAATAATTTTTGAAAAAACACCTAATCCCGCAGCAGCTTCTCGATCTCGCCGCACAGCTCATCGGGCTTCTCCTCGGCCGCATAATGACCGGCATCGGCATAGCGGACAACGCTCGCGTTCGGGAAAGCCTCTTTCCAATGCCGCAATTCATTCTCTCTAAATGCGATGTCTTTCATGCCCCAAGCAAGAAGGATTTTCTTATCCGCGAGAGTCGAACGCTTCGCCCAGAGGGAATCTAGCCATTCCCACGAATCGACTATTTGCTTGGGGAAAACCCAGCAGCCTTTTCTTTCGGCCGGCTTGGCGAGCGGGGATAAATATTGCGAATGGATTTTTTGGGTGAGCTTCTTTTTGTCGCCATACGCCATTTTCATGACAACGCGGGCGAAGAAATTGTGGTTTTTGATCAGCCAGCGCCCCACTGGGCCGCCCATCCCCTTGCTGAACGCCTGATAATAGAGGTCGTTTTTCACAGACCACAACCAGGTGTTCGAGATGACAAGAGCGCGGACTTTGTCGGGGTGCTTGAGGGCATATGATAGACCGATCGGCCCGCCCCAGTCCTGGCCCATTATCGTGATGTCTTTCAAATCCAGAGATTCGAGAAGTTTCTCAAGGTTGTCGGCATGCGCGGATGGAAGATAGGACCAGTCAGGAGGTTTGTCAGATAAACCGAAACCCAAATGATCGATTGCGATGCAACGATTTGTTTTTGATAATCGTTTTATCATGTTTCGAAATTCAAATGACCATGCGGGGTTGCCGTGCACGAAAACTATGGGCGCGCCAGTGCCCTCGTCGATATAGTGCATCTTCCCCGCGCCAGTCTCGAAATAATGCGGGCTGAAGGGATATTCCAAAATGTCGAGCCACTCGGGTTTTTCGGCCGCCATGACATACACACCAAACAATTACATTTTTCAGAGAGGTTTCTTCACCCCAACCATCTCTTTTGCCTTTGCCGCGATATGCTCGGCGGCGAGCCCGAATTTCTTGATGAGCTCCCATGCCGAGCCGGATTCTCCGAAAGTGTCTTTGACGCCGATCATCTCGAAGAGGACGGGGCGGCCATAAAGGCTCGGCTCGCACATTATCGCCGAGGATATGTAGTTGCCCATGCCCCCGACCTGATGCTCCTCGACCGAGAGGATGGCGCCGGTCTCGCGCGCGGCGGATACGACGGCCGGCTTGTCGAGTGGCTTTATTGTCGAGAGGTTTATCACGCGCGCCGTGATGCCGAATTCGGATTTGAGTATCCATGCGGCGCGCATGGCCTCGGCCGTTTCCGGCCCGCACGAGATGATGGTGATGTCATCGTGCTCATTAGTGTTTTTCGAGTCGGTCGAGAGCACGGTCTCGAACGCGTCGATGAAATTGGGCTTCTCGCCACGGTAGTGGATGATGGTTGAGATGCCGAATTTGTAAGGAGTTGAGAGAGTGGTGATGATGGGAGTTGCCTCGCGCGCGTAGCGGATATAACACGGCCCGTCCACTTCCTCGATCATTGCGTGCGTCGCCTTCTTGGTCTCGACCGAATCACACGGCACCATCATGCGCATATTCGGTATGCCTGCGATCTGAAAAATCTCCTCGAGCGCCTGATGAGTCGCGCCGTCCGGGCCGACAGAAACTCCGCCGTGCGCGCCCGCTATTTTGACATTGAGGTTGCCATAGGCGAGCGTGGTGCGTATCTGGTCAAGCGCCCGGCCTGCGGCGAAAACTCCATAAGTGCCAAAAATAGGGATCTTGCCCTCTTTTGCAAAGCCGCCGGCAACGCATGTGCCCGACTGCTCGGCGATGCCCATGGAGAACCATCGGTCTTTGCGCTCGGGGTTCTTGTCATAGAACATGCTGATGTTGATAGACGCTGAGATGTCGGCGCCGAGGCAGACGATGTTCGGGTTTGTGTTTTCTGCCAACTCTTCTCCGAATCCAAAGCGAGTGGGCTTCATCTCGACTTTCATGACATCTTGTGAATTCCACCAGTAATTCTTCCCAAACTTCGGCATAGACGCCTCTACTTCGGCAGATGCGCGCGTCTGCCAATCTTGCGAGA
Organism: uncultured Microcaldota archaeon; assembly: GCA_903923795.1. Classification (GTDB taxonomy): domain Archaea; phylum Micrarchaeota; class Micrarchaeia; order Anstonellales; family Anstonellaceae; genus CAIXYX01. The sequence continues at coordinate 17,807 of CAIXYX010000142.1, forward strand.
TTTTTATCATCTCGTCTTTTGGCAGATTCTCGACGCCGAGTTCCTTGAGGGCCATATCGAGCTCTTCTTTTGTCGGCGCGCGGCCGTGCCAGCCAGCTTTGCCTTCCATGAATGAGACGCCCTTGCCCTTGAGGGTGTCGGCGATGATGACTGTTGGTTTTCCTTTTGTCGAGGCCGCCTCCTTGAATGCGCACTCGAGCGCCTCGATGTCGTGCCCATCTACAGTGATGACATGCCAGCCGAATGATTTGTATTTCTCCGCGAGCGGGTCAATGTTCATCACGTCGCACACTTGACCGTCAATCTGCAGTTTGTTCTTGTCCACTATGGCGCACAAATTGTCGAGCTTGTAATGGCCGGCCGCCATGGCCGCCTCCCAGATTTGCCCCTCCTGCTGCTCGCCGTCGCCCATGAGACAGTAGCACCGGTAGTCTTTCTTGTCCAATCGGGCCGAGAGGGCGTCGCCGATGGCGATGGAGAGGCCCATGCCCAACGAGCCGCACGAGATTTCGATGCCGTCCAGTTTCTTGCGGTCGGGGTGGCCCTGAAATGGGCTGCCCAGTTTGCGCAGGGTGGCTGTCTGTTTCACGTCGAAGTATCCGCAGTAACCCAGAGGCACGTACCATGCCGGGGCTTTGTGGCCGACTGAGAAGAAGAGGCGGTCACGTCCGTCCCAATTCGGCTCGGAGGGCTTGTGGCGCATCACCGAGAGGTAGAGCACCGAGAGTATGTCCATGGCCGAGAGCACGCCGCCCGAATGGCCGGAAGCGGCGCAATGCAGCGAGATGAGGGAATAGCCGCGCATCTCTGCGGCGCCGGAGCGGATCTGCGGGATTGAGCAGGTCTTTGTCTGTCCGTTCTTGTCGATGATACTCATAGGCTCCCCTGCTTAAGTGGTGGAATTCGGGACTGCGGCTGCCTGCGCGCCCTTCTTTTCTCCGGCCATAGCCTGCGCGTCCTCGAGCACCTTCTTCATTTTCGCCACGCCTTTGATTATGTTCTCGCTCGAGGTGGCATAACTCAAGCGGAGGTGGAAGTCCTCGTCCTCCGCGTTGCGCTGCCCGAAATTACTGTCTGCCAGCACCGCGATGCCGTTAGCGAGGAGGAGTTTGCGCAGCTCGACCGCGTCTTTCATGCCAAGAGCGTGGACAACTTTTGTCACGTTCGGATACGCGTAAAATGCGCCGCCAGGCGTCAGGCAGCTCACGCCTTTGATTTCGTTGAGAAGCTTGACGATGATGTCGCGCCTCTCATGAAATGTGGCCACCATCTTCTTTGTCTCATCCTGCGGGCCGTCGAGCGCCTCCGCCAGCGCGTATTGAGACATGTGGTTGCCGCACGCCTCGAGGTTGGTAATCCAGCGCGCCATGTGGGGTGCGAGGACGGGGTTCGCGACAAATCCCATGCGCCAGCCGGTCATGGCATAGGATTTCGACGCACCGTCCGAGATTATTGTGCGCTCGTACATCCCGGGAATCGATGCGACGCTCATGAATTCGCCGTCGTACACTATTTGGGAATATATTTCATCCGCATAAATCCAGAAGCCGTGCTTTTTGGCGAGCTTCGCCACTTCGCCCAAATCATCCTCGTCGAGTATGCCGCCGGTCGGATTCTGGGGAGTGTTGATTATGAGCATCTTGGTCTTGGGCGTGATTCGCTTCTCCAATTCGCCGATGTCGAAGCTGAATTTCTTTTTCTCGATGAGCGGCAGGGGGATGGGCACGGCGCCGTTGGCGATTATCTGCGATTCGTAGATGGGGTAGCCGGGGTTGGGGTAGATGACCTCGTCGCCGACCCCGTAGTCAGTGGTGCAGAGCACCGAGAAGGCGATGAAGCCCTTCGCCCCGTTTCCGATGACAACGTGTTCTGGCTTGACATCGATATGCCGCGTGCGGGAAAGGTAGCGCGCGACCGATTCGCGCACAGACAACACGCCGGCGGAATCAGTGTAGCCTGTCTTGCCATCGCGGATGGCCTTGATCGCGCTCTCCTTGATGTGCAGGGGCGTGTCGAAATCCGGCTGGCCTATGCAGAAGGAGATTACTTCTTTGCCCTCACGCTTGAGCTTGTTGACTTCGGCGAGCACGTCGAACGCGCTCTCGCTGCCCAAGAGTGCGGTCCGTTTCGAGATATCCATATAGATTCACCAAAATGCAGGACAGATGTTCTGTAATCGACGTGGATTAATCAGATGCCAATTTTATAAACCGGATGCATGATTTGACTGGAGAGGGAAGAAACTGAAAACAAAGAAAAAAATGGGAACAGATGTCTCATCTCACTTTTTTCCAGTGGTCTTGATGAGATGATAGCCGAACTCGGTCTTCACCGGCTTTGACACCTGCCCGACCGGACATGCGAAGGCCGCAACCTCGAATTCCTTCACCATCATGCCGGGGCCGAAGAAACCCAAATCGCCGCCGGACTTGCCGCTGGGGCATGTCGAGTATTTGCGCGCCAAATCCTCGAATTTTTCGCCTGCCGCCAATTTCTTCTGGATTGCCACCGCTTCGGCCTCGCTGCCGACCAATATATGACTGGCTCGAACTTCCATGATTACACCTCGCTCTGCTTGGATGGAATTGAATGCCCACTCGCAGCTTTTTATTACATGTGCTGAAGGATAAAGACATGCTCAAAATCAAGACAACACGCGACGGGGGCGACGATGGCGACGGCTACCGTTTGCTCGTCTCGCGTGAATGGCCGAAAGGCTTGCCGGCGTCGGGAGCCGACGGTTTCAACCCCAGCTTGGCGCCAAGCGAGAGCCTGCAGTCCTCGCTGCGGAACGGGAAAATCAGGTTCGAGGAATTCGGGGCGAAATATTCGGCAGAACTGGATGCGCAGGAAGAACGCCTGAAAAAACTCCGTGCCCAGTCAAAAGAATTCGACATCACGCTCATCGTCGAGGAATTGCCGGATGGCCGGCGCATCGGCCAAATGCTCGCAGACAAAATCGAGGGCATGCGTGAAGACGGGAAGAAGAGCGCCAAGGCCGTGATAGAGGAGTATTCGAGGAGGATGGAGGCCGAGACTGTTCAGGCGCAAGAGAAAGACCGCCGACATGCGAAACAATTGGCCGAGGCCGTTCGGCAGTATAAAGAGGGGACGGGAGGGAAGAAGAGTGTGAAGATTACGCGTGAGAAAACAAAAGACTGCAAAAATAAAGAAGACGCCAAAAAGGGAAATACACCCGCACCTGCCGCGGGCTTCCGCTTCCTCGAGCACACGGCCGACATAATGGCAGAGGCTTGGGGCCCGACGTTCCCGGCCGCCCTGACGCAGACGGCGATGGCCATGTTCTCTGTGCTGGGCAAAGGCAGGGCTGAAGAGGAGATGAAGATAGACGAGAGTTTCGCCGCAAAAGACCAGCTTGTCGTCGGACTTCTTTCGAACATATTGGCCGAATGCGAGGCGCGCGAGAGGCTGGCGGTGTCCATCGACATAGGGGAGTACGACGAGAAGACGAACCGCATCAGATGCACGGTCGGCCTCGCCCGCACGCGGCCCAAAGACGCGATAAAGGCAGTCACATATCACCAGTTGCAGGTGGAGCGGGAGAAGGGCGGGCGCTGGAGAATACAGATAGTTTTCGATGTTTGAGATGCTGAAAGTGAGGAGAAAAACTCCTTAATCTATCTTGTTTTTCGGCCTTGGCGTGCCCACGCTCTCGCCCGGGCTCTTTTCGCCAAGAGGAGTGAACGGCAGGCGCACATAATAGATGCCCGCCGAATCCTGCACCACGAGCGGCTCGCCCCCCAACCTGCCGACGTCGATTTCATACACGCCACGCTTGAGCTGCCGCACATTGGCCACCTCGGAGAGGGGAGAGGCGGGGCCGGAAGCGGAAGTGGCATCGACTGTCGAGGTTATCGGTGGGGCCTTTGCAGGCAATGCCTCGATGCGCCCGCCCTTTGTCATCCACACCTCGGAGTAGGCTTCATCAGGTCCGGTCTCCTCCTCGTCCGATGAGAACATGAACGATGAGGCTACCGCGGCGGCGGGAGAAGGGCTCGATGCGGATGAGGAAGACGCGTCTGGTGATGATACGGAGACGACTGAGGATGCGGCGTCGGGCAGGGGGAAGGTGGAGGTTATCGGCCCGGCGGGATCAAATGAATCTGAAAGTGTTTTTTGCCCGGGCGCGGGAGTATCGGCAGCCGCCGGCTCGGCCTCTTTGGCCTCCGGCGCAGGCGGCTCGGCGTCTTTTGATTCTGGCACGGCTGGTGACGGGAGAGGGGAGGATGATTTGTCCCGAGCCGCAAGAGCCGGCCCGCCCCCGGAATCTATTGACTGGATGCCGTCGCCAAGCCCTGTCGGTATGGAAGTGGATGTGTCTGCGACAGGCGCCATCTCCTCGCCCGCCGAGGGCAGCCGATGAAAGACGAAGACTTTCGAGCCGCAGGAACAGCCCTCCGAAATCTCGTCGACGGAGGATACGAGCCGTCCGCATTTGAGGCATTTGTGCATGGGCCAGACTATGATGAAGAAGTATTAAATCAGAATCGGAAAATTTCGGCGCCGGAAAAGATTCTCACAGCAGATGAACAGCCAGCTCGTCGTATAATTTCTCCATGTTCTCCCCCGTGGCCGCCGACACCTCGACAACAGGATATTGCGGGAAAGCCTCGCGCACGCGCTTGGCATCCGAACCTGGCAAGTCGATTTTGTTTGCCACGATGAGAAGAGGGATGTTTTTCGCCTCGAGATTGCCCAAGAGAGTGATGTTGACCTGATTGTACGGGTCTTCGGTCGAATCGACGACGACAAGGGCCGCGTCGACGTTCTCGAGCCATTTGATGGCCTCGACGATTCCGCGCGTCGCCTCTTTGGCGCGGGCCTGCGCGTCGGCCTTGCTCAATCCGAATTCCATGAAATCGCGGTAATCGACCTTGACGGCGATGCCGGGCATGTCGAGGAGGTCCATGACAAGGCTGTAGCCCGATGCCTTGAGCTCGACATGCTCTTTTCTCATGACCGCGCGCGTCTCGTGCGGGATCGGGGAGACCGTGCCCACGCCCTCGCCGATGAGGTCCATCGAGATGCGGTTGGCGAGGGTGGTCTTGCCCACATTGGTGCTTCCGTAAAAGCCCAGGCGCACGCTCTTCTTGCGCAGAAAGAGCCGTTGCAAAAAGTTAAGCAGTCGTTTCCACATTTTCAAGTCCCATCACACTATAGCTATGAAGATTTTAAAAAACAACCCCCCTGCTTCCCAAGCCCCGCGATCGCAATCACGTGGTTTCCAAACCAACACAGCATGATTAAATATCCAGGACGCGACCGATTACACATGGATTCTTCCCGACATTTCGCTCAGCCGCGCCTCCTGCCGATATTCGCATTTCTCGCCGCCCTCATCTCTTTGACTGGCGCGGCGCAGGCACTCGCCTGCCCCGTCTCGTCCGCTAGCATAATGGTGCCGGCAGTCGTCGGACAGCAGGGGGGCGGACTGTTGAGGCTCACCGTGCGCACAGAACCGGGCAACGGCTCGGTCCTCACCACCATCGTGCCGATTGTCGGGCCGGCCACGCAGGCGTCGCAGTCGCAGGCTGTTTCGGAGGCTTTCCGCGGGCTGCAATATTCGCAAAACCAGTGCGAGGTGGAATTCTTTTTCTCCGACCCCAACGGAGCCCCGTCGGTGGACGGACCGTCGGCAGGCATGGCGATGACGGTGGCGCTGCGCGCCGCGCTCACGAACAAGACCGTGCGCCGTGACATATCCATAACTGGCGAGATATTGCCGGGAGGCAAAATCGGGCTGGTGGGCGGCATCATCGACAAGGCGCAGGCCTCGGCAAGATACGGCCTGCACGCGATTCTCACGCCTAAGCAGGAGATATACGAGAACATCGTGCTCACCCGCCTCGGCACTGAGTCCAACTTCACGGCCGCGGAAATAGGGAATCTCGACGAGGCCATGGCGATAGCGACTGCGCCCGACAACACGCCAGTCACGCCGAAGTTCAGCCTGAAAAACCGCGTGATGCCCGACAATCTGCCGGCCAGAGAGCAGAACGGCAATGATTTGCTTTTCGCGAAAGTGGCCATGCGCATAAATTCGGCGATGGAGAACCGCACGCTGGCGAGCGGCATCGGCGCAAAGCCCCCGTACAGCACATTCTTCCGCACCGAGATTTCGCAGAACGAGCGGCTCATCTCCATGGGTTATGGCTATACTGCGGCGAACAACGCCTTCCTCTCGCAGGTGGATGCCGCGTTTCTGAATCTCCCAAGCGCAGACCCCGACGTTGAGGCCGAGATGGCGGTGGCAAAAGGGTGCATAGACAACGCCCCGCGCCCCGCCGTGAATTCGCAGAATCTCGAATGGGTCGCCGGCGGCACGGCGCGCCTGAACTGGGCGAGGCAAAAACTCGATGACGTTAACAAGACGCTCGCATCGGCGGAGAGCTCGAGCTCCGAGGACCGCTACACAGACATGCGCGAGATATATTATGCGGAAGGCTGGTGCCAGGCAGGCAGCGAGCTGAACACCATAGCAGGAACAATAGAGGGCTCGGCGCTCAATGATACCGTGCTCGAGGGCTTGGCCAGGAGGAGGGTGGATGAGGAGGCGGCACTCCTCGCGCAGAACGACATGGCGAATGGCGATGCCGAGTGGCACTGGACAGTCGCCAACCGCTCGCTCGCCGAAAAAGACTATGCGGCCGCGTTATTCGATGCGGCCTACATCTCCGGCTCGCAGGCGGCCGCGATTGACAACCTCAACTCGAGCGGCTCGGCCTCGGCGCGGCAGGCATTGCGCATAGCCGACACCCCGATGAAGACAGTGTGGGGACGGACTTACCAGTCGCAGGGGGCATTCATCATCGCGCAGGGAAATTCAAGCGAGACGGGCGCGGCAGGGGCGAACCAGGTGCTGCGCATCGCGCAGGCCATGGAGGATGAATTCGGCCTTGTTGGGAACAGCACGGGGATGGACACGGGCGTCAAAGCGGTCACCCCGCCACCGGCGATAAAACCCGCCGGCATGCGGGTCATCGGTTTCCCGGATGCCCTCGAGGTTGCCGTGGCAGTATCGGTCGTGCTGGCAGTGCTTCTCCTGGGGGTCAGCATAGGGCGGCGGATGAAGGAGCGCAGGGCATATTGAGCGGGAAGAACAGGGATTAGATGCAGATTGATGAAATGGAAAAGATATGCTACTTTTATCGATTAGGGAGAAAAAATAATTGAAAAAAATTAAAAATTGAAAAATAAAAAATTCGGTTTTGCCGACTCATCCTACACGTCGAATTTCTTGCGGGCCCTCTTGATGATGTCGGTCGCGTCCTTCTGTCCGCCGAGGCCGAATGCTAAGCCCACAGCAATCGCGAATGCCCACGTGACACCGCTGAGCAGATAGCCGAAGACCAGATAGACGAATGTCATCTGGAAACCGGCAGTCTCCATGCCCACCATAAAGGCCATGAGGATGATGGCCCATTTTGACACGACCGAGAGCGTCTTCTGCATGTAGAATTTGTGCAGGCTCAAAATTGCCTCGCGCAGCCACTCAGCCACCACCGCAGAGGCGATGATGAGCAGCGCCACACCAAAGAGTTTTGGCACGTACAACAGCACCGAGGTGATGAATCCTGTCAGAGCGGTGAGCTTGAGCGCTTCTATCGCCGCCTGGAGGAAGAAGAGCATGAGCCACCAGCGCAATATAGAGACGAGTATTGGGGATATCTGGTTGCCGCCCAGCGCGTCCTCGACCTTGTATTTCTTGAATGTGCTCTCGAGCTCGAGGTGCTCAAGGGCCCGCTTGACCGCCTTGGCCACCAAGCCTGAGAGGAAGAAACCAATCAGCAGGAGGACGATGGCATACACGAGATTGGGGAGAAAGACAATCGTGTTCTGCACGGCATTGTCAAAACCTGACATCACCGCTTGCTGTATCGACTCAACCGTGAAATCTACCATATCTCAATCACCACGGGGAGGCACGAAGAGATTGATTATAAACTTAATGGCCGGCTCGCGCGCAGTGGGGGGACACGGGTTTTGTAGTGCAGAGGTGGGGGTTTTTGCCCGGGCGCGCCCGTCCGGCAGGGATTTAAATATGGCCCACCATTTAGTCTCAACGACGACAATCAGAGGACGGCAGGTTTATAAGTATATAATTACATAATTTACCACATATAGTATATGACACTTGAGCCACCATTAGAGAGGTTGAGAATTATGGGGATTTTCAAGGATGGACGGCAGATGGCATTGGCGGTCGCGGCCATAAAAGTCGGGGAGAAGAACGCCAAGAAGATGGAGACGTGTGTGGAAAAGGGCTTCAAAAACACTTTTTCCGGCGGCAAATTTCCCACAAACCTAAAGACTTATGATCAGCTGAGCTTCGAGCTTCTGCGCTCCTGCAACGAAGAGATTTCGCGCTCGAAGATACTAAAGGATATCAAGCTACAGTATGGCGCGGAACCGCTCTTGCTCAACTTCTTCAACTATCTGGTCAATCAGACATACACCGAGGAGCGCAAAGATACTTCGGCGGGCCAGGCGCCCAACATATACATCGCCTCGAGCTCGCAGGTGAACAACACTCGGTTTTTCGGACCCCGCATCTTCGGCTGCACCCTCGAGGTCAACAACGACAGGGAGAACTGCAATATCCGCCCCGGAGTGCCATTCCGCTACGCTGACGGACACGGGATGCCGCTTCAGGCGGCCATCTTTATGCAGGCATACATACCCGACAACAAGAAAGGCCTCGATTTCGACGGCAGGGTGAAGGCGGCGTATGGGATCTATCTGGAATTCGCCAAAGACATGCAACGCACCCATTATTACGGCGACAGCCAATTCTCACTCGAGGGCACAGGTATAAATTCGGACTTTCAGAATGTCAAAATCCGCACGCATGTGCATTCGCCGACAGAGCATAGTGGAGACCACAGCAGACGGCATATCCCGCTAATTCCATGTGTCTATGACGGTTCCAGTGGGATAGTGAAACTAATCCTCTCGCTCGAGAAGACGAATTTGGATGGATCCAAATCGCGCGTTTATAATACGGATATGAGCGTGCGCGAATTCATCGAGCACACGGGATTGGACAGTCAACCCGACTTCGCGGATTTCCGCGATGTGCTTCTTGCCATGGAGGGCAACCTGTTTTATCCGAAGATAGTCATGCATGATCACAGCCTGAAAGAGTCATTGTGCGTTGACATGCGCAGAACGAAACGCATCTATGATTACACCCGCACCATCAAGGAGATAGGCTCGGACATGAGCCCGAAGCAGATGAAACACATGATAGCCTCACCTTTCACTGACGGCAACGTTGTGGAGGGGCACACCGGCTGCGGCTACAACAACACAGTGATGGCAGCGTATCTGGCGTTCAAGGAATTGGGTGAGAAGACTAGCGGGAATCCCAAACTTCTGATGAACAAGCTTGCGCGGGCCATATTAAAGCGCATAGACGATGGCGAACGCGGTCCTCTTGACCAGCGGCAGTTCAAAGACGCGCTGAACGAACTCAGAATGGCGGGCATCCACTTCGAAACGAAGGTGGATAAAACAGGGAATGAGACCAAACCGGCCGAGGACTTCCTGCGCGCGCTCATCTGCGGCGGCGCTGATGACACTCGTGAAACGATTGGCCAGGCCTTGGGTGGTGGCAATACAGAAAAGGCCATAGCGAAAATCGACGAACGCGGATATCTTGTGATGCCTGCCATGCAGGCAGTCGAGGAGATAGCTTTGGAGTTGCTGCCGAACGGAGTGGAGCTGCACGCCGAGCATTTCGACTACCTGGTCACTGAGGAGGTCACGCGGCGCATCATCGAACGCTACCACGATTTGGCGGAAAAAATTGGCAGGGAGTCCCCGTTGGAGCTGAACGGACGCATGGCTGATCTGCACACCAATTTCGCATTCGTGCTCGCCGAGCACCTGCCCCACAGCATCGACGAGCTCTTCGACATGAGGCGCACGAGGTATTACAAACCCGACAAGCGAGAAGCGCCAGGGATAGACCTCAACACATCGCCATACATGAGCATCGAGGAGCTGCACAGGTTCGAGAAGCAGAAGCGCAGGTCCGCTTGAGGATTTTTGTTTTCCAAAAAAAAGCCCCGTAATGGTTATAAGATTAGGATTCGATAGGAGGCCATACAAATCGTTGCTTTATGACATGAATCAAAGCAGGTGATGACATGACCCAGAGCCCGATTGTGGATCAGCCGCCGGTGAAGAAAATCGAGATACACATCCTCGTCGGATGCTCAGATGCAAGAGATATCCCGGCCGTGTTCAACGCCGCGAGGGAGATCGAGCTCAAAGCACAGCGCGCGAGGGGCATCTTGATCGATTTCCAGCACGAGTCTGTCGCCGGAGTGTTCGTCACGCCCGACGTCGAGGCTTCATTGCGCAAGCTGATTATGGCCCGCCTCGACTATTTCTGCGACTACTCCAACAAGGGCGTGCCAATCGAGATATTCGTGCACCTGGTGGACCACGGCGATGTGAGGCTCAAACCCGGCGCCGACGGCACCCAGTTCAGCCTGCACGAGATAGAGGTGGCCGACGAAAAAAGCGTCATCAATTGCGGGATGCGCCACGCCGAGGATGTGGCACAGGAGCTCGAAGCTGAACTTTTGGAAAAACAGGTGGATTTCCTTTTCACCGAATTGAGCGGACGGCGCCGCCACTGGCAAATCCGCGACGGCAACGACATCCGCTCCATGATGAAGCATGTGTATGAGCACGACGGGCTCATCGCCGCCGGATGGGTGCATTCCATCATAGACTTCGGACGGCATGCTGCCGAGCAGAAGGCCATTTTGCGCCACGCAATTGACACGGGGCCGTACCTGCGCCTGCACAATGTGATGATAACCGCCGGAGTGCAGAACTTCCGCGACAACACGTATTACCGCGTGGATGAGAACACGCACCTCATAACTTTCCTCGACAAGGTGTATGAGCGCATGCGCGAGATGATAAAGGCGGGATGGGGCAACGGCGAGGTCAAGACGCAGCTTGAGAAGCAGGCCCCCATAATCGGGACTTTTCATATCAGCGAAATCATCAACGCGCGCGCCACGGCCATCAAGCTCTACAAAGGCAAGGATTTCATGGCGAATCAGGTGTTCGCCATCGGCGGGCGTCTCTTGACGGAATA
>CAIXYX010000143.1 GCA_903923795.1 uncultured Microcaldota archaeon
GTGAGATATGTCATGGCCGTTTTCGAGGTCTCCACCGCGCCATCCGCCCCCTTCCTTAACCTCGCCAGCACCTTGAAGTAATGCCTGTGCGAAATGCACAATTGCGGCTCCAAGCCCCAATCCTCGGCAGCCGCCGCGCGCGCAATCGACGCGAGCAGAATGCGCAAACCTGTCTCATGGCACACCTCAGAGTGAAGGGGCCGTGCCGAATAAACCTTGTAGCATGCCTGCGCGTGCGCCCCGCACAAAACGGCAGTGTCTGTCGCCGTCACCGAGATGTACCTCTCGTCCAATCCATTTCCGCAGCGGGTAAGCGCGGCGAGATAAGGCATCGGCGTGCCGAACGGGTCTATTTCTATCAAATCAAAACGCTCTCCCGTGCCAAGCAGCCTGTTTATGTCGGCGCGCATAGTGCGGAACTCTTTCGGTGCAATGGCATTCAATTTCGCATTTGATTCGGCCAACTCGATGGCATCCGGAGAAGCGTCGACAAACGCGACGCTCGCCACATTCTTGTTCTCGAGTTTGTAGCGCAATCCCCGCGCACCAGATGCGCAGAATCCGTCCAGCACGCTGTCAAGGGCCGGCAGGCTGCCCACCCACAGGCTCGACAAATCACGGCAGAATCTCATGTGCGGGTTGAAAAAGACTTTCTCATTTGTCTTTATTTTCGCCAAGCCTTCTGTCACAATCACCGATACCGGCGCTTTTTGCTCAATCTCCCCTTCATCTGATTCACTTGGCGCGGCTGATGGCACCGCTGGTGCTGCCGGCGTATTCGCCTGTGTCTGGGCAGTTCCGCTCTTCACCCACGGGGGCGAATTCGAGGCGTTCTGGCCGGAATTAGCGGAGTTCAAACTGGTTTTGGCTGGAGGCATATGCTCATCATTGATTAGGTAAATGCATTTAAGGCCGCTCATCGTGCTCCCTTCATGGCCCAATGCATCATCAAGCAAAGCCGTCTGAGCGGCACCCCTGCTCTCCCGCCCTCGCTCTCATTGGCGAAGCGCATGGTGTGGGCTGCGTGCCTTGGCGAGGGCGGTGTCATCGGCAACTGCCCGAACCACCCCGACATCCCCGCCCTTTTGCGCATAGGCCAAAGCCTCGGGGCAGATGTGGCATATGAGAATGGCACCGCCGACATATTCGGCCCCGAAACACCGATGCCCCCCGACGAAATCGACTGCGAATCGAATTCCAGCGCCTCCCGTTTCGTCACCTCACTCGCGCTCATGTGCGAGCTTCCGCACGCCGTCTCGAATTACAGCCTGCCGGTGCATGCGCTCGAATGGCTCGAGCCCGCCTCGCAATCCATGGGCCTGCGCCTTGTCAAGACCGCCGACAGGATATCCGTGAGCGGCCCGGCGACAAATTACGCCGTCGAATTGGAGGGCAGCGCAGGCGCATTCTGGGCTCCGGGCCTTCTCATGGCCGCGCCCATGTCAAGCGCCGACACGATGTTCACCCTCGATGATTTCACCGCATGGCAGCCCTCTGTTGCCCTCACCCTCTCGATATTGAGCGGGCTCGACATAAATTTCGCCCTCGAGGACGAGGCGCGCACGCTGGTGATAGCCGGCGGGCAGAGATACATCGGGCTTAACGCCGACGTGGAGAACGACTGGCGCGCAGGCTCGTATCTTTTGGGCGCGCTTCTTCTCGCAGGCAGGGGCAGCCTCCGCCTGCCAAGAACATCTTTGCAGCCCGAGCGCGCATTCTGGGCGAATCTGGAGGCCGCCGGCCTCCTGTCATGGAACGACGCGGGCGATGAGGTGTCTGTGCGAAGCCGCGCCGTCCAATCTGCCCAGCAAGGCCGCCCCGCCCTCCCCCTGCCAGACACCCTCGACGGGCGCGCATATCCTTCCCTCATGCCCCTCATGCTCCTGCTCGCCACACAGTCGGAAACTCCGGTGAAAATAAGCCCGCTTTATCCTCTCTCGCCCCGCACGCAGATTCGCCTGACATTCATAACAGACCAACTGGCGCGCCTCGGCGCCGACATCCAGATAACAAAAGAGGCCATCGAGGTCAAGCCCTCGAAACTGCATGGCGGCGAGGTGGATTCGGGAGATGACAGCCGCGTTGCCATGACATTGGGCCTCGCCGGCCTCATCTCGAATGGGGAAGTGAGATTGAACGGGGCCGAAGCGGTTTCGGGCGCATTTCTGGATTTCTGGTCCGAACTTCGCAAGCTTGGGGCGGACATAAAAATGAGCGCGAATGAACCCGCACTCGAAAATATCAAACTCGACGAAAGCGAGTAAATATTTCTTGTTTTATTCTTTTTTCTTCGGCTTCGAAAGTCTCAGTGTGTCCAATAATCCATGAGCATAATTGATAGCTCCGAACGCCGTGACATAATCTTTCTTCTCCAAAAAGTATTTCGTATCTTCGCAATAGCGCGAGGCCAAATCGAGTATGTGCGCATTCTCGGGCGTGCGGGGAACCTCCTTGATATTGTCGTAGAACTGCAATATGTCCGAGAGGCAGCGGCCGGCCTGTTGTTCTTCGGTCTTTTTCTCATCCGTCATGCCCCTCCCTTACCCTTTTAAATTTATATAGCGTATCATCAGCCAGCATATCGAATTTCTTTAGGTGAATCTTTGGGATCACGACCTCGCAAATGGAAGAAGAAAGGGCGCATGCGCTGGAAATGGCTGAAGAAGCGGCGCAAGCGACTCAAACGGAAGCTGAAGAGGAGAGTAGGCGAACTGTAAGGCGTAATTTCCGCCTCGCGGTTCGTTTCAACTCTTTTTTCTAAATTTCCTTTTCTTTGCAAATTTTCCATTTTCTATTTCCGACGAGCCTTAGCCATACGCATTTAATCCTGCTCTCTTTAGTAAATCTCATGGAAAACTGGCTCCTCTTCGGCCTTCTCGCCGCCGTGTGCTATGGTTCGTCCGCCCTTTTCGCCAAAGTCGCCACATCCGACAAATATTACGGGGTGAATCAGTCCCTCTTCATGCTCCTCATGCTGATCGGCATCGCCATAGTGTTCATCGCCAATTCCTATCTGGCAAAAGGCAATCTCACCCTGCCATCGAATCCGCTCGCTCTCGGCGCCTGCGTGGCTGCCGGAATCCTCTGGGCTTTGGGCATGGCATTCACGGTTTGGGCATTGGTCGGCGGGGCCGACATCGCCCGCCTAACGCCCATCTACAACATCAACACTCTCATCGCCGTCATCTTGGGCATTCTTGTATTGGGCGAACTGCCCTCCTCGCCCGACAAACTGAAAGTTCTCACCGGGGCGTTGATGATCGTCATTGGTTCGATTTTAGTTTCGGGCTGATTTTGGATGGCTGCTTCAACCAAACAGATCAAAGCCGTCATCTTCGATTTGGACGGCACACTTTTGCGCACCGAGCGCATCCAATGGCTCGGCTGGAATGTCGCGCTCGCGGCAGTCGGCGTGAAAAAGCGCATCACAAGAAAACAATACGCCAAATACTGCGGCGTATCAGGCGAGCTCAATGCAAAACAAATCGTCAAAGATTATGGGCTCGAGGCCCGCGTAACTCCCCGTGCCCTTCTGCGAGCCAAGGAAAAATTTCTTCACTCGAATTTCTCAAAGCAAAAAATCAATTGGATGCCATATGCCTTATCCACCCTCCGTCATTTCCGCCGCCTCGGCCTCCCCATCGCGCTCGCCACCTCGGGCAAGCGGGCCGAGATGCAGAAGAAACTCCACAAGCTCAACGCCCATCTCCATTTCGACACTCTTGTATGCCGTGATGACGTGAGCCGAGGCAAACCCCACCCGGACATTTACGCCGAAGCGTGCAAACGCCTGCATGTCAAGCCCTCTGCCGCCATCGCGTTCGAGGACACGGCGAGCGGTGTTCTTTCCGCCTCCCGCGCCGGCTTGCGTGTCATCGCCATCCCCACAATCTATTCCTCCACACAGGATTTCTCAAAAGCCTGGGCAGTGTGCAGGGATTTTAAGCAAGCTTTGGTGAGGATGAAACAGATGGCGATGATAAAAAATCTGTCAAATACTCCGAGGCGTTGAATATGGCTATCAAATCCAGTCTGTCCAAACAACAGGAAAAAGTGGGCGAATTATTCAAATGGCTCCCCCTGCATCCGAATGACATCACCATCTTGTCAGTCGTCTTCGCCGCCGCAGGCGCATGGTTTGTGTGGCAGCAAAGCATACTTGGCCCGATTCTTTTCCTGCTCTCGTTCGCCATGGACGGTTTGGACGGAGCCATCGCAAGAGCCAAAAATCTTTCAAGCGCTTTCGGTGCATACTTGGACGGCACATGCGACCGATTGGTCGAATTCTTCGCCCTCCTGCCATTCCTCTTCTCCCCAATCTCCGGCCTCTTCCTCCCCTCGCTTCTCACCCTCTTCTTCGGCTCGGTAATGACCGCCTTCTCCAAAGCATATGCCGACCACAGAGAAGCCGTCGAGCACAAAAAAGCGGCCAAATTATCGACCCTAATGCCAAGGACCGAGCGAGTCATCGGCATCTTCGTGGCCATGCTCCTCTTTTTGCAGGGAATGAACAATCTTCTAATCAACCTCATGTGGATTCTGGCGGCAGGCTCCATCCTCTCGTTCCTCTGGCTGCAATACGCGGTGTGGCGGGCGGGATTGACAACTGGGGCAAAGAATTAGAAAATCGCCGAATTGCCTATCCTGCTCCCCGATCAACATATCTCGCGCGCGACTCGACTTCTTTCATGGCAATAAGCACTTTCGCATCTCCTTCAGCCTTATAGCCCTGTAAAAATGAGGCGCATGCTTTCGCGCCAAGAGCTTTCTTCATCGTCAGCACATCTACGGCGAAATCCTCGGTGTCGTTGCTTATGCTGCCGAGGCCAAAGTCGATGACCACAAGGCTCTCTTTCTTTTTCCCATCATACATAAGATTTGCAGGAGTATAATCCCCATGCACTATGCCTGCCTTGTGCAGGCGCGCCAAATATCGGCCAGCAAGATTCCATATTTCCGCCGACACGCTCGCCAAATCGAATCTGTTGAGTGTTTTCCCCCCCACCCTCGAAATCCTCAAATCATACGGCCCGACGGCAAGCGCAAATGGTGTTGGCACACCTGCCGCTTTGGCTTTTGACAAAAGCCGCGCTTCCACCCTCGTGCGCGTCGAGCGGATTTTTTGATCAAGAGCTGCCGGACGGTAAGGCTTTGCCAAACGCATTTTGGAAAGCACGGCGTGGCCAGCCATCACAAGCGGTGTGAGTACTGCTTCAGCTCCCTCGAGATGCGAACTCTCGGGGCGCGAAAATTTGTCTTTTTTGCGGGGTGTTTTCATTCTTGGCATAATTCTCCACTCCCTAAATGTCAAGGAAACTCACACCGAAGAATGCAATCGAGAAAAGCAGAAGCCAAATCCGCCAGTCCCACATCAGCACCTTTATCCCGTCAAGCGGATAGACCGGCAGCAGGTTGAACATGGCCAGCATCAGGTTCACCTGCACGCCCATGACAAGCACCATGTTCAGGGCCGAATTCTGCGAAGTGGTCAGACCCAAAACCGGCCCGCCCACAAACAAAGTGGCAAGCACGAAAAACAACCCCGCGAGACAAATATTCATCAGCGGCCCGGCGACCGAGATAAGACCGTTGGAACGGGGGTCGAGCCCGCGCATGGAGTATATCATCACCGCGCCCGGCGCCAAGAATACCGGTAGGCGCATGTTCCACAATATCTGCGGCACGATGACAAGGCCCAGCATGAGCACAAGCCCGCCCACCCATGCCTCGTAGCGCGCATGGCATCCAAGCTTGTTGGCCACATATTTGTGCGACAACTCGTGCAGGAGAAATCCAGAGCCGACAGTGATGGCGAAGATTATCATGAAGAATCCGAACGGCCCGGCCTCGACATTTATGCCCCCGTTCTGGAAAGTAAGAGTGAGGCAGATGGCGAGAATCGACGTGAGGATGTGTGTCCATTCCTCCCAGTCGATGTTGAATTGTTTTGGTGCGTTCGAATACATGGCGAAGCCCTCGCAGTCGGATATAAAATATTTCCTCGGGCTCGCGCAGCCCTATTCTTATTCTCAAATGACCTTGATCATGTTCTCGGCCTTGATGCTCACTCGCGCCGGAGTGACGAAGCCCGGGTAGGATTCTATTGTGGCCAATGCCTCCTGCCCTCCATCCAAAGACACCTTGATGTTCTGGTGCAGTTTTCCATTTTCCATCGCCAAAACAAGGCGCACCGCGATGGCATTTGTCACAGGGTCGTTTGTGATGAGCAACACCCGCTCGCCCTTTCTCACGCCGAACACATTAGGCAATGCCATGGCCGCCACAATCGCGCCGGCCAGCGCAAGGGCTTCATATTGGACAAACGCAGCCAGCATGCTGGTGAGGCCCTTATTCGGAGTGAGGAACACCCCGACCATCGCGGGTATGGTGAGCACCGCCAGGCTTTTGGAGAATATCACGAACCTCATATTTTCATCTCCAGTCTACCTATACATCGTGTCCCCGTGGTCAGATGCGAATTTCTTTATCCTCTCCAAATCCGCCTTGCCGAACGAGGGTTTGATGCGCTTGGCCGAGGATTCGAAATCCCCACCATTAACCTTCGCCTCCTCCGCCGGCATCGAGGCCCAGTCTCCGCTCTTCACTTTTGGCGTCAGCCTCCGAATGGCTTCCATGCCCGCCTCGCGGCACAGATTCTCGATGTCCGCGCCGGTGTAGCCGTCGGTGCGTTTGGCCAAATCCTTGATGTCGATGTCTTTCGCCACCGGCATCTTTTTGGTGTGCACCTTGAGTATCTCGAGGCGTGTGGGCTCGTCCGGCGCCGGAATCTCGACAACACGGTCGAAGCGGCCCGCGCGCATGAGTGCAGGGTCAAGTATGTCGGGCCGATTGGTCGCCCCGATGACAATGACATTTTTGAGCGACTGCAATCCGTCCATCTCGGTGAGCATGGTGTCCACCACCCTCTCGCCCACGCGGTTGCCGGAATCCTCTCCGCCTCCGCGGTGTGATGCGATGGCATCGATTTCGTCGATGAAGATGATGCATGGCGCAGCCAGTCTCGCCTTGCGGAACAATTCGCGCACGGTCTTCTCCGACTCGCCCACCCACTTCGAGAGCACTTCGGGCCCTTTTATCGAGATGAAATTCGTCTCGGTCTCAGTGGCCACAGCTTTCGCGAACATGGTCTTTCCTGTGCCGGGCAGTCCGACAAGCAATATGCCCTTGACCGGCCGAATGCCGAATTTGCCGAACACCTCGGGTGAGCGCAATGGCAGTTCCACCGCCTCGCGCAGCTCCTTCTTCACCTCTTCCATGCCGCCGATGTCGCCCCACTTTATGTTGGGCCTCTCGACAAACACTTCTCTCAAGGCTGACGGATGAATCTCGCGCAGGGCGTTGAGGAAGTCTTCGCGCGTCACGCGCAATTCATCAAGCACTTCTGCCGAGATGTAATCCTCGTCGAGGTTTATCTTGGGCAAAATGCGCCGCAGTGTTTTCATCGCGGCCTCTTTGGCCAATGCCGATATGTCTGCGCCTGTGTAGCCGTGCGTTATGTTGGCCAATTCCTCGATGAGCTTGTTGTCTTTGTTGTCTTTCTCGTCGATCGGCATGTTGCGCGCATGTATCTGCAAAATCTCGAATCTCGACTTGCGGTCAGGCACGCCAATCTCGATTTCTCTGTCAAAGCGGCCCGGGCGGCGCAATGCGGGGTCAATCGAATTTGGCCTATTGGTGGCTCCAATCACGATGACTTTTCCTCTTGCCTTCAACCCGTCGAGCAGAGTGAGCAACTGGCTCACCATACGCCTCTCCACCTCGCCCGTTGCCTCTTCCCTCTTCGGCGCAATGGCGTCCAGCTCGTCCATGAAAATTATCGAGGGTGCGTTGTCTTCGGCGTCCTTGAAAATCTGCCTCATCTTCTCCTCCGACTCACCCACGAATTTCGACACGAGTTCGGGGCCGGCAATATGAATGAAATTTGCATCTGATTCAGATGCCACGGCCTTTGCCAGAAGTGTCTTGCCTGTGCCCGGCGGCCCGTAAATCAGCACGCCTTTCGGCGCCTCTATTCCAAGCCTCTCGAAAAGTTCGGGATGACGAATAGGCAGCTCCACCATTTCGCGGATGCGCTGCACTTCCTCTTTCAACCCGCCGATGTCCTCATAAGTTATCGAGCTTGAAATTCCGCCCATCTCCTTGACAGGCTCCTCCTTTAGCACCACTTCGGAATTCTCATCCACAAGCACTATTCCTGCCGGCTGCACAATGGCGGCTTTCAGCGGGAAAGACGTGCCGAACACGCCGATGAAAATCGTATCTCCGCGTGTGAGCGCGCGGCCCACCAGTTTCTTTTTGACAAACTGATCAAAGCCAGGCGAATATTTCATGGGCTGTGTGGGGGCGAGCACGACTTTTTTCGCCTGCTTCAACTCGGCCTTCTTCACCACCACTTTGTCTCCGAGCGCAACGCCCGTGTTCTGGCGCAAATAGCCGTCCATGCGTATGATGCTCATGCCTTCATCTTGGGGATGCGCCTGCCACACGAGGGCGGCGGTTGTCCTCTTGCCCCGCAGTTCCACTATGTCTCCCGTAGAAACGTCAAGCTCTTTTCGCGCCCGGCTGTCTATGCGCACAAGGCCGCGGCCCACATCGTTCTGCAGCGCTTCCGCCACTTTCAGCTCGATATTCTTGCCAGGCATGCAAATCCCTCGTATAAATGCTGTAATCTGGGGTATTTATGGCCCCGTGTCACTCCCGTTAACAGCTCCCATTGAGCATTTATAAAGACTTGTCGATGAGCGGTCCGGCCATCAGATCCGGGCCGTCCCTCATCCGGCAGCTTTTATAAGCTGGCGCGAGTTGGTCCCTCTATTACGGGGGGATAATTCTTGGCAAAACCCGCGCGCAAGAAGAAGAGAATCGCACCAGTCCGCCATCAATATCGCCCAGCTAAGCTTTCGAAACCGCCAGTCGTTTCCAGGCCGCCTGTCATCTTCCAGTCAGAATCCGTAAGCCCCGCCCCGCCACCCGCTCTCCCGGTTTTATCGGTCCCCCTTCCATCCGCTCCAGCCCCGCAGGCGCTTGTGGGCAGACCCCTGACTGTCTTGGCCGTTATTCTCTCTCTCCTTGTTCCGGGCCTTGGCCATTGGATTGTTCTCCACAGCCGCCATGCCCCTGGCTATCTTCTCATGGCTTTCCTCGCCTGGTTCATCGCGCTTTCGGCAGTCACCGCCTGCTGGTGGGACTGCCAATTCATCTTCGGTTTGCCTATTCTTTCCGTATTCATTCTTCCTCTCGCCATGCACCTCATCGCCGCCTATGACGTGAAA
>CAIXYX010000144.1 GCA_903923795.1 uncultured Microcaldota archaeon
GAGCCCATCTATGAGAAAAAGTCTTCGCTCTCTGGCAAGAAAGTCATATTCTCGCGGCCGGATTTCTCCCCCAATTCGAAATTCAACGCAAACGATGAGATGACGAAATATAACAGCATGGTGAAAAGTTTGCCTCTTGACATCAACAAAATTAAAGACATAGATTCCATCCTCACGGCGATTGGCGAGAATTTCTATTATTCCGGCAACCAGATAACAGGCACAAGCGATGAGGTGGTTGAATCAGACAATATTATCGACTCACAGGTGGTGCACCGCTCGGCCCAAATCTGGGGATGCAAATTCATGGCTTATTGCTCGATGTGCCGCACATCAGAGTATATGTTTGGTGTGAACTGGGCAAGCACATCCAAATACCTCATCCGCTGCTATGAGACCTATCAGCAGACGCGCTGCATGGAGACTCTTAATGTGTGGTCTTCATCAGACATCTATTACAGCGTGGGCTTAGAGGACTGCTCTGACTGCCTTTTCTCTTTCAACAGGAAGAACAGCCATAACCTCATCGGAAATAATGCGTTTGACAAGGCTACTTACACAGAATACAAGAGCGCGCTTGTGAGCCAGATGCGGGACGTTTTGAAAAGCAAACACGAGCTTCCATCGATTATTGACATGGAGGGTGCTTGAGATGGGAAAAGCTATTGAGCAGGCCTTTTTGACTACGACCAAAGTGATATTCGGCAAGGCGCTTGGCGGAAAGCTGGATGATTATGAGAGCTGGTTGCAAACCAATCTTCGGCCCGCCAAGAGGCACAAGTCAGCGGTGAGCGAGCAGATGGTGTATGATCCTCCGCTGATATTTTACGCGCCGATAAGCAGGCGGGCAGTCAAACAAGTTGAAGCCCTTGAGCTTGGGAAAAAGTCATTGAAAAAAGAAGATGCATTGCACCTCACTCTCGATAATGCGGCCAAGATGCTTGAGCCTATGCGATACCACACATCAGATGCGGTGACCGGGCAGAACACAGAAAATGAGGAATGCAGTCTTTACATCAGTTGCAGCTACTGCTATCGCGCATGCTCCATGGTCAATTCGAAATTCTGCGCATATTCTTTTTGGCCAAGGGATTCTGAGTATATGTTTGGAGTGGACACAGTGTTTGTCTCCAAGTTCTGCCTCAAGTGCTACAATTCGGTCAATCTGACGCGCTGCTTTGAGGTGAGCCATTCATCGAATTGCTCGGACTGCTTGTTTTGCCACAACTGCGACGCGCTGTCAGACTGCATGTTCTGCACCAATGCAAAGAGCATGAGATACGCCATTTTCAACCATGAGGTTGGCAAGGAGAAATATCTGGAGATAAAGAGACGCGTACTTGGCGAGCTGGTTGAGAGATTGGAGAAAGAGAAGAAACTGGAATTGAGCATTTTCAATATAGGGTGTCGCTGATGAGTGTGGATCAAGCGTTCGAGAGCACATTCAAGCTCATCTTAGGTCCATGTGAATTACGATTAGACGAGCTCGGAGATTATATGCTCAAATACAATTACCAGAGCTACAAAGCCCGTTCGTACAAGTCTGGGAAGACCGTCGCCCTTTCATCCGATCGGTATGCCAAGGGTTCCCGCTTCCTCTCCCAAGATGAGATAGATTATGGTCAAAGACCCACGCCGCTTAATATCAACATGATCAAGGACATCGATTCCATCCTGCAAGCCTTGGGAGAGCAGGCCTGCTATTCTGGCAATAAGGTGTTCGGCAAAAGCGAAGGCATCTGGGGAAGTGATGGCTGCTTCGATTCTCTGGAGGTTCGCGATTCGCTCAATGTGCAGGGATCAAAGGATGTGGCATATTCATCTTATATCCGCGGAGGCTCGGAGTCGATGTTCGGCTGCTCTTATGTCCTGGCCTGCAAATCATCCATCCGTCTCCAAGCGGGAAGCCATAGCGCCCGCTGCTTCGAATCCTACCATGCCACTGACAGCTCCGACCTCTTCTTCACCTACAACTGTCACGGTGTCGACAATGCGATGTTCTCCTTCAACCAGCGTTCCAAACGCTATCTCATCGGCAACCGCCTACTGCCCAAGGACCAGTATCTGGAGCTACGCAAGAAGCTGGTGGAGGAGAGCCGGCAATATCTGAACAAGCACAAGGACTTCCCCTCTATCTTCCAATTCAGCGCGCCCCTCGCGCAGCCCATCCGCGCCCTCCCCCAGATTCCCGAGCCCGCAAAAGACCTCAAGCCCATCGAAGAGGCATTCGCAAGCACCTGCCATATCTTGCTAGGAAAAGAACTGGGCTATGTTGATGAATTCGCACTCTATCTCAACGAGGGGAACCCGGAGGTCAAGGCGGCGAAAACCGTGTTCGGCGGTACGATATATCCCGCCAAGACCTTCTTCTTCGGCCAGATCCCACCCTCCCGCCTCATCTCCTACGCCGAAGCCGAGGAAGCAGGGACTCGGCAGGCCGACATCACTACCCAAGACTCGCTAGAGGGGGCGATGAAAAAGCTCGATCCGATCGCCCTCTACATCTGCGAGTGGTATGAGGGCGACAACCACAACATCATCCAGTCGCCCATCGCATATAACTCCTCTAACATCTACCGCTCCAACGCCTCCTTCAGCAAAAATGTGGCTTACACGGTGATGTCGCAGACCTCGGAATCGGTGTTCGGCTCCTTCCGCTTGGCGCATTCCAAGTCCAGCATGCGCTGCACCCATTCGCATGCGCTCATGCGCTGCTTCGAAGTGAGCGATTCAAGCTCCTCTTCAGACTGCTACTTTTGCCACGATGTCGAGAATTGCCAGGAGTGCATGTTCTGCTTCAATGTCAAGGCGAAAAGGTATGCCATTGGGAATGTTGAGTATCCAAAAAACGAGTATATGAAAATCAAGAAGATGGTGCTGGCCGAATTAGCCAACAGGCTCGAGAAAGACAAGAAACTGGAATTTAGCATTTTCAATATAGGTGCGAAACATGGATGAATTTGAGAGCACACTGGACCAGGCGTTTAGAAACACCTTCAAGGTGCTGTTCGGCGAGTGCAACAAAGGATTGGCAGACTACGAAGATTACCTGAGGCAGAATCACTTCCACAAAACGCGGGAGGTTAAATCGGCCATCAGCCAAAAAACGGTCGCTCTCTCGCATTCGAATTACGCGGATGGGGCTAATTACATATCACAAGATGAGATAGACTACCGAAAGACTTATGCGCCCCTGAACCTGAACAACATCAAGGACATCGATTCAATCATTTCGTCAATTAGAGAGCGTTTCTATTATTCAGGCAACAAGATATTCGGCTCGTCAAGGGAAATCAAGCGCTCTGACAACATTACCGATAGTCTCTATGTCGACCGCTCGCACAACATCATGGGCTCGAAATATATCAGCCACTCGGCTTATTTGCGCGAGGGCTGTGAATACTGCTTCGGCTGCCATCTATTTGTGGGCAGCAGCCATATGCTGCGGGCATTAGGCGGAGCGACCAGCAGCCGCTGCTTCGAGGCATTGCTATGCACAAATTGCTCGGACACATACTGCAGCGTCTATTGCCATGACTGCGCCGAAACAATGTTCTCGTTCAACCAGCACTCGCGCCGTTACTGCATAGGTAATGTGACATTGGAGAAATCGAAATATTTGCAGCTAAAGCCCAAACTGCTTAATGAGATGCGCGAGAAGCTGGAGAAAGACAGGAGTTTTCCATCCATCTTCGATTTGCCCGCCCCGGACATGACAGAGGTTTCGAAATTCAAGATGCCGAAATTCAAAGAGGAAAAGACTGATTTTGAACCAATTGGAAAGGCATTCAAAGACACTTGCAAAGTGGTGCTTGGAAAGGAGATAGGGCCACTCGGGTGTTATGAGAAATTCCTGACTCCGCATGTTGATGTTGTGAAAAAGTGCCGAAGCATATTCGGAACAGAATTCGTGCGCTCAGATTTCTTCTGGAGCGCGTATCCACAAAAAGAGAGGCTGGTTTCGGAAAAAGAAGCCGAGGAGCTCTCCAAGCTGTGCATAGAATGGACAGAGGGCGAGGAGCTGGATATTGAGGAAATACGAAAACGGGTGGGAAAAATAGCTTTCTTCACTGCCCAATTGTTTATCGGAGATTGCGAAAACAATATTGAGACGCCCAACGCGTTCCATGGTTCGCATTCCTATCGCGTTGCCGTGAATTCAGCCTCCAAGAATAGTGCGTATTGTGATATGCCACGATTGTCTGAAGCCGTGTTCGGGTGCGCTCCGCTTATCACTGAGAGCAAGTTCTGCCTGAGGTGCTCAAATTCATACAAGCTCACGGCCTGTTTGGACTGCGATGGATGCACCAATTGCACTTATTGCTACTTCTGCCATAACTGCGAAAATGTTGAGAATGGAATATTCTGCTTCAATGCCAAAGGGTTGAGATATGCAATAGGAAATGTTGAAGTGGGAAAAGAGAAGTTTGAGAAAGTGAAGAAAATAATGCTGGATGAGATTACGAAGAAGATAGAGAAAGACCACAAGCTTGACTTGTCCATCTTCAACATAGGGTGCAGACCATGAGTGAGACCACAAACAATCTTGACGCGCACTGGCGCAGCGCATGCAAAATCATCTTCGGCGAAGATGTCGGGCCGATGACAGATTATGCGAATTGGCTTTTGGAGTTGACAGACCCAGTTGTGCACAAAAAGTCGGCCATTTCGGGCAAAGAGGTCACCCTCGCATATGACCGATGCGTTCCGGGTTCGAAATTCATATCAAATGATGAAGTTGATTATGGAAAGAGATTTCCGGCCGCGGCATTGCAAAAAATAAACTCCATCAATGACCTTCTCCCGCTCATCTCAGACCGATTGAGCTACACCGGCAATGTCATTTTAGGAAAATCAGAATGGGTGGAGCGAAGCTCCAATATCACTGATTGCTTTTTCATGTATTCAGCCGGCAAACTCGTGGAATGCAAATATGTGGCTTATTCCACATGGGGAAGGGAATGCGAGGATGATTTCGGCTCAAATGGCATAGGCAGCTCATCCATGTGCATCAAATGCAAGGAAACATTTCAGGACAGGCGATGCCTTGAGCTGTGGTTTGGCCAGAATTGCTCTGACTGCCATTTCTCTTACGCTCTAGTCAACTGCCAAGACTGTCTCTTCTGCTTTCATCTAAAGGCAAAGAAGCACTGCATCGGCAACTTGCAACTCACTCCAGAAGAATACCAAACCCAAAAGAAACGGATAATGGGCGAAATGGCCGCTTATCTTAGAGAAAACAAACGCCTGCCTTCATTGACTGAACTGGTCAAAGGCTCCAAGATAGATCCATTTGTTATAGAAGCCATGAAAAGAGCCTCCAAGTCAAAATCAAAGATTTCTAATGACAAAGCCCCGGTGGAGGAGGCTTATCTTTCGACCACCAAACTGTTGTTCGGCAAATCACTTTTAGGCGGCCTTGATGCTTATCGCGCATGGCTCATGAAACATAAACGCGCCATCCGCCAGGGGCGCTCATGCATCAGCGGCAAAGATGTCATGGTGGGCGATTATTGCTGCGCATTCGAGCTACCTACTGACAGGCTCATCAACATGGGAGAAGCTCCTATTGTTGCTGAATTTGCCAAACTTGCTCAGACAGAAGTGCAACGCTTAGGCATTTCAACAGCTACAGAGCTTTTGGGCAAAATTGCGTTCTTCTCGCCGGAATATTATGAGGGCAAGAACACCAACATAATCGATTGCCCCACAGCCATGGATGCATCAGACTGCTATCATTCCACTGCCACCGTGTTTTGTAAATTCTGCGCATTCGGCACATGGCCAAGAAGCTCAGAGTACTGCTTTGGCTATGACTCGTGCTTAAGCTCAAAGTCGTGCATCAACTGCTATCAGTCTGTGCGCTTGAGCCGTTGTTTTGAGATGGACAATTGCCGTGACTGCTCAGACTGTTACTTTTGTCATAATGCCGAGAATTGCTCGGAATGTATGTTTTGTTTCAATGTCAAGGCGAAAAGATATGCTATTGGGAATGTGGAGTATCCAAAAGAGGAATATTTGAGGATAAAGAAACTGGTGCTCGAGGAGATTTCCAACAAACTAGTGAAAGACAAGAAGCTCGATTTAGACATATACAATATCGGTGTCTGAAAAGATAGAACTTTCTTATTTCTGGGAAAGAAAGTGCATATTGTTTCCTAAAAAATAGAAAGAATTTGAAGATATGCCAATTTCTTTCTGAAAAATAGGAAAGTTTTGCCTTATTCTTGCTGAATATTGTGAAAGAATCATTATTGCATATGATTAACAAAATTGCTAAGAATGAGCGGAAACATCATCTCTCAGCCATTCCCCAGAGGAGCTTGAAATAGTTCTTATTGACGCGCGCCACGCGCAAGTTCGCCGGATTCTTCTCGCAGTTTGATGAGTTGCTCCCAATCTTGTTTGGGAATTTTGAGGGATTTGGTGTAAATACCGCTTTCAATAAGTCCAGCTATCGCCTTCTCAAGAAAAGGCCGCTCAATCTGCGGGAAATATTCAACAGCTACTTTAAGGGACTTCTTTCTGTCAGAAAAAATAATGTCCATGCCGATTTGCACACCATGCATGAATGTGCTGAGGGCTTTCTTCTCTTCCCCCCTTTGGCCGAATTTGCTGCGAATGGAAAGACCGGAAAAAGTCATGGTGCCGAAATCTTCGGAAAGATGCCGGAGCGCTTTGGCGCCATTTCCGACGGCTTGGGTGCAGATGGGGTCGTTAACCATCGCGAAGTCGGCTTCAGCAGAAAAAAGAGGCCCGAGCTCGTCGCGATAAGGCGTTTGGATAATCTCGATATCGTGGCCGGGAGTAAGGCCCATCTTTCTCAACAGCGAAAGCGTGCAAGTGTAGGTGGTGCTGGGTCTTGGATAAGTGGAAAGAGTGGAGCCTTTGAGCAGACGGGCGAGCTTGTCGAGCGGTTGGGGCTCGCAGAGCTGGTTGAGGGTGATGAGATGAATCGGCGCTTTGTGCGCGAGCTGGCCTATGCATCTGCATGGTTTTCCGGCATTTGTGGCCAAAACAGCCATGGAAGGGTCGCTGATGGCGATGTCGGCCCTCTTGTCGCACACCGCCTCTATGGCGGAATCATCATTGCCGGTGCTGATGAGGGAAAGCTCGAGATCGCTTTTTTTCAAAACAAGCTCTTTGGCGATGTAGACCGGCAGATAGAATATGACATTGTCGAATTGGGCGATTGTGAGCCTCATGTCAATCACCCAAAATACCGGTCGGGTAAGTCCGGTATTTATCGAGGCTGTAGATGGACAGAGCCATTGATGAGCGGATAGAGGGGTGAAATCGATGAACGAGCTCTTTGTGGAACCATCGGAATTCGTCCCTCCCGGCTACTTCGGCCTCGAGCATGAAGTCATAGGCCCCCAATGCCCGGCTGATTCTCACCACTTTGCCGCTCAGGCGGCAGAAAGAGAAGAGCTCTTGCCGCTTCTTCTCGTCCATGCCGGCGATTTTGAGAAGGATAACATAGCTTTGATAGGGGAAATGGCGCGGGTTCATTTGCACGGAATAACCCTTGATGACGCCAACTTTTTGGATTTTGCGCAAATGATAGAGAGCGACATCTTTGCTTTGGTTGATAGAGCGCGAGATATCGACGACTCCCATGCGGGGGTCGGAATTGAGGCAGTCAACCACCTGGCGGTCGATGACGTCGATGCCGGCCAACGCAGTGGAATTACCAAAGACTATTTCCCCCATCGCGTGAGCTTTGGCTCCAAGGAGGTAATTGCGTCTGAATTGGCAGGATTCGCGCTCGATAGAGATGTCAATGTTGGCGATGAGCGTGCCATGCTCGATTTTGAACGAGTCGATGAATTCGGCGAGCGAGTCAATGTCTTTGGTGAAAACACCGAGATAGAGGTCATACTCCCCTTCGGTGCGATAGATGCATTGGATGCACCGGTCTTTGTAGCAGGAATTGAGGAATGCGATCTCTTTCGCAGGCTCGCTCTCGGCGAGGCGTATGAGGAGCCCGGCTTTTATCTGACTCAAGGCAGAGTAATCCACAAGCGGGTAGAGGTGCTTGATGACTCCCAAGGTCCGCAATCGCTCGATTCTGTATTTCACCCATTGCGGGCTGCGCGAGAGAGAGGCGCCAATTGCGCTGAATGGAAGACGAGAGTCGCCGTCGAGCTCGTAGAGGATTCGCTTATCCCACAAATCGAGCTCGGTTGCAGCGCCAAAGGCCATATTTATCGTTTAGTGGATAATAGTATATATAATTTCCTATTTTTTAAAGAAAATAGATTGAATATTTTATTATCAATGAGATACACATCTGACTATCGGAAAAAACAATCTGGTGGTCAGATGGACATAAACGATGCATGGAAATCCACTTGCTCGGTGCTGCTAAAGGAGGAGATTGGAGATCTTGGCGAGTTCGAGTATTACCTCAAGAAGTTCGTGGGGCCTCTGCACACTTCTCGCCGCTCCATCCTCTCTGGCAAGCAAGTAACCACCGCAGATGATGACATAGGCCTCGATGTCAGTTATATCTCCAATGACGAGCGGGAGGCATATCTCGCCAAATATTCGCAAGTATTCGACATAAATGCCATCAAAGATATCGATTCTCTAATCTCCACACTCTCCGAGAGATTCATCTACTCCGGAGACATCCTCTCCGGCAGATTCCACCTTGCCGAGCGCGTCAACCGATGCTCAGATGTCTATGAGGTGCATGATTCACAGGATGTTTCCAACAGCAAATATGCCGCCCACTGCGCCATGCTTCGTTATTCCAATTATGTATTCGGCTCGGATTGCACAGGCGAGATAGACTATGTGGTGAAGAATTTCCAGGGCTGGAAGAGCCAGCGCATGTGGGAGACCACCAATACCCAGCATTGCTCGGACGTCTATTTCTCGGCTAATGTCCGCAATTGCCAAGAGGCCATATTCTCATTCAACCAAGAGGGGAAAAGGCATGTCATCGGAAACCTCGAATTGCCAAAAGACAGGTATTTCGAATTGAAAAGGAAATTGCTTGCCGAAATTGCTGATGAATTGAGGCGCAAGAAAGACATCATTTCGATAAATGAGATACTCGGGGCGCCAGCGCGCGGGGGCAAAGAGGAGATAAGGCCTAAATCATGGGATATCACATCCTCGGCCATCTCTCCAACACATTCCACCTCATACTTCGGCCGCCCGACGGATTATCCGATTGAACTGGACTCGGCTTTCGCCACCACCACAAGCCTTCTCCTCCAAAAACCCCTGAGCGGGAAGATGACGAACTATGAGAGCTGGCTCATGCGCCATGTGCGCGCACCTCAAAAAACAAAGTCTGCCATGAGCGGAAAAGCTTTGTGGGTGCTGCCCATTTTGTTCAATGAGCCGGTGCGTGGCACCCATATTGGTTTGGATGAGGCGGCACAAGCGGGCAAGATGAAATTGGATGAGGGGGAGATATCTCGCCTAGCCATATCCAATGCCAAAGAATTGCTAAAGCCGATTGCGCTATTCACGTGCGATGTGGCATTGGGGGAGAACCGCCAGGTGCAGGATGTTGTAAGCTTCTCTGACTCCAACACCGTTTTCGCTTCCTCTACCATGTATGACGCCAAATATTGCGCATATGATTGTTGGGTTTCGCATGGGGCGGAGAATATGTTCGGCTGCGACCATGTTTTCTATTCGAAATTCTGCATACACTGCTACCGCTCCTTGAGGCTCACGCGCTGTTTCGAAGTGAGCGATTCGACTGATTGCTCGGATTGCTATTTCTCGCATAATCTGGAGGGCTGCTCGGACTGCATGTTCTGTTTCAATGTCAAAGCAAAACGATATGCCATAGGAAATGTGGAGATGAAGAAGGATGATTATCTGCGCATCAAGAAGATGATACTGACCGAACTTGCGGCGAGAATTGAAGCAGATAAAGCCCTAGATTTGGACATCTATAACATCTCGACAGTAAAATCTAGTAAAAGTAAAAGATAAGCCAGCGTAGTCTTTATATTTGAAAACCGATAAAAGTGTATCAAAGAGTGGTCAAGTATGAAAACAAAGAAATATTCCGAACTGTCCATCTATTCCCCCAAGATTACGGCAACGGATTATATGCGCATCTTCGATCAGCTTATGCGAAGGCATATCCCTCTTTTCGAATCCTTGGACTTCTCCAGATGGTTCTCGGCAAGAGGTGTGAATCTGTGCGTCAAGCGCTACAACAACACAGTCAAGATTTTTGTCGAGGACACAAAAGATATCTACTCGCAGTCAGCCCTTCTCTTCCCTTTCAGGCTCAATGAATCAAAGCCATTGGAACTGATACAGCACACAACGCGGGGCAGCAGCATCAAATTCGTCTCCGGCAGCCATCTGTTCGACTTTCTCATAAAAGAGGATGCACAAGAGATACATTTGCGGGTCATCAAGGGGTTCGGCAATTATTACGGCATCGCCACATTCGTTGACAGCAAGGGGCGCACGGGGCATTTCTTTCTCTCAAATCCTGCCAAATTCCTTGAGATAGACTTGGAGAATAATCCATTGTTCTACATCGAACTCTTGGACCCAGTGCCCAAGATGATTTATTTCGACTCCAAGAAAGCCATCTTCTCAAAAGACGGCGTGAATATCGGTGTGGACAATTTCGACATCTTCCAGCACGGGCTAATTGTCGGCACTTCGGGCAGCGGCAAGAGCAAATATATCGAGATTATGGTGAAAGCCATTCGGCAGAAGCACCCCAACGCGCATTTGGTGCTGGTGGACCCGCACGGCGAATTCTCAAAATCATTCTCGGGCTATAAAGTGGTTGATTTTGTCCACAATTACGTCGAGCCATTTGATGTTGGCAAGAGCAAGAGCCCGCTGATTGCGCAGCTCATCGCGCAACTCATCACCTCCACCATTGGGCAGGAGAGCAAATACGCAGAAAGAGTTGTGTTCTATTCTGTGCACCTTCTAGCTTCTATTGAGCAGCTCACAATGGAAAACATCTCCCTGCTGCTCACAGACTCTTCCAAGCGCATGGAATTCACGGCCCAGTGCCAGAATGACGAGGTGAAAAGGTTCTTTGACAAGGAATTCCAGGACGTTTATATGCACCACTTCAATGACGCTATTCTGCCTGTGACGAATTTCATTGGAGAGTATTTGCTCTACTTGGGCGAGAAGCGCAAGCAGGAGGATTTGGGCGCCATCATCGCGGCCAATCCCATCACAGTCGTCTCATTCAACCCGCACCATTTCTCGCGCAATATCATCAAATTCTTCGCAGGCTCTATCATCAACCAGATGTATATCATGGCGATTTCGGAGAAATTCGACAAAAAGACCATTCTGATTGTCGATGAATTCCCCACAGTCGAGAGCAAGGTGGTGAAAGACATTTTGGCCGAGACGCGCAAATTCAATTTGTACTTGTATGTGTCGGCGCAGTATTTGGGGCAATTGTCAAAGCCTGTCTTGGATTCTATTGTGTCTAATGCGAGAAATATTGTTTCGTTCAAGGTCACAAAAGAGGATGCCAAATTGCTGGCTTCCATGATGGAGATTAAAGTGGAGGAATTCTTCAAAAAAGCTGTTTCTCCATCAGAGTTGGAGGAGTCCAAACGCGAGATGTTCGTGAAATTGCACACGCAGGAATGCATTATCAGACTTTTCGACGGCGACAAATACGTGCTGCCGATGAAGGTGAAGACTGTGGATTCTGGCGAGTGGGTGGATATAGCCCCTCCGCCTCGCCCGTCGGAACCGGTTTATAAGCCGGCCAACACTTATTTCCATTCGAAAAACCCCCTCGAGTAGGTGAATGGGATCCGTGAAGAAATCGGCTTTCATCTCACTTTAAATATGTTTAAGGCCGAATAGTTCACGCGGGAGTGGCAGAGCCCGGTCAAATGCGAGAGACTCAAGATCCCCGATAATTTGGGCTTTATAGACGCGTCTCAAATGAGGGATGCGCCATCTCCTGGCCTAGCGCCTACAAGGGTTCGAATCCCTTCTCCCGCATCCCATTCTTTCTTCTAATCCCTGGCAGATTGTATCCTGGTACAACATGTTGTACTAAAGCCTATATCACCCCTTGACGGAGGAGTATAGGCATGGCAGCGGATTTCGAAATCCACAAGCACATGAAGAACATCGACGCGGCGCTCAGGCGTTGCAACGAGGACAAGGGCGTCTGCGCGGCCAACAAGGCCATAATCGACTCATTTGCCAAGGACAGGCTGGCCAAGGGCATCGGGCGGCTGAGGGTGTCCAAATGCGTCTATTGCCTGCGTTTCCTCGCCCATTGGCTCCGCAAGCCCTATTCCGAGGCCTCCAAGGAGGATTTGATACGCCTCGTCGGGGAGATGGAGAACCAGCCCTATGCGGAGCACTCGAAGCACGACTTCAAGGCCGTCTTGAAGCTATTCTACAAGTGGCTCAAGGGGAACGACGAGATATACCCGCCCGAGATCAGCTGGCTCAAGGCCAAATTGCGCAATTCGGCCCACAAGCTGCCCGAAGAGCTCCTGACCGAGGACGAGGTGCTGCGCATCGCCAAGGCGGCCGACAATCCCCGGGACCGGGCGTTCATCCTGATTTTGTACGAGAGCGGCTGCCGCATCGGGGAATTGCTCTCCCTGAAGATGAAGAACGTCGTTTTCGACCAGTATGGGGCCGTCCTTCGCGTGACGGGGAAGACCGGAGATAGGCGCGTGCGCATCGTCAGCTCGGCCCCGGCCTTGGCAACCTGGATACAGAACCACATCAAGGCCGACGACCCGGAATGTTCGCTCTGGCCCCCGCTCTGCAACCCTTTCAAGTTCAGGGACACGCCGATGGACCACCAGGCGATTTACCACAAAGTGAAGGAGATCGCGGTCCGGGCCGGCATCCGCAAGCGCGTCTTTCCCCATCTGTTCAGGCATTCGCGGGCTACGTCGTTGGCAGGGAAGCTGACCGAAGCACAGATGAAGGAGTATTTTGGCTGGACCCAAGGCAGCGGCATGGCGGCGGTTTATGTGCATATGTCGGGCCGCGACGTGGACAACGCCCTGCTGGCCCTGCACGGTTTGGCCAAGCCGGAGGACAAAACGGAGGAGAAGATGCGGATGCGCCCCTGCCTTCGATGCAAGGAGAACAACTCTCCCATCGCCACGTTCTGCATCCGCTGCGGCTCGCCCCTGGAGATTCAGGCTATCGTGCAGGCCGAGAACGCTCGCAAGGTGGGGGACGAGGTGATGGACTCGCTCATGCAGAATGCCGAGGTGCGCGAGTTCCTCATGCGCAAGGTGGCTGAGATGGGATTGGCGAAGAAGCTGGAGGGTGTTTGAGATGGGATTGTCGGATCAGGCTTTCGAATTCCTGGTGGTCATGTCGGCGTTGGCGTTCTTCTCGTATCCTTTTCTATTGCAGGCCTTCGACCGAGGCGTGGAGACGTACGGGTGGCTAATCGATATGACGAATGCGACTCTCGTCTGGGTGCAAGGCTCGATATTGCCGCTCGTGCCTGTTGCGCTCCATTACCTGCTCGCGGGATTCGGGGTTCTTCTGGTCCTGTCGATCCCGATTATCGCGCTGAGTTTATGGGAAGGGAAGAAGCGGCAAGAGCATTACGCGAAGCTGAAGCAGGAAGGGAAGATGCTTCCCGATGAGCAGTATTTCCAAAAATTGAGGGGGTGGAGGCAAAGATGGGAAGCGGACTTCAAGAAACATGATGAAGCGATGGAGGCTCACAAGAAGAAATTGAAAGACAAGGAAAACGAGAGATTGGCGGCGGAGCAGAATAAGAAAGACGACCAGGCCCGAGCCGACAAGGAATGGGACGAATGGAAAGCCCGGCGCCAGAAGAAGATGAACCACGAGTACGTCAAGGAATCCGAAGCGCTTCCGAACGAGATTAATTCGCTGATGTTGTGCGAGTATAAACGGGTGAAGATCAGCCCGTTCGGGGACACGGGCGCGGCATACTACTGGGTCAAAACGAGCGGGAACGAGCGCCCCGAGCACGCGTTCTTTCGGTACCTGATCCGCGACATGGTGTCGGAGCACGCGAAGAACGTCATAACCAACAAGAGCGACGGGCCAGATGTCGAATTCCGATACAATAACCGCTCGTTCGCATTCGATGTTGAGACAGGGACCAACTACGTTCGCCATCCCGAGTACCTTGGCGGGAGGTATTCCGCTTATCGCAAGAAGTACACGTCCGTCTTCATCCTGGTTCTCAACAAGAAGCTGCGGCGCAAGTACGCAGAGTATGGCATTGTCGTGACCAGAGGGAAGCTTAAGGGGGTGATTAACTCCCTCTTTTCATGTCCGGCATAGATAGTGTATCTATGGAAGGCTATTTCGGGCCTCTTTTTGTTTTTCTATCGACGTAAAATGACGGAAAAACCAGCTGGAATTAAGGGGTCGGAATTATGGGGTTTTTCGGCTGTTTTCCGACCCCCTAAACTGGACAGGAATATGGCCCCTTGGGTCGCGCGAGTATCAAACGGGGCCGCCCCGCAAGGTGGCGGCCTCGCCCTGGAAAGACCTGCGTATTCCCCCAAAACGTGTTAGTATGGCCCCAGGAACTTGGACCCATTGAAATGGATCATGTGGTCCGGCTTTTCGGAAATCCAGGCCTCGGTTTCCCACGCTATTTCAGCCGCGCCGTTCATTCCGGGCAGGGGATAGGCGCAATATTCAACCGTATTCAATTTTGTCAGGCCGTTAGTGTACGCGGTTACGTTATAGCCTCCCGGTTTTATTGAATTTCTGGGGACCAGGTCGCCGCCCGCCTCGTTGTCGGTAAGAGCAGGC
>CAIXYX010000145.1 GCA_903923795.1 uncultured Microcaldota archaeon
ATGGGTAAGAGCCTGCTGGCACACGTCCTCGAACACCACCCGAGACACGTATTTCTGCACCTCGGGCCAGATATTCTCCATCACCGGCCCCTGCCGTCCGCTCTCCAGATCGGACATGTTCGGCGCGGCGAACCTAAACCAGAAATTGAAGAAATTATCCTTGATGCGATAGAGGCTGCGCTTGGAGGTGTCCTCAGTCACCGGGATGAGCCGCTCGACGTATTCTAGGTCCGTGAGCACGTCCAGATATTTGGGCATGTCCTTGGCCGGCACGCCCGCCTTGTTGCCGATTTCAGTCAGCTTGGTCTCATTCGACATGGCGGATAGGATGGAATAGTAAGTGGCAGGCTCGCGCAATTCTTCTGAGAGCAGAAAAGAGGTTTCCTCGTAGAGGAAGGTCCCCTTGGTGAACACGTTCTTGGCGATATTGGACTTCAGGTCGAGTTCGGAATCCAGCTTGAGCAGGTATTGGGGGATCCCCCCAGCCAGAGCGTAGTATTCGATTATCCTCTCGATAGGGGTTTTTGGGAAAAACTTCATCACATGCTTGAACTGGAGGGGTTCAGCCTTCCACTGCCCCGTACGTCGTCCATACAGGGGACTTTCGTGGCTGAGAACGCCTTTACGCATCATGGAGATACTGGAGCCGCAGAGGATGAGCATGGCATTTGTCGTGGAGAGGTTCTGGTCCCAGATGAGCTGGAAGACGGAGGGGACGGAATCATCCTTTTCCACCAGATAGGAGAATTCATCTATCAGGACAGCCATCTTCTTGCCGTCCAGGCGCTTGGAGAGGTATTGGAAGGCGTCGTCGAACTGGTCGTAGGAGACGGGCGGCTCTTTGAAGTGCTCACAGATGCGCTGGGAAAAGCGGCGGGCGTTTGAGATTGTACCTCGCTTGTCGCAGAGGAAATACAGGTGGGGCTTGTCATCGGCGAAGTGGGAGATCAGCTCGGTTTTGCCGACCCGACGCCTCCCGTAGAGGACAGCGAATGAAGGCTCTTTGGAGGCCCATTGGCGCTCGAGGAATGCCAGTTCCTCAGTTCGGTTGACGAAATGCCGGTTTTGCATGATTATCTTTACAATCCGAATGTTTAAATAACTGAGCCCGCAAGGCAAAAAGTGGCGGTTCACTTTGAGGAAGAAAAACAGGACTGCGTGGAAAGCAGGGTTTTAAACCTTCAGATGCCAAGTGAAATCAGTAGAAAGCTCTCCTTGGTTTGCGAGGAATAATCAACCATAGATTATCACTTGCAAAAACAAGCCTGGCGAGGGCGACGAAAAACGCGGAGGGGGGTTGCTACCCCCCTCCCCATTTTCCACGTTCCTTTCTGACCCTCCCCCCGCTTGAATTTTATTACCGGACCGGACATGTTCGCTCTTAAATGTTTCGAACCATAATACCTCTGTCATTCTCCTTAGAGGGAATAGCAGATATAACGAGGTTTTGTCAATGCTCAAGAATTGCTCAAGCTGCGGGATGCAGACCCGCGCGTATTCGGAATTCCCGGCGCCCGACGGCGACGGGAAGATTGTGCGCTGCTCGCACTGCCGGCAGATTTCGACCCCGTATCGCACGCCGGGCGGCCTGATCGGGCCTTAATCTGTTTGTGGTGGTTTTGATGGGTGAAGTTGCCGTAACATTAAGAGTGATGCCCGAGGATATGGGGGGCTTCATGGAGCTTAAGCAGGCCATCATGGACACGCTCAAAAATGACACCAATGGCATGGTCAAGAGCGCCAAGATTTCGGAGATGGACATCGCGTTCGGCATGAAGGCGATTGTCGTGCTCTTCATCATGGCCGACGGCGGCGGATTGGAGACCATCGAGCAGAAGGTGGCCGCATTGCCCAACGTCTCGAGTTCGGAAATAGAGAACATGGACAGACTGTGATTAGTTTTTTCATTTTTCGACAGATAATTTCCGCTCATTTTATTAGTTTTCGAAACATATCGAGCCTTGATGCTGCGCTCCATCACCCTGAATCATTGGCGTTCGCACGCCAAAACATTCATACCTCTTAGCAGAGGCGCCAACCTCCTCGTAGGGCAGATGGGCGCGGGCAAGTCTTCTGTTGTCGATGCGCTGTGCTTCGCGCTTTATGGCGCGTACCCGAAATTGGGAAGGCGCGAGGTCAAAATCGATGATGTGGCCAATTTCAGGCACAGGGGCCAGAGCGTGTCGGTCGAGGTCGAATGGGACGAGGAGAATGGAGCGAACGGCGGGAGCGGCACAAGTAAGACGGGGGAAGAACTGGATAAACCCCATGTCGGCCGGCTTTACAAAATACGCCGCGAATTGGACAGCGGGCAGGCGTGGATTTATGTCGATGGAAAGCTCTTGCAGAAAGGCCCGAAGGCAGTCTCGGAGGAAGTGGAGCGAATTTTGGGCATCTCGTACGACTTATTTTCGAGGGCGGTTTATGCCGAGCAGAACCGTCTTGATTCATGGCTGACACTTGCTCCGGCGGCGAGAAAGGCCGAATTGGACAGACTCTTGGGCCTTGATCGATTTGAGCAGGTGCGCGCGGGCGCGACTGCGGAGCACAACAGGTTGAAAGAGAGGGCCGCTCTTTTGGAATCGGCTGCGCCCGATGAGAAGCTGGCCGTTGAGAGGAAAAACCTCGAGGGCAGGCGGGAGCAGCTGGGCAGGCGGGAGAAGGAGTTGGCAGCGAAGCTCGAGGAGAAGGCACGCGTGGAGAAGGAGATGGCGGCTGCGCGGGCCGAATGGGAGGTTTTGGAGAAGACGAAGCGAAAGCGGGAGGAATTGCTCGGCAGATTGCAGAAAACCGCCGGCACCATAACCGGCGGCGAGAAGATGATGGCAGGCATGCCAACACTGCCGCCAGCCGGGGAAGTGGAGAAAAAATTGGCAGAGCTGACGCAGGAGAGCGCGGCGCTTGAGAAGAGAATCCGGGAGGCGGGCGCAACTGCGAGCGAGGAGAGCGTGAAAGCCGGGCGCGTGGCCGAGCAGATAAGAGGCGAGCGGGGAAGGGCCGAGAGACTGGCCGGCCTGATGGAGAAGCAGAGGGCGATGCTTGTGCCGCACACGAGCCCCGAATCATTGCGCACAGAATTGGCGGTGGCGCAGACATCTTTGCAGACAATCATGCAGGAGACGGCCGGTTTGGAGGCGGAGAGCAAAGACGCGCAGAAGGTGCTCATGGCGCTCGAGGTGAAAGTGGCGGCGCACGGAGCGGGAACGGCACATGCGGCTGATTCGCATGCCCCATCATCAGTTTGCCCGGTGTGCAGCCAACCGCTTGATGAGCCGAAACGGATGCAGTTGAAAAAAGAGGCCGAAGCGCGCATCGCGCAGCTCAAAGCCCGCCTCAAAGCCAATGCGGAGAGCGTGCTGAAGACGAGAAAGGCGGTCGAGCATCTCTCGAAACTCGACGCCGAGATAAGCAGGCTGCAGGCGCAGGCGGCCGGCTTGGGCGGGGCGCTCGATGTTGGCAGCCTGCAAAAAACGCTTGATGAGAGCATGGCGCACCATCAGGCCCTGGCAAAAACAAATCAGGAGATGTCGGTGCGTCTGCAGGCTATTGCGATGGAGAGGAGCAAAACCGGCCAGATGTCTTTGCAGATAAGACAAAGGGATGAATGGATGAAGACGCTGGAATCGGCGCGGGCGGAGAAAGCCGCGCTCGAGGCAGAATTGGGCGGTCTCCGCTTCGACGAGAAGGAGCATATGGCCAAGGCGGCTCGGCGCGAAGAGCTGCTCGGCCTCTGCGCGAGGGCGGATGAATCTGTGCGTTCGGTTTCGGCCATGGTTGAGGCGGACAGGCAGATGCTTGTTATGCAGCAGAAGAATGTGCAGGAATTGGAAGCGAAGAGGGCTGAGGCGGATGCGGCGCGCAAAGAGATGGATGAATTGGCCTCTTTTAGGGCCGTGCTTCTCTCGACGCAGACGCAGCTTCGTGGGCGGTTGTTGGAAGAAATAAACTCTGCCTTGACGCGCCTCTGGCCGCTCATCTATCCTTACGGAGACTGGGAAAAAGTGCGCCTCGTGGCCTCTGACAAAGATTATTCGGTCGAAATATATCAGGGCGAGTGGAAATCTTTGGAGGCGCATGCTTCTGGCGGCGAGAGGGCGTGCCTCGGTTTGGCATTGCGGGTTGTGCTGTCGGTTTTACTAACGCCGCAGTTGGGCTGGCTTATCTTGGATGAGCCCACGCACAATTTGGACGAGAAGGCGGTGCAGGGCCTCGGATTGGCATTGGCTGAGAGGATTCCGCAGATTATTCCGCAGGTGATTGTCATCACGCACGAGGGGGCGCTTGTGGAGAGCACGCCGGGAAGAGTGATTAGATTTTCGAGGGACAAATTACGCGGGGAGGATACGAGGGTGGAAGTGGAAGGGATGAACTGATAGTTACGGGGAAAAAAACAAGTGATACCGCTTCTCGAACCGCTCGAGCAGCCGGTCTTCGAGAGTCGGATGCGCATGCGCGTGAGTGTGCGATGAATCCGAATCCGCCACAAGCGCTGCGGAGTTGGATTTGCCAGGATGCGCGCGCAGATAATCCTCGGCGGATGCGCGGGCGCCCGGCTCGGCGTCGAGGTAATGGGAGATGAGGGTGCGGATGTCTGTTTTGCTCAATGAGCCGAGGCGATAGAATGAGGCGAGAAGGGTGAGCACCTCGTTCATTCCGTGGCTCTCTTTGCCCAAGGGGGCGAGATGGGTGATGGCGTCAAAGAACGGCTCGCGCGTTTTCTTGTCCACCAGCACATGCTCAATCGTGGCATTGCCGGCCTCGTAGCCCGCCGCGTGAAGTTTGGCCAGCTTGTCGGCCAGGCTGCGCAGCACGCCCATTAGGGCGGGATGATCAAGCGATGCCAGATTATGGGGTGCGCGGCCGTGATGAGTGAGATATTTGTCCTCGACGATGACAACTGCGTAGTCGCGGGCCGGAGCCTCGGATGCGAGACGCGGGGGCGGCAGAAGACGGCCGGCGGCGCTCAGCCTCCAATCATTCGAGGAGGTCATGGCCCTCACCACTCTCCGATGGCAAGCCGAGCTTCGAGCGCACAGGCTGCTGCTCGGGCGAGAAGCGCAGGCCCGCCACGACATTGCCCGCGAAAAGCGAGCGCACGGCCTCGTCCTGCGCCAATTCGGGCGATGCCTCGAGAAGCGGGTTTATCCGATTCTTCTCGATGCGAATCAGGCGTATCGAGTGCGCGCCGTAATCTATGATGGTGAGGCGCTTCTTCGCCTCGATTCCCTCGAGTATGACGGCTATCTGCGAGTGGGGCGAGCCGATGATGCGGCCGCCCGAGTAGAGGGTGAGCTGGCCGCCAGATTTGCGGGCGCGGCCGAATGAGGACGAGATTTGGCCTGTGCGTTTGGCCGGGTCCGGAATCTGGCTGATGCCCGAAACGGTGCTGGGCAGAATGGCAATCGTCTTGCGCAGCAACTGGCTGGACGGCGGGGGGATGGGGGGTGGGGACATGGTCAAATACCATCTGGACTGCATGGTCGATATCACCGGGCTTCGAGCCAAACATTCTGGCTGAGGCTCGAAATCCTAAACACGACTATTTGAATCACAGAAGTTAAAAGACCTTGTTTCGCCATCATTGAACAAAAATATACATTGGATAAAAACCCGAAAACGTGAGCAGCACCCCGAGCATACCCATAAAAGGCTCCCGCCAAAAAGAGACGGCAGAGGTCGTATTATGTCGTCGCGAACTTGCATGTTGATGCTGATGCTTGGCCTTATGGCCGCGAGCGCATGGGGAGCCGGAGTCTTCGGCTACTTGGGATATTACAATCTCTCGGGCAAATACCAGGGGTTGGCGGTGTCGTTCAAGGAGCCGGTCGGCCTGATGATGTCGGACGGCCTCATCTATGTCACGGATTCCGGCGCAAAGGCAGTGTGGGTGATAAACGCAAGCGACGCGGTGGTGAACCGCATCCCGAGCGGCAGCGGAGATATGCTGGACACGCCCATGAGCACGATGATAAGCGGCGGGGCGACCTATATCGCCGACGCGGGGCGGGGAGGAGTCATCGTCTACACAGGCAGCGTCAACACCTTGGCAATCGGCCCATCCATCACCGAGAGGCGCACGCCGTTCGGCGTCTGGGTGGAGAACAACACCATGTGGATACTGGACAATGGCCAGGGCCAGGTGATGGAATATGACTTGACGTCAGGCAAGGACGTGAAGAACAGATTCGGCACCGGGGCAGGCACAGGCAAGCTCTCCGACCCCCGGAGCCTGTGGGCGGACGCGGGGCATTTCTATATCGCCGACACTGGCAACAACCGCATCGAGATATTCGACCGGAGCTGGGATTACGCCGACACGATTGGAACTGGGAAGGGCGGCTTAATGCTGTCGAGGCCGAACGGAGTCACGGGCGACGGCTCGCGCATATATATCGCCGACACCGCGAATTCGCGGATTGTTGTCGCGGGGCCGGACGGCTATCCGCTCGAGACGCTGGGCGACGCGAACGGAACGGCCCTGCAGACTCCGCGCGGCGTGTGGGTGGCGAACGGAATTCTTTATGTGCTGGATACTGACGCCAAGAAGGTTTACTACTACTCGATGAACTGGAGCGCGAACATGCCGGCTGTGCTGGCCGAGATAGACTCGCTTAATCGCAGCGTGACGCAGCACGAGACGAATGTTCTCGACGTGATGGACAGCATCAATTTGAGCCATGCGCCGCTGCAAGCTCCTACGCTGATAGCGCAGGCGGCCCAATTGGCGCAGTCCGGCAAATATCTCGAGGCCTCATCAAAACTTGCGGCTGCGCGGGCCGAACTCGACGCTGTGCAGCTACAGCAGGCGCAGGCATTGCGCGTGGAACTGCAGAAGCGCATCGACAATATGCTGGCAGAACTCGAGCCTTTCCGCGACGCGAGCGTGCCGTCGGAGATTGCATATCAGCGCACCGTGGTCTACAACCGCATCGCGTCGGCGCAGGACCATCTGGACTCAAGCGATTAC
This sequence comes from uncultured Microcaldota archaeon, assembly GCA_903923795.1. Lineage (GTDB taxonomy): Archaea > Micrarchaeota > Micrarchaeia > Anstonellales > Anstonellaceae > CAIXYX01. The sequence goes on from CAIXYX010000145.1 coordinate 6,968, forward strand.
GCGGGCGCGGCCACCATGATAGGCGCGGCGGGCAATGACACGCAGGACCTCATCGTGCGCCTCGACGCGTGGGCCAACGGCCAGAACACGACAGCCCGGCCGGCACAGGCCATGGACGCGCAGCTTAAGGCGAAGGCCGCGAACCTCTCGGCGCAGTGGGCGGTGCTGAACCTGCAGGCGCAGATTCTCGGGGATTACAACACTTCGCAAAGCCTCAAGACATTGATAGATTCGGGCGCTTCGCTTGCAGACGTGGGGGCATATATGGACGCCAACCGCACGCTGACCGACGCCGAAAACCGCCTTGCGCAGTGGCAGAGCTCGCTGGAGCAGATGAATGTGACGGCGCAGATGGCGCAGAATGCGAGCCTTGTCATCGGAAACGCGTCGCAGATGGTGAGCCAGAATATCGCGGCATGGCAGGCGGCCGGACTGAACACACAGGCCATCTCCGACAAGCTGGCGCAGGCACAGGCGCTTGTTGGCAGCCAGCCCGAGCAGGCGAGAACACTGGCCTTGCAGGTCATCGAGATGGCGAAGATGGAGAATGACAAGATGGCGAGCAGCTCAAGCGTATATGGCTGGCTCGGACTCGCCATCGGCGCGGTGGCGGTGGTCGGCATCGGGGTTTGGATGCTGGTGAAATCGCGCAGCGGAAAGAAGAAGGGTTGGGGAGGATGAGAGAATGAATCCGAGAATGCGCGCAGATTCAACCGACCCCGAAAGCTCGGATACGGTTCCCCAATCGGGCATCAGCGGGCAAATTGCCGGCTGGACGCAGAACGCCCCCGGCATCAGCACATTGAAAGATTTCCCCCTCACCCATGCTTTACGCTGGCTGCTTTGGCTGGCGGCGGTTTTGGGCAGCGTGATGGGCATGCTGGCAGTTGTGGCCGGCACGATTGCGATAATTTACGGGATGGGACCGCTTGGCGCCAGCACAAATGGCGTGATTGCATCTGCCGCAAGCGGCACATCGAATATGGCCGACAGCCTCGACAGCGCATCCGCGATGGTGTCCAATGTGACGAACATGAGCTCGAGCGTTTCGGCTTCGTTCGGCAACTTGAGCGCGGGCTTGAGCACTACGGCAACTGGCATTGAGCAGCTGAAGAATGTGCCGGGCCAGTCAAATGACGTGAATTGGCAGACTGCGGCGGACCAGATAAGGTCATCCGGCACAAGTTTGCAGGTGGCAGCTTCATCGGCGCAGGGGGCGGCGAATGCGAGCAGTGATGCGGGCGTGAAGATAAGCGCGGTTGCGGGTGATTTGCGCACCATGTCGTCGGGTCTGGGAACTACTTCCTCCTCGATTTCCAATATGGTGATGTATGCACAGATAGGAGTGGGCTGCATGGGCTTGGCGGTTTGCTTATTGCTGGGCAGTGTGTTTTCTTTGGCATTGTCTTACGGGCCGCCGAAGAAAAACTAGGATGAAATGAGAAAGAGCTGAAACATGAAAACTTATCGTGCACTTATCCAGAAAGACGAGGACATGTACGTAGCAGATTGCCCCGAGGTCGGAACGGTCAGCCAAGGGAAGACAATCGAAGAAGCCTTGGCCAACCTCAAAGAGGCGACCGAACTCTATTTAGAGGAATTCAGCAAATAGCGGCACAGGTATAATTCGGGCACTGCCTACTGTAATTCTTTTTCCGAGGTTTTTCGCCCTCCGGGCGAAAAAGCTCACCATCCATACTTCTCGCCCACCGAATAGCTGAACGTGTCGAGCGCATCTCTCACAGTCAATGCGCGCGGCCCGAAGTGGATGAGCGCGTTTATGGCGATGGCGATTTTCTTCACTGGATTTATGTCGGCCAGTTCGTGGGGCAGCATTTTGCCGATGGTGGAGAATTCGGCATCTGAAAATGAGTAGAATTTGTGTTTTCCTGCCACCAGCTTTTCGTACGGAGGGAATTCGGCGCGGCAGGCCACCTCGTATTCGGAGAGGGCGTGCGCGGAGAATGGGTCGCCGGATGGAGTGGGGGCGAAGCCTGCGCGATATGTTGTCTTGCCCTCTTCAACTGCAACTTCTATGTCTGCCGCTTCCGGCTTGGGCACTCCGCTTTTTGCGCGCGCAAGAGTTTGGGCGGCCAACTGCCCGCTCTTTAATGCGAGCTGCGTGCCGCCCTCGAACATTGGAGAAGTGAAGCCCGCCGCATCGCCGGCCAAGAGAAGACCATCTCCAAAAATGCGGGGCATGGGGCCAGAGGAGGGTATCATGCCGCCGAAGGGGCGGAGGATTTTGTTTTTCTCGAGCCCCAGCTCTAAAACAAATTGCTTGAGAAACTTTTGGGCATTTTTTGAGTCATTTGTGACAAGGCCGACATTGGCCGCCCCCTCGCGCTTTGGAATCACCCACAAATATCCGTGAGGGGCGAGGCGCGGCCAGAGGTAGAAGTCTATGAAACCGTCATTCGGCACGTCGGCCATGAGGTATTGCGCGCCGGACACCATGTCGAATTTCTTTGTGTTGAGCTGCGTGAGGCGGGTGGAGAGCGCTTCATAGCCCGAAGCATCTATCACGGCGCGGGCGCGGATTGCGGGGTCATCGGGTTTGTTCGTTGTGAGGGTCCAGATGCCATTCTCCCTTTTCATGCCCATTACTCTTGTGCCGGTTTTGAGCATCGCGCCGGCGCCCTGCGCGCGCACGGCCAAATACTGCTCGAAGAGATTCTTGTCGAGGACATAACCCGGCTCGCGCCAGATGATGTCATTCTTGTCGGGGAAAAGCACGCGGATGCCCTTGACTCTTGCCGCGATGACCTCTTCGGGCAGGGTGAGGCCCATTCTTTTCACGGCCACATCGGAGAAGCATTCGCCACAGTGCACCGGCTCGCCCACACGGGGGTGCTCCTCTATGAATGTGACCAAGAGGCCCGTGCTCGCCGCCGAATATGCGGCCGAGCAGCCGGCAGGACCCGCGCCGATTATGGCAACGTCGTAGAGAGTGGATTCGCCCATGAATAACTTTGGAGTATGAGGAATTAATAAATCGGAAAGTTAGTTGAAT
>CAIXYX010000146.1 GCA_903923795.1 uncultured Microcaldota archaeon
AGGATGCCACCGGAGCGGCGCAGGGCGGATGCGCTGTCGATTTGTTCGCGGACCGTCGAGAGGATGGTTTTGCGCCCGCCGAACTCGTCAGGCTCGGCCGGGGTGCGGGGGTCATAGGGGTTTGCCATGCTTATATTTCCGTTAATTAAGATTAATTAATCTTTCTTAACGTCTGAGAGGCATTCCAGACCCACTAAAGTGGCTAAGAATCTGATGGGAGCTGACTGTCAGAATCGAGCTAAATCCGATTAGATACGTATAGGGCAAATACTCCGAAGAAAAGGATAAATGCAACCTCTTGGCTCTATATCCGGCCTGCGGCAAGCTTTTTTTGCTCGAGGCAAAAAAACCTTGGAAAAACAAATTATCTTCGGATTTTTCGAATTGCACATAGGCCGTTCGATTTCGCTCACGTTATCGATTTTTCCTGCACTATTGTATCTTGCCCAAAATAAAAAGTATCAGCGCAATCGCCGCCAAAAAGATTATCGGTAATGCGAATTTGAGCACGGCGACGACGGAATTTAGCGTCGCGACTATTTCAGCCGACTGATAGGGCCCCAAGACTTTCACCTCAACCCTCTCCTTGCCCATGGCGAATGTGGCTGGTGAGAGGAGCTTGTGCGCCTGCTCGCAAAGAGGCACCACAACCCTCTCAAGCGCCTCCGCATCCTGCGCGCCGGCCGGGTTGAACACGCCGCGCACGGAATTGAGCTGATGCGTGTCGGTAGTCAGTACTTCGACGAATCGGGCATGCGGGAATTTGCCGCGCACCGCCTCTATGAGCCGCTCGCGCGAGGAGGCCACGATGCCGTTCGAATCGAGCAATATGTAGAAGAGGGGTTCGGACTCCTTGCCTTTTGCACAAAAACAGCTCACCTTGATGCCGCCATCTCCGATGCCGCCTATTTCTTCGGCGGGCGAATGGGTCCAGCCTGCGAGCATTTGGAGGTTAGAGATTGTCTTGGTGGTTTTACCTCCATTGCCTTTTTTCATCGCATCTGCCAGCGCATCGAGCATTTCAAATGATTCCTTCGAGCCGGGCTCGATGTAATCCACATCCCCTGTTTCGGCGTTGTGGCAGTCGAACACCATCGAATTCGAATAGACCGCCTCGGCTCTTGCCATGAGCTCGCAGCCAATAGCGAAATTCACATCCTCTGTCGAGAGGGGCGCGCGCGAGAATGATGGCAGGGCGCAATCATTGACGCTCAACAGATACGCGCGGCTGTCTCCCGACTCTCCCAGTTTATACGAGAATTTGGCCGGTCTGAAAGCGAAATGCGCGCTCATCCTTTGGCATGCGGCAAGCAATGCGTTGATTTGCTTTGATGACACAGGGTCGAAATCGTGGGTGCATGTGCCGTGAAATACCATGGCCATCGTGTTTGGAGTGGAGAGCGCTTCGGCCATCTTGTATGAGAAATGGCTGCCGCCCAAATTGCCGAACGGGCCAAAATGAACATAGGGCACGACCCATCGCAATGCGCCGTTCTTGGTGCGCCATTCGGCCATGCCCACATAAGTCTGCACGCTCTCTCCGATTTCGTCGAATGTGTCCTCCAAGTCATTTTCACCAAAGAGCCACTGGCTCGAAAATCCTGACAGCACGTCGCCGGATTTCAATCCAAGATTGCGCTTGAGCGGGCCGGTTGCTATGGAGAGAACTCCGTATAGCGCGGCCACGAACACGGCGGCTGCCAGCATCACCCTTATCAGCACGTCTGATATGGCTTCGGTGTAGAGTGACGAGCCGGCCAAGATGAAGAAAGTGTAGCCCAGCAGTTGGGCAAATGCGAAAAGCCATGCCGAGCGTGTGAGGCCGAAGGCGTATTTGAGGGTGACGAGCCAGAGAAGGAATGCCACTCCAAAACCCACAAAGAGCAGGTTGTATGCTGGGGGGTAGATCGGGCCCAAAATTGAGCTGGCGAGGGCGAAGATGAGATATGTGATGGCCGAGGCGAGGCCGACAGCCAAAGCACGGCGGGGCGTGACGCGTCTGCGCAGGAAAGTGAGCGCTCCGGCTGCAATAAGCGATGGTATGGCGAATGTCACGAGCGCGCTTCCCGCGCCGGTCAGTATGGAGATGGGCTCGAGGCTGCCCTCGCGCGCCCAGGCTAATAATGCGCCGCCCAACAGGGTGCCCAAGATGAGCATGGCCAGCAAATGCTTGGCTGGCGGGAGCGCGACGAAATATTTCGTCATGCCTAATGCGGTTTTGGCTGATTCCATCGAGAAGGACACAGCAGTAGGGCTAAAAAAGGGTGTTGATATGGCGGATGGCCCGAAAATAAGGCGAATTGGCTGCTTTACTCTTCCCGCTCTTGGGCCGAATGCCTTGCTCTTCGGCTGGTTTTCGGCAACGGTGGAATGGCGTGCAGCATGCTCTCCAATTCGAACACATTGAACATGTAATCTGCCGCCACTGCCTTGAAGGGGCGCTTCTGCTTGTGCGCAAGTTTCGTCAGCTCAAGCGCGATATAGCGCAGCTCGGAATTTGCATTCGCCCGCTCTTCTTCCATGGATTAGAAAATGCAGTGAAAGTATATATAATGTCTGGGCTGCCCAATAGACGTATGGAAAGAATCTGCCCCCACTGCGGCAAATCATCGAACATCACGCCTTTCGTCGGCGAATGGTGCGCGCCCTGTACTCTTGAGCGGCAGCGGAAGGGCTGGCCGAATGAGATGGAGTTGAAGCAATGCCCCACATGCAAACGAGTGTATCGTGAGAGGGAATGGAAGCACCTCGACGCCAAGACAATCTCTGATTTGGTGGCGCGGCCATTTGAAAAACTTGGGCTGATTGGCCATTACAACATAGAGGCGAGCCAGTGGGAGGGCATCTTCGACGAGAAAGGTGGCAAGATTGCTTACACACACCCATTTGTCATAGACTACACCGAGCACATGTGCCCGAATTGCGGGCGAATCGGGAGCAGCTATCATGAGGCGATAATTCAACTGCGCGGGGATCCGGCCCGCGTTGAGAGGGCGAAGAAGCGCATCATCCGCCGCCTCGAAAGACGAACATTCTTGCAGGACGTCGCGCCCATGCACGGCGGAGTGGACATACAGGTTGGCGAGAAAAAGGACGTGCCCGACCTCCTGCGGCTCGAGGGCCACAAATTCGTTCGGACCGAGAAACTGATGGGCGAGAAGAACGGCAAGCCTCTTCTGCGCTCGACATTTTTGATAAGGCTCGAGAAAATCGAGGACAAGAAAGACGCAGCAGAAATTACGGAAAGCTCGGACGAGAAGGAATAAATCTAATGGGGGAGGGGAATCAGGAGGAACCTGAAACTGAAGGGGAGGGGGTCGCAACCCCCGCCCCTGCGGTTCGGTGGGCCAAGGCCGGGATTTGAACCCGGGCGAAGGGAGTTTTGCAACAAATGCCCAAAATCGGGCATGGGGTTTCCACAATCCCCAATGCTACCAGGCTACATCACCTTGGCCACGAGAGTATCTGGCACGAAGAAGGAATATAAAAGAGAGGGCTTGCCACGAGAGGCAGTGATACGGCTTATGGCCTGGGCCGAGGTTCGGGGGCAATACGGGTTTTAGCTCGGTGCCGTGCAGGTCCACATCACATTGCTCAATGGCGCCGCCGGAGTCACGCAGCTTGTGGCCGAATACGCATCCACCGAATTCGGGCTGCGGCCGCAGTCGGTTGTGTTCGCGCCATATCCAGGGAATATGACCGGCTCGGCAGACACCGAGATGGAGGCGTCGGTGCGATAGGTGTAATAGGTTGTATCTGTTTTCAGGCAGCAGCGCTTGCCATCCGGCATTCCGCCAATCAGCTGCGGGCCTTGGGGCAGTCCGGCCATCGTGCCGAGTTTTTCATCCGCCAATATATCGCAGTCGGGGAAATTGGCCGAATTGCAGGTGATTGGGGGGGCATTGCTCGAGCGCAACGCTGTGCAGGTCATTGTCTTGTCTTTCAATGCGGGCCCATCGCATAGATTATCGGTGCAGAACTGATTGGTCACGCAGTAAGGCTCGCATTTGCCGACCCCATCATTGCCATTCGCGTCCTTGCAATGCGTGCCGTCGAAACATGTGGGGTCGCATTTTTTGAGCATGATATCAAGGTCTGTGCATGGCATGCAGGCGCACTTGTCTTTGGCCAATATTTTCTGCGTGCCGGCCATGATTTGCGGGTGCAGGAAATCTGTCGAAGCGCTCTGGACAGCGCAGAAGGGCGTGTTGGTGGAGGTTATGGCGCTGCCCGCCGGTATGAGCCGGCCATCTGTCTCGCCGGACTCTCGCGCCTGGGTCGGGTCTCCATTGTCGAGTGGTGGAAGAAGCACTCCGCTAACTCCGGCGAGCGTCATTTCGCGCTCGCGCAGAATAAGGCGGCGGTAGAGCAAATCGTTGTAGAGAGCGTTCTGATTTGCGGGCAAACCCTTCGTGTAATCGAGCTTCCACACGCTCGGCCAGCCCGCATGCTGCAGGAGGCGGCGCGAGACGTTGATGTAGGCAAGAATGGCATGGTCAATCGTCGTGTTGTCTGTCATATCGACTCCGCTCATGTCCAAATCAAGCACGATGAGACTCACGTTGGACACGCGCGGAGGCTTGCCGCCCGCAAGCCAGTCATTCGGCTGCGTGACTCTCAGGCCGTCGAACGACACTCCGGTGTAAAGCTTGATTGAATCGTTGAGGTCTTGGGGATAATCATTTGGTGCCGCCAGTATATCGGCAATGGTGAGCCGGGGCGTCGGGCTGTTTTTCGGCGGATATTGCAATGCCTTTAAGCAGGTCGGGCAGGCGGAGGACACATTGATAATCCTGCTCCGGGCTTTTTCGCAGGCGCTCCCGGCTAACGGAACAGCATTGCCGTTGCAGCCACCTGTCGGGCCGGGCAAATCATCCACCACGACTATGGCTGCCGAATGATTCTTGTTCAAATAAGTGAGCAGCCAGTCTGCTTGTGCGGGGACATGGCAGAACCAGCCGCCACCCACCCAGACAAAATTCTTGATATCGAGATAACCCGAGGAATAGCTCTCCGAGCCTACACGATAACAGTCACTATAAGAGGAGCTGAGTCTCACCTCGACAGCGCCATTATCGGCTATTGGAACGGAATCATATTCCCTTATGTCGAGCACAGGCAAAATGTTGGCGGACTGGTATTCGTTTATCTTGTCTGCCAAAATGCCGAAGTCCGGATACATGCCGGGCGCGCCAGAGGCATTGGCGCTGAACGTTTGGGCCGGATAGCTCGATGGGCAGTCGGTGCATATCGAAACTCCGCCGCTCAGATATGACATGCAGCCCTTGGGGCAATAGCCGGAAGATAACGGAGTGATTGAATTCGGCACCCAATCACGCACAGGCTGGTAAGCCAGTGTGAGCATGGTGCCGCAGGATTTGCATACTCCATAAGTGGACACTACTGGCGCATTAGTGGCCGGGTCGACTTGGCATTGCCCAAATGAATTGATGAGCCAGGTCTTGTCGACACGGTAGAGTTTGCTATCGACATCGGTCCGCACGCCATTCAGAGTTTTGTCCGGGACATAGTTCTGGGTGTATTCATAACCATATTTCTGCCCGCCCGTAGATTGGATCTCAGCGTACTTTGTGGGGTCAGATGAGACCGTCGGATACTCATAGGTGAACTCGTCCATCCGCGTGATAGATGGGTTGGGGCTCGCAGGAGTGGTGACCAACTTCTGGTTTGCCGCTGTCACTTGGAGCTGGTACAAGTCCTTGTATTTGTAGGAGTAATCGCTCTGGCCGGTTTTAGAGGCGAAATAATCCGAGCCGTTGATGGTCATCTGGCAGTTGTGAATCAGCGGGAACTTTATCTGGTCTGGCGGGCATTCGGTACCGTCTGTCTTGTAGCCAGAGAGTGAGAGATAGCAGTTGTCGTTCTGCCATGTCACATATCGGCTGGTGGTGATATATCGGACTCCGCCAGCGCCAACGACGGGCTGCTGGTCGGGCACGCCTACGAAGGTTGACGGGGGTGACGGGATGGGATTCCACCGGAATGTGTCGCTGGAGAATATGGAGGATGTGTCCACCCATCCAGGTTGGGATATCGGTCCACTGAAACTTGCCGGGCACGCTAACGGTTGCGTGAAGGAGGCGACATCTTTCGAATATTTCGGCTGCCATGGTATTCCTTCGGAACTCCCGGTATAGTGAAGGCATCCTGGGAAATCGCCCAGAGTACTATGGGCGTTGGGGCACACGGGCGCGATCATCTGCGAAGCGCCATTGCTGCCCAAGCACACATTGATATTTGACCACCGCTGCACTGTAGCCAGCTCGAAGCCCTGATCGGAGTAGTAACCAAGATTTTTTAGAAAATCTGCTATGTCATACACATGGGCCGTGCCTCCATCGGCATTGTTGGGGAGCATGTGATTGGCGCTGACCGCGGGCGTGAAATAATGGTGGGTGTCATAGTCGCACATGAGCACGGGTTTAGCGGCATCGCCGTTTTGGGCGTAGTTGCATGCGTCCTTGTTTACATTGCATTGGATTTGAGGGACACTGCCACCATTGAAGTTGTTGCACTGGTATTCGAGCTCGCAGTTCGTCACCCAGTGGCAGCCGCAGTCCACGGCCTCGCCGGTGTTGAGGAAACATGAACCGCGCGAATAGACGGATTTGTCGCATTGATTCGAGAGGCAGTCGGTGCCATCCGCGCATTCGAACACCTTGGCACCGGCGGGCCCGGGCTTTGTCTGCTCGCTTTGGTAAATGGAGATGTAATAGTCGGAAGTGATGCCGTAGTTATCCAATATGTCGCTGACGGCCTTGCTGTAATGCCCGTTGCTGTCCTTGAGCGGTGGCGGCAACTGGCATTTGTAATAATTGCGGGGCTCGGCTTTCAATTTATCCACAAGGCAGGCTTTGCTCGGATGGGAATCCGGCAGGGAATAGACGAGCGCCGGGCACAGGGCGGCTGTGCCCGAGCTAGGGAAGCCTGGACACGGGGTGGATGCGGCAGGTGACGCATAATTCTTCTTGAGCTCGTCCGAATAATTGCTAATGTTCATGAACGGCTGCATCTCATCAGATTGGCTTGCTCCGGTAGAGGGGGTGAGATTGGTTTTCTGGGTCAGCAGCTCAACATTCTGTGCGCATGTCTTGAATTGGTTGAAGCTGCACGTTTTCTGGCAAGCCATATAAGCGCGGGTCTGGTCCTCGGGGCCATTGACAATGAAATGCTGGTCAGGGGTGTTGTCGCAGTAATAATAATCAGGCGTGACTTCGAATGTGTTTGGGTCTGTTTTGGTTTGCATGCGGCAGAGGGTGAGAGGATTCTGATAATTGAGGCCGTTGATGGTGACAGTGGTCGGACCGGGCCCGGGGCAGCTTCCACCATCTTCCTCGCAGGCAGCGATATCTCCCACAACCACGCCACAATTTCCGATATTCACGCCAGTCGGAGGAACGGAAGAATATGTGCAAATGCAGGTGGCCAAACTGCCTGAGACCGAGCAATAATGATCTGTCACCCATATGGTGCGCTTTGTGAACGCGTCCAATTTAGCAGGTTTTTGGGTAACCGGATCTTTTGTCAGATATGACGTGTATCTGTCCACAACCGCATTCGGATTATTCGCCGGGCAGTAGTAATCCGACGGCGGCAGGTAATAACGGGCTCGGTCATAGTCGGAGAATTGCCCGCCTATGCCGAGGCGCAATGTGTTGACAGTCCAGTCAGGCGTTTTGAGAAGCCGCGCCATATTCTTGTTGAGAGGAGTGAAATTCATGACTTTGCCGACCAAGCCTGATTGCTGGTTCTCGGCCATCTGTTTGAATGCATTGCCCCCGCTGTTGCTGGCCTGCTGCAATGACTGGGTGTCGATGCTCTGTTTGGCCGTCAGCACCGGCTTGCCATAAGCCATGACAGTGCAGTTGTTCATCACGCACGGGTCGGAGATGGCCACGCAAATCGGGCCGACTGTCTCGGATGTGGTCGTGCCGTTCTCCGCGACGAGATAGCAGGTGTTTTTTTCGTCAGTGTTTTTGCAGTCTGATTTTTTGAAATTGCAGTTGCTGGTGCAGAGGATTGGGTCGACGTGGCTGGCTGCGTCATCCAAATGATTCGGGTCATATCCGCTCTTTAGCACGGTGCCGTTCTTCATGAGGAATGCGCAGGAATTTCCACAACCATCAAGGATGAGATTGCCGTTCGGGTCGGTCATTTGTTTTCCTGTCGCCGCGTCCATTTTCACATGGCAAGTATAGAGTGTGTCGCTCTTCATGCAGCAGGCGCCATACGAGAGATTGGAATTCGGCTGCACGCAGCCCGCGAGCAGGAGGAGAATGACGGAGAGGGAAGAGATGACGAGAATGGCCGAAATGGCCAAGCCTGGCCCAGAACGAGTTGTTCCCGAATTTTCGAAAATATTATTTTTTTCTATTTTTTTCAACTCAAATCACCTTGGACATGAAATGCATTATCTCCCCTGAATCTCCGCCCAAAATAGGCGTGGCGATGGTGATGAATAAAAGTGCGCATGCCAGCGCGGCAAGAGGATAGAAGAAAGCCTCTATCTGCAGTTTCGCCATCTCGGCCCCCACCTGCCCCAAATCGAGGGTGGAGGCGTCGCTCGCCGCTTTCGGCGCCACCTGTGTGTATGTGCTCACCATCCCCGAGAATGACGTGTAGCACACGTTGGCTTTCGTGTTGTCGACCGCAGGTATGAGCGTCGTGGGGTCGGGCCGCACCGTTGTCGGGTCCATCAGGATATATGCGATAGGAAAGACAAAGAAAAATCCAATCGCCATGGCCACCATGAGCGAGCCCAATCCCCGCAGAATGGGGAAGATGCGCAAAAGAAGGCCCAATGGCAAAAAGACCGTGAGCATATTCTGGGCCAAGTATTCGGCGAACATGAATTGCGCGTGCAAACTTATGCCGATTGGCGTGAGCTTGTTCGCGATGTAATGCGCGCTCTCCATCTGGCTATGCAATTCGGTGTTCCAGTCCCACACATAGACCGGTATGTTGAAGAGGTAGAGCGAATAGGTGGTGAGGGGTTCGGTGTCTTTGTTGAGAAGCCATGCCTGGTTGTAGAGGCTTTCGGTGTATTCTATCTTCTCCTGCAAATGGCAGCGGATGATGCCGAACGGGCCCGTGCCCCAGACATCCATCGCGGTGCCGTAGCACAATGTTGTTGTACCTGCCGGCATGATTCCACTCGTCTTGATATAATTGAACGCTTCCGCCCCGCCCGCCACCAGCACGAATATCATCACCGCCGAAGCGGTCACCTGGAAGAATTCGGCCTTTGCGAACTGCATCACATGAGGTGCATGCGCCACTCTCCCAAACACATACACTATGGTGTTTGCGAAAATGCAGATGGCGATGGCGAGTATGGTCATCTGATACCATGCACCCGTGCCGTGCGTGTAATATCCGGCAGCGCGGCCCATGAGGGCGTTCGGGTCGCTCCACGAGAACGCGTCTGTCGCCGTGGCGTAGAGGAGCGGCGAGAGCGTGAGGATGAGGAGAAAAGTGAAGGCGAACATGCACAATGGATTATGGGGGGAAGAACACGGCGGACGGGCGGCAGAATATGGCCGGCAAGGAGCGGGGCTAAACCGACGCGAGCCGCGGGGCGGATTTTTGTTTTCATTTTTTTGTTTCATCTTGTTTCTCCTTTTTTCATTCTTCATCTCTAATCATATCATCGCGATTAGTTTTGTGGCATCCACTTCCTCCCCCATCAGCGCCGCGATGTCGCGCACAAACGACACCGTGACTATGAGCCCCGCCGTCGGGATGAGGATGGCGCGCACGAAGTTGAGGGCCGTCAGATTGAAATACACTCCCAAATCGACGGGAGAGCTGTTGCTGTCGGGAGGATGCGATCCGCCAATCGGCATGAGCGGCCCCGGATACGGGTCGCCGGGGTTGTATGTGAATATGTCTGTGCCGCCCAGATGCTGCTCCCTGACTTCGAGCTGGGACACGTCAGTCACTCCGAGCCGGTTGCTTGAATCCATCCCCGTGTAGAGCGGCCCGAGCATGATGCCTGTCAGCGCGAGAAGCACTGGATAGAATATGTAGAAGCCTATGCCAATCGCCACAAGCGCGCCGCCGAAACCTCTTAGGAACGGCACCGAGCGCAGGATGAGGCCGATGGGCACGAGGAAAATGAACAGGCCGCTTGATGAAGAGAAGAAGAAGAGGGAGAACAATTCGAAAAGAAGCACGAGCATGAAAGAGGTGTTGAGGTTGAGAAGCATGCCAAGCGAGCCCATCTGGGTGTAATCCCCGCCGAATGGCATGAACGAGAATCCGTTGCCGCCCATGGCGGGGAATTGGGTCTTGTATGACGAATATGTGGCCCTCATGTTGAGCACGCCCATCTCGTAGCGGATAGCCACCACTGTGATGTGCGTCTGGGAAAGTCCCCATTCAAGCGATTTGAGCGCAGTCTGCGAAAGAGTCATTGTCGGCGTGATGCACAATGCCCCTGTCGAGCATGCGCCCGGCGCCTGCCCCGCCCAATTGAGGAATTCGCCGATTTGCAGGGTGCACTGCGTGTTCACCAGCCACACTATGATTATGAAGATGAAGATGGTCATGCCTATTTGGCCCAGCTCTGTTTTTGACCACTCGAGAAGATGCGGGTGGTGGAACGCTTCGCCCAACATGTAGACCAGCGCGATGATGCCCAAGAGAGCCAGCATGCCCGCGGCCATCATGCGCAGCCATCTCCATAATTCATCCGCATTGCAGATTGTGCCTGTGCTGGCGGGCAGGCCGCTCGCGGTCGATGTCACCAGAGCGAATATTTTCGGCAGGGAGAGGATGGCGTTCGACAAGCCACTCACCGAGAATTCGAATGTTGTGCCCGGCGGGCACAATTGCGGCGTGCAGACGAGGGTGATGACATAATCCCCGCCAGATACATGCGCGCTGAAAGCCGTCGATGGGACTCCGTTTATTTTGAGGGTTGCCAAATAATCAGTGAATGTCTGGCCGCCGGGCGGCGTGAGGCGGAAGGTGTATGTGCCTGTGCTGCTTTTGAGCAGGGCCGCCATGCCTGTGTTGAGGTCAATCATCATCTGCGGGTCGGCAGGGGTTGTCTCAACCGTCGCGAGGCCCGGCGGCGGGATGGGCGGGCGCTTGAATTGTATTATGAGGGGGAAGTAAGACCAGTCCGACCATGTGCTCCCTTTCCTGGCGCGAGCCCAGACCTTGATGGTTTTGCCTCGGCATATGTCCGGAGCGCACACATATGGCGTCGCGCCCGTGTTGGTGTTGTGCTTGTCTGTCGCAGTCACTTCGCCATTTCCGTATGGGTCAGAAGTCTGCAATACTGTCGTGCCGTCCACATCGTAAAGCACCATTTTGTACTGGTGCGCATCCACCTCGTCTGCCGCGTTGCTGGCATAGAATGTGAATGTGTCTGTGTCATATTGGGTGGATGGCAAGGGGGATGATTTGCCTACAATGGTGGGGGCGGCGAATGCAGGTTTTTGGGGAATCGTCCATGATTTGGTGTATGGATTCGACTTCACCTGATTGGTGGTGTATGCATACACGCTGAGCTTGAGCGTGCCTCCCGGCGGGCAGGTGGTCTCGGTGCATGGCGAGAGGCTCGTCGTAGTGGTGCTGCCGGTCTGGAACGGGGCCGAACCTTCGACCTTCTGGCCTCCGGGCAATTCCCAAACATAATAATGGCCTACTGCCGCCGGAGTGCCGCCGGTCGATGAGAGTGCAGTCGCCACGATGCCCAATGGATAGGGGCTTACTTGCTCTGTGGTGACCGTCGGTGTTGCCGGCAGGGTGCATGCCTGGCCGGCTGCGCTGATGGTGATTGTGCCCGAACTGGTTGGAGAAGAGGGCAGACCATTCGGGCTGATGGCCTTCACGCTCACACTGAGGCTGTTTCCCTGCATGCAGTTGTGGGCCGCGCAGTCGAACGTGCTTTGCGCGATGCCTGTCGTTGAGCCGGCAGGGACAGGGACAATGACCACAGTCGGCACCCCGTCGTGCAGCCATGTGTATTCATAGCTTGTGATGGCCCATGCAGTCGACGGCTGGCTTTGGTGGCAGGTGGGAGGCGTGCTTGATGCGGGGCTGGCTTGGGCCGTCATTATGGCATTGGGGCAATACGGGCCGGATGCTGGCAGGAGAGAGACGAGCGGAGGGGACTGCGGGTCGGCCGGGTAGATGGAAGCGAATGCCGAACTGCTATAACCAGATATCATCTGGGACGGGTCTTGGGCATAGAATTGCAGCTGCAGCTTATCCGTGCAGTGATTGGTTTTGCAGTCGAGCGAGGCTGAATATGTTCTGGAGGTGGATGTTCTGGCGGTTGCATCTTCTGTCACTGTCCAGTCTCCGGCAACCACGCCGTTATTCGTCGAATCCCAGATGAACTTCGGTTGAGCGGTGGTTGAGCTGTCGAAGATTTTCAAACTGGCGATGACTTTCGCGGGGTCATCATCAACATCAGTGACTTTGAAAGTGAAAGAGAGGGGCGCGTTGTAGCCATAGCAGCCCGGCATGTTTTGATTGAGTTCGATGACGGGTTTGGTGTTTGGCTGCGATTTGGCGGTTGCGAAATTCGAAGAGGTCTGTGACACCGTATTGCCGCCTGAATCCACCACAGTGATCCAAAACTTGGTGTACATCCCATTGCCGCAGCGTGGATAAGAGTTGCAGTATAACGGGTCGGTGACTGAGTATGATTGGGTGCCGGAAGTGACAGGAACCACAGTCACTCTGTAATTGCCCCCATCTCCAATATTTGACCATCCACATGTGATGGAACTGATGCTCAAGCCAGTGCCGGCGCTGATGGTGGCCTGAGCCGTCGATATCGCCGTATCCGCATTGGTGGTGATGGTTGGGATCGAGATGCTTGTTTGGGCGGCGGAGACTGGAGCTGCGATGAGCAAGAGCAGAAGGAGAATTGCACCGGCTGAGCCGAGAAGTATTTTTGTAATGGCCGGGCTGGGCATATGGCGGGCATCCGCCGAATTTGTTTTTCTCTCTTCTTTCACAACTTTCATTTAGCTCAGCCTCGCTATTCCCCATACATCGACTTCTGCGCCCAACCCCTGGCCCAGCACGCGTGTTGTCGCCAATGTGGCGGTGAGCGCCAGAACAGTCATCATCAGATTTCTTATCATCACGATATAGAGAATCTTGTCAACATCTGATGGATATCTGACATCATAGTATACCGGCACGCCCGCGGGCGGTTGGCGCGCGAGGAATGAATTCATGGTGCCCAGTAATTTGGATATTTTCGGGTCATATGGGTTGCATTCGATGGTGGACGAATCGAGCGGATTGTAATTGGTGCCGAGCGGGGGGAATGCCAAGCCTTTGTAATTTTCATACTTCTCACCCGGTTTTATGAACTGATCTGCCATGCCCTGCCCAAGCAGTAGAACTGTCGGGAAGACGAAGTAGAGCGAGAGGGTCAATGCGATTAATGTGCCTCCAGCTTTTCGCGTCCAGTGCATGGCGCGCAGGAGTATGCCCAACGGCAGGAGCAGGCTCAAAGTGAATCCGGTCGTGTTCATGTTGAGCAGAATTTTCTCGGCTTGCAAGTCCATCATGCCTGTGCCTATCGCATTGAGCATCTGCCCTGTCGGCCCTCGCAATACTCCGTAAGTGGAGCAGCCGGCGATGGAGAATCCCACGCCAAGCATATTGCAGAAACCGGAGACTGAACTTACATAGCCCAAATCTTTTGTGAATTTGAGGGTTTGTGTCATTGCATCATTGAGCTGCACCTGCTCATTCGCATTGACTGATACGGCCCAGGTGTTGAGCGGTTGTGTTCCAGTAATGGGACAGGCCGGGCCGGGCGGGGTGCTTGTGCTGTCTGCTATTGTTTTGCAGAATGGAAGATAATCCCCGTTCGGAGGCACTGGCGCGGGATAAGAACAGGAGCCGCTTGTCATGCCGGAAAAGCCGCACACACCCTTCGCGGTCAGGCTCTCGAGTTCTGGCAGGCCGGCCACGAGCACGACAACAAGAATGAAAGTGACGAGCGTCTGGCCCAATTCGTCTTTTATGAGGCCCTTGAACTGGTCCCAATGCAGGACATGAATCAGCATGTATGCGATAATCAAGGCGAAGACCGAGACGAGCACGGCAGATATCACTGCCGGCTTCCAGTCTTGCACGGCCGAGATGGATGAGGAGAAGATTAGGAGGGAGAAGAGGGAGAGGAAGAAAAGATGATGGATTTTGCTCGCGCTCGGCACACCGGCTTGCGGGCCGAATGATTCGAATCCCGCGTTATTTTTCTTGTTCGTATTTTCCATCTTTCTACAGCACCTTCATGAGTCCCGGTATCTCGATGTCGCCGCCCAAAACCGGCGAGAGCGTGCGGATGAACGCGAGGGTGAGCACTATGTTGAATATGGGCAGCAGGAAGGCGGCGATGCCCAATGAGCCCAATGAGCGCCAGTCCGGATTGCCTTCTGCGCCCTCCCATGACATCAGCATGTCTTTGGGCGTGATGGGCGAGCCGCCGTTGCCGAAGTCTGTGGGCAGGCACAATTCATCACAGCTCTGGCGCACCAATGGAGTGGAGCGGCAGTCTGTGTCACATGAGGCACAGCCTGCGCAGGGGTTGTCGGGCGGTGTGGCGGTGCAGGCCGAGTCCAGATTGGCTCGCGCACAGGCTGCGCCTATCTCGCCGCCAGTGCATTCGTCGGGCACGGCAACGCCTGGCGTGCTGATTCTGCAGCGGGCAGGGCAGCCCACACCGGAGCCAATGGTGGGTTCTTGGCAGCCAGAACCTATCTTGAAAGCCGTTTGCGGGATGCCGCAGACGCCGGTGCTCGGAGCCGAGGTCGAGATGTCGCATTGATTTGGAGATTCGCATTGCGGAGGCGCGCCGCCATTCGTCCATGGTGTGCAGGCAGGAGTGGAAGTGCCGGTGTCTATGCGGCAGAAGAGCGGGCAATTCTGGCAGCTTGTTGTTGGAGTGGTGGGGTTGTTTTTCGGATTGTTTGTGTAGGCGTTTGCATTTGCGACACCGTTGTTTGGCAGGCAGGAAACGTTGAGTGCGTTGTAATGGGCGAAGCAGCTCGAGGCATTGGTGCGGTCGTCTTGGCATAGTGTGACGGTTTTTGTTCCAAAGGTTTTTGTGCCGCAAAGATTGAGATTTGGGTTCGCCCCGCGCATATTCAAATCTCCGCATTCGTGATAATCACCGGGATGGACAGAAAGGTCGTTCGGATGGCCGTTGATGAGCGCGTCCAGCGCCGGATATTTGGAAATGGATGGAGGGGTGCATTGGTATAATAACCCATTAAGAGTTGGATCATTTGTTGAGACATATTCGTAAACGTTGTTAACAGCTGAACTTTCGGAAGACAGAGACTGGACCCTACAATAATGCCATATTACTCCAGTGCTTTTATCTTCAGTGGTATTTTCATCATAGAACTTGCTATCACTGCCCTTCATCGCCCAATAAGAAGCCAATGTATCATCTGTACATAAAGAATTATAGCTTGGAATATACCAAGCCGCACCGCATCCTGTGCCTTCATCGGCAGAAGTGCCGATAGAACCGAATTTCAAAACCCAGATATGCGATCCGGAAGTCCAGGTTTTGACAGTACAGCCCGTCGGATAGATATTCTTATATTGAGATGAGTCCTTGTCGGTTTTATTCAACCTGTCCCAAGGCGCACCACCACTGGAGAGGCATCCGTTTGCGCTTGGGGTATACGACCAGCCGCAGCGCGCGTTCTCGCTCGCATTGCGGGCCGCGCTGCCCGATGCGTTGTAATCATATCGGCAGTCAGTTGGGCAGGCGGCGCAGTTGGCGAACTGGCGGTTGTTCGGGGTGGCAGTCAATGCCCGGTACGGGCCGCAATTCGATGATGATACAGCAGGGACGTTTAGTTTCGGATAGCAGAAGCCGTTGCATGAATTGGCAGGTTTTGTTTTTGGATCGAGTGCGTTACCTGGATCACAGGCCGCTGAACATCCAACCGGTATCTTAGCGTTGCCACTCCCCGTGGAAATCAGCACCTGGCATTGCGGGCCAGTGGTATGGTCTCCAGTGTCGGTGTAGCATGACGTGCAATTCTTTTCATTGCTCAAAATCGCAGATTGTGAATTGTACATGTCGCTTAATTGGCAGAAGAACGGCCCGACTTTCGCCCGGTCAGGCTTGCATAACGAATCACTGCAGTATGAATCAGCGCAGTATTTCTGCGCATCGGGAGTTGAGCATTCGGCCGACACATCCGGGTTCGGCGGCACGATGACCGAGAACGAGATGCCTGAACCTGTTGCGGGGCTGGTGTCTTTGAGACTGCCAACCTGTATGTACGGCGCGACGGGCACGATGAATGGCGGGCAGAGGGGGTCGGATTTTTCCTGGCGAAGATAAATCCGCGAGGTCGGGGATGATGGGGCGCAGTCGGGCGGGGCGCGGCCTATGGCGCCCGAGGCGGTGCCGGCCGGCAATTCGGATTCGAATTTTTTCCAGCCGGCCGGGAAATTAATCGCGTCGGGGCAAGAGCCATCATAAGTGAGGATATCGGGTGAAACGACGACATTTGGCGGGCTGCCGGAGCTGGTTCCGTTGAAATAATCGCATTCGAGCGCGTAGTGCGACGCGGACAGGAAGTAATTCTTCTGTTTTGTCAAATCAAGAATCGAGGATGGATTTTTCAAGCGGCATGACATCGGGCAGCGCGCGCAGTTGCCGTCAACAGTTGCGTCCATCTTGCCGCTGGAATCGAATGTGGGTGCTTTGGCGCAGGTTATCAAAGTCCCGGCTTCATTCTGAATTTCGAAATTCGTCGGAACTCCGAGGCTGAACGGGCTTGATGAGCCGACCACCTTGCTGGCTTTCACCTTGCATGTGCTTGGGCACGATTGGCCGCATGCGGTCGCGAATGTGCCTTCGCAGTATTTGGTGAAGACCCCGTCCTTGTACGCATTCTCGCCCGGGGAATCGAAATTCACGCGGCATTCAATCGGGCAGATGTTGGTCTGGCCGGATGCGATGGCTGCGTCGAGATGCATGGGCGCGCCGCATGCGTTGGCTCCGTTGCATTCTGTCATAGCGGACGGGATGCCGAGCATGCAGTCGGGCAGGTTTGTGGGCGAGGGAGTCGATGTGTCGACTTTGCTGACCATGCACGCCTGGCAACCTGCTTTGCAATCCGGCGTGTCATAGGAGATGGTGGTCACGCCAGTCTTCGAATTGTAGGAGCGGCAGTAGAGCGGGCATTGAGTGCAATCGCCTGTTCCGACCGAGCAGCTGTTCGCATCTGTTGTCGGCACCACTCCCTCGGCGGGATTTGCCGGATTGCTGTATTTCACCTGCGGCAGGATTGTTTTGCAGAATGAGGGGCAGACATTCTCGTTGCATTGCATGCATCCGTCGGGCGGATTTGGCAGGGGCGTGGTGGAGAGATTCATCGCCCTTATCGCCTTGCAGGCAAGAGGCACCTGGTCGCAGGCTTTCAAATCGCATCCCAACTCCACTGGCGTAGGCAAGAACCGGCATTCGGCAGGACATAAGTCCGAAGCAGCAACTGGCACGGCCGGAGCCGGATTTGTCGGCTGTTTCGGATCAAGATATGTCACAGTCCCCGTCGTCGGGTCAGTCTTCTTTGGATAAGATGGATAGCACGTCTGTATTGGCACGGGCAGGACTTTCCATGCGGCCTCGTCTCCGATGCTTGGCGGGCTCGTGCCGCCGGCAGCAAGCATGTCATTCTGGCTCAGCGCGCCATGTGCATAGTATGGGGAGTCTGTGGATATCCTCGAACTGCCGCCCCACGAATCCTTGCTCACCACGCCGCTGATGACATAACCCGTCGGCGGAAGTATTTTGCACGAGGCGGGGCACGTCGAGTCCGGCGCATCGCCCATGACAGACGGGCCGAACACCGACACCTGCAATGTGAACCACGAGAGCAAATAGCAGGCCGGCCACACAAGAAGCAAACCGACTCCTGCCGCGAGCAACAACCCGCCTAATTTACGTGTGAAATAGAGCGAGCGGAAGATGATGCCCAAAAACAATAATGCCGGCGAGAGCAGGGGCACGATGTATTGCAAAAACATCAATTGGCCCTGCAGGCTTATCATATACTTCGTGAGCAAATCGAACTCCTGCCCCTTGATTTCCGAATCAAGGCGCAGGTTGGCATCTGGCCTGCGTGTCATGCCGCTGTACAAAAGCCACCACAAATCCGACTGATAGCCTTCCATCTTGTACGCCTTCTTTGTCAGTTCGATGGATTTTCGAATTGTGGTGTCGCCCTGCGCGATGGCCATGTCGTTGAGGTTGTGCATATAGCAGTAGGCGTATTGGGTGAGCAGGGTGGCCTTTGTCATGTCTATGGGAGATGTGGGCATGGTCTGGCCGATGCATGGGGAAACGATGCCTGTCTGCGGGTCAGCCGTCAGGCGCAAAGCCGTATCTGCCGCGAGCAGCAAACCCAAGAGCACGGCAGCCAATATGACGCTCGCGCCGACTTGCAAAAATTCCGTTTTGGCAAATGTCTTGATTTCCTCGTTTTGTATGAAGACACCAGTCAGAAACACGAGCACCATGAGCCCGGCCATCAATGCGGCGGCGGCCAGAGCTGCGCGCACGTATTGGTCATATCCGTAAGTGGTGTTGCCCGCGTTGAGCACGGGCGAGATTGTCGTGTCCTGTGAAAAGATGGTGAGGCAGAGGGCTGCGAGGATGAAGAAGGCGATGAAAGTCAGCCCCAAGCGTGGGCGAGAGGAGAATAAACCCAGGCTTGCAGATGCTGAACGAGGGCGCGAAGAGAATATTTCCATTGAATTTATTTTTTCTGTCATTGCGTGAACCCCTTCAAGGCTTTGTTTAATGCCATCGTCATAGTCACCATCACAACAAGCGCGAGATTAGGGATTAAAACCGCTTGCGTCGAGACGAAGCCGATGCGCTGGAAGCTGTCTTTCACGACTGAATCATAGGCCACCCCTAATTGGCCGAATGGATTTGTGGGCGAGCAGCTGTTTGGGGGCGGGCATAACTGGGCATTCAGGTTCATCGAAGCCTCATAGCCGAACGAATATGTTATCGGCAGGGCGAAGTAAATCGAGAATGAGAGCGCTATGAGAAGATTTCCGATATCGCGGCTCACGAAAAATGTGCGCAGAAGGAGCGCGGCAGGCAGCAGGATTGTGAGCACGCTCACCATGGCCATGTTGAGCATGAATTTCTGCACCTGCAAAGATATCATCATGGGCATGTAGAGGTCTATCATTATGTCCTTGTGCGCAGCCCACGCCCGCTCGTTAGCCTTGAATGCCAATCCCCCGCCGTCGAGCACAGGCACCGACCAGTAGGCATAAGCCATCGAGTTGAACTGGTCGTTCACCGCGCTTTTTGTCAAGTCAGATGCGAGGCGAAGACCATACACCTGCGTGAGCATGTCGATGTAACTGCTCGCGCGCATTGCAGGGCTTGTCATTATGTTGCCCGCGCCGCTCGATGCCACTTGAGTGTTGTTGGCGAATTCGCGGCTGTCGGAAAAAAGCATGAGGTTGGACATCGAGCACGAGAGGCCGAACGCGCCGATAACGCACAAGATAAGCATCACGGAGAATCCCACATTCACCAATTCGCTCTTTGCCCACACCGACAATTCGGGTTTTTCCAAGACAGCCGCGAGCATGATGGCGATTGCGATGAGCGCGCCCATGGCGAGGAGAGCATAGACTATGGGCGAGCCGAAAGACCAGACCATGTCATAGGTTTGGCCAAAGCATGTGAGCGGCGCTTCGAACAAAGAGTAAGAGGCCGGCAAGAGAAAAAGGAAAACGAAAAATGACAAAAGTAAAATCGAGAGCAGCGAAGCTCGGGATGACGAGATGCTCGTCTTGTTTATTTTGTTTTCTGTTTTTTTGTTTTCTTCTCTTTCCATTTTTCTCACACCAATTTTGTCAGTCCGTAGAATTGCCCCTCGGCCCCGAGCACCTGCGCCAATTGGCGGGCCATGATTATTGTGACGGCGAGCTGCATGAGGGCCATGAACAAGACTGCGAGATTTCGCAGCACGGCGAGGGGGAGGATATAACCTATCATGGGCTGGTAAACATTTGCCGAAATCATGTCAGGGCTAAGATTATCGCCAGCGCTTTTCAGCGAGCTCGATGCGGAGAGGGGGAATCCGTACTGTGCCCCCCACTCTATGTAGGAGAATATGCCCGCGAGGCCGAATCCGTCCACCGGCGGCGAGGCCTGCCCCGGTTTGCCAACGCAAATCGGATAAGTGCCGGTGATGAGCGCGGGCGTGCAGGCTATGGCAGCGATGACAAACGGGGGAATCTGCTCGCCCGCGTTGTATACTCCGGACATGACCGGGCTGCAAACAAAACTCGAAGTGGGCACGGGGGGAGGCTCCTGCACAAGTTTGGTGTTGTCGATGGGCTGATTGACCGCCGGCGCGAGCAGCGAGGTGCTCCAATACACCGAGACTGGGAAGACAAGATAAACGGCGAGCCCGATGCCAAGCAACAAGCTGCCTATTTTGCGCAATGGCGGGATGAAGCGCAGGACTATGCCGACCGGCAGGAAGAAAATGCCGATGGCGAAGAGGAGGAACATATATGCCAGATGCATCGCGTGCACAAGCATCAGGTTCATGGTCGTGGTGTCAAAGCCCACCATCACAGCCATCTGCAACGGGCCCGCACCCGCGCCGGGGCTTGATGAGCCTGTCGGCGAGAGCCACGGTATCGGCATCTGGTAGTTGTAATTGTAGGAGATGATTTTGCTCAACGCCATGCTGCTTCGAGCTATGGCTTGGGTCAATTGTTCGAGCGGCAATTCCATATTATTGTACATCCATTGCTGCGTGAGGCCGTCCACCGTGTCTGTGCCGCTGATGCTGACTCCGGTGAGGGCGCGCGTGATGCCGACCTGCCCGTTGTTTGTGAGAGCTTCAGCCACGAGCAGCACGAGCACTGCGGACAGCAACAGCTCCCCCAATTCGAGCTTGCCCCATGTCTTGAGGCCCTCGGACTGGAACAGCGTGCCGAACATGTATGCGAGGGCTACGATGCCGGTCCCAATCGCTATGCCGAACGGGACGGCTGCCAAAAAGTCCACCATGATTTAGGCACCCCGTTTTGATGACGGGCCGAAGTTTTTGGAGCGTTTTTTCTTCTCTGCTATAGGTTTTATGAGCGGCACTCCGCTGCGCCTTATCTGCGCCGTGCGCGTGGCCATTCTCTCGACCAAATCTGCGCGGGTGAGTTTGACTGGCTTTGCGGATTTGGAAAGCGCGCGGCCCGGCGGGGATGAAGAAAGCGGGGCCGGTCCGTGGCCGAGCGGCATGATGGAGGTTCTGGCCGATCCGGCCGCATCCGGACTTTGGGCAAGTATCTCTGATTCGGACGCAAGCATGGCGTTTGGTGTTGTCAAATACACTATTCCGCTTCCGGTGCCAAACGGCGTGCTGTCCTCCAAGCTCACAAGACGGGCGCGCTCAAGCGCCTCGCTCAAACGCTTCTCGCGCAACTCAGTGATGTCGGCACCTCCCTGCTGCGGCGTGAGGGGCAAATCGAGAATCGTGTAGCTCAAATCCCGCAAGAGCAGGCGGATGACGTCTGCCCGCGGCTTGTCCGCCCTGCATCTCTCCCATTCGTCGCCCAATTCGAGCATCTGTTTGCCTGCCTTTGCCGCGAAACCTGACGTCGGCAAGGCGGACAGGAAAAGGACCGACAAGGCATTGCCGGCCGCCTGATAGAATTCTATGGTGCGTTCAGCTTCTTCTTTTGTTTTGCGCATGGCCATAAACTGGTCCTTGAGTTTTTGGTCGGCGAAGCGGCCCTGCGCCATGAGTTTATCGGTTGTCTCGGCCAGCGCCGCTTTTGTAACTTGCAAAAGGACGAGCGCGGCCAACTGCCGCTGGCTGATGGCGCGCAATTGCGGCTGCTTTGACTGGAGGCGCAGGGCAAGCTCGGCGAAGTCCCCGGAAGCGAGGTTTAGCCGGCGTGCGTTCGGGTCTATCATGGCAACACTCATCAGTTCGTCTCCCGTTCATTCTGTTTTTCGTAATACGCTTTGAGATGATGGAGCTTCTTCACCGCGTCATACACTCCCATATAATTCTCCATCTCATTGAGCAGGTCGGGGTCCGCGGCTTTTGCCCACGCGGGCTTTTGCTGCGGAGTGTTCGGCAATTCGATATCTGCCGCTCTGCTCCGGCCCGGCGTGGCCGGGCTGAATATATCTGTTGTGGCCAGCGTGTTGGACAACTGCGCCTCGAGGAGACTTTCGTATGGTTTGGCGTTCGGGTCCTGCCTCTTGAGGCTGGCGTTCACGCGCTTGAGCAGGTCTTTCTCATATGCTTGGACCTTTTCGATGATTTTCTCGCTGTATTTGAGCGGGTCATCGATTTTGCGGAGGTTCTCCTGTTCCGACGGCGTGCCCAAGACGGACACATGGCGCGCATTTTGGTCCTGAGGCCGGTACGGGATTCCGTTCGTGAACGGGGCCGGGAGTTCGGGGGTTATGCTCTCATCGATGCGCTTGGCCAGATATTCCTCATATCTTGCCGGCATCGATATCTCCGCCGGCGGCTCGTCCTTCGCGCCTTTCTCTATCCATTTCTCCATCTCCTGCTCATGGAGCTCTTGCGCATGGTTCAGCGCGCGGCCATAATCCGCAGCTCCGGACTGGTCATACAATTCTTCCAGCTCCTGCTGTTTTTTCATGTCCGCGCCGCTGCCCGGCCTTGCGTATTTGAGCGGAGTGTCCATGTAATTGCTGAAGAGGGAGATTGAGAGCCACTGCATTCCGCCCTCCTTGCCGAATGGTTTTGTCTTGCCAAACAGGCTGAAATAGTTCAGGCCATCCAGCGCCTTCTCTATCCCGTTGCCCAACTGGCTGGTGATGGGGTCAAAGACCAGATGGCGGTCGGCCTGCGAAGATGTGAGGTATTCGGTGCATTTCGTTGAGTTGTCTTCAGGCGCCGTCGCAGCGAGGACAACCGCTTTTTTGGCGTCATCCCCATAGAGCTTGCGCCCAAGCGAATCATAATCCATCTTCACTTCCTTGAGTTTGCCGGTCTGCTTGTTGAATTCGGCCGTGCCTATGGGAACGCTGCCGTCATACACTGTCGATTCGCGCACAGTGCAGGCAGTTCCATTCACCAGGATTATCTGATCCCCGCTGCGCTCGAACTGCTTTGCTTTCCAATACTCGCCGTGCGCGCCCGATATGCGGCCAGTGTCGCGGATGACGACTTTGGCCATTCCGCTGCGCGTCGATGCGCCCTTGCCCGCCCCCCTGTGTCAGGTTTGCCCCGACCCCGTCAATTGCATATGTCGAGCCGCGGAAGGTGAATTCCTTGACAGAAGTCTTCTCATCTGCCTTTGACGGATTATTCTTGTCGGGTAGATAAGCAACTGCCTGACCTTTCTCATCCCGCTTGATGATGGCGAGCGTGCGCGGAGCGTCTGGTTTTGTGTTGTCGAGGACATACTGCGTCTTTTGGTCTATTGTTGTCGCGATGACCAGATTGGCTCCCTTGTCTCCTGCGCTTGCATTGGAGTCGACGCCGCTCTTTGTCGTGATGGTGACCTCCATGTTCTTGCCGCCGATGGTCATCATGGTCGGGGCAACGAAATTGTCTGTATTGAGTTTCGGCGCGAGATAGAGGATCTCACCGCTCATTTGCTGGTCGCCGATGCCTATCGCGTTGCCAAAAGCTTTGGTTTTGGCGGACAGCCAAGAAGAAGTGCTGATGGCGAATTCTGTTCCGTGGTAAGTGAAAGAGCTGTTCTTGATGCCCGCGCCGCCGGCATTGCTGATACCCAATATCATGTCCTGGTCATTGGTGACGACCTTCTCTCCTTTCTCGCCGATGATAAAGCCTGTGCCGCGGTTGATTATGGCATGGACATCATTGCTGGTTATTTTGTACTCAAGAGTACCCATTGAATCCATCGAACGGGCCGCTTCTGCCACCACCTGCAAATTGATGTTTCGGCTCAAGTCCCGGCAGGTGAGCACCACCAAATCCTTCTCGCCATTCACTCCCTTGTTCACGACACTGACATTGAATGTGAGATTCTCCACTCCCCCGCCATTGACATTTTTGAGATTCACCTCCATGCCCACTGTGACTCCAGATGCCGGCTTCTGCTTCTTCTCCTTGCCGTCAGGTGTGAGGATATTCATGCCTCCCTGCCCGGAGATGCCGGCCTCGCTGAATGAGAACATCGAAGTGAGTGTCGCATCCATCTTATCAAGAGCTCTCGAGACAAGCCCGGGCTTGCTCACTGTGCGGACTCCCTTGCCCTGCTGAACTGTTTTCTCCACTGCGCCAGATTCCTGCCCTGTGATTTTCGTCATGACGCCCGAATCGCTGATTGTGTAGCTCCATCCATTGCGCAAATAATCCCCGTTATCCCCGTTCTTGTCATCCTCTTTCTTGCCGGCGTCCTGCGTCATGGTGATGATGCCAGTCTCGGGGTCATAATCCCCGACCTGCTTGAGCTTGCCATCCGCCTTGTCCTTGAAATAAAAGCCCGTGGCTGTGAGATAATATGTTTGGTCATTGTAGCTGACTGATCTCGTGGCCTCCTCGATGCGGGGCATGCCTCTGGAGCTGAACGCATTGGCCCCCACCATGCCCAAGCCGACGACCGGCATGAGCGCGGTTTTGAGAAGCTCGAAGAAATTTAGTTTGCCCTGCGCGAAAAGGCCTATCGAATCTATGACCGAGCCGACGTGGTTTGTGAATGCCGCGCTGCCTTTCATCTCCTCGAGACGGCCGTTGATGAGGATGAACGAGCCCTGGCTCATGTAATTGCCGAACGCCTGGTAGCGGTTGAGGAAGCCATCGATGCTCTTTGACGGGTCCAGCACTGTCCAATTCACGCCGCTGTCGTCTTTGTAGGAACAGACCGCCGGGCCGTCCTGTCCATTGGGCCGACTTACCCAGCCGACCTCTGCTCCGTCGAGTTTGACGGCATATCCATTGGTCATTGTGGATGATTCTACCTTCAGTCTGCTCTTATCCACGTGCAGCACATCGGCCAACTGCCCCGCCATAATACTGGCCTTGTCATAATCAGACGGGCCGCGCAATGCCGCCATCTGGGTTTCCTTCGCGCCTGCCTGCTCTCCGAGTTTTTTGGCTTCGGCCTCTTTGTTCAGCGCACCCGTGGCGTCTCCGCTTGCCCACAGGCCGGCGGCCTCTTTTTTCAGCACGTCTGCTTTGTTCCGCAGGTTACCTGCCTCTTTCTCCAGCCCGGTGAGTTTGTCTTTCTTGCCCAAATCGATATTCTTCTGCATGGCCTCCAAACCGCTCGACATGCCTGTTGAGAGCGCTCTGGTGCCCTGACTGACCGCTTCCTTGCCCGCATGCGTCATGGCTACTTTGCCGAACTTGCCGCCAGCGAGCACTCCGGCCGCGCCGAGCACCATCCCCTCCATGGCTTTCTGCCCGACTGTGTTGATTGCGCCCATAAGCGAGAAGCCGGTCTTGCCCTCCGCTCTGTCCGCTTTCATCTTGTCCGCAGACTGGAAAGTGATGGCTCCATAAAGACTGTCCGAACCCGCGCTGACCAAATCTCCGACGCTCTTTGAGACAAATCCCTGCTTCGAGGCGGCCTTCATATTGTCCTTCTTCACCTCGCCGGCAGTCTTGATGACATCCCCTTTCTTGACCACGACATTGCCTTTGTCATCCTTGATATCTTCTTTCGCTGTCACATCCTCTGTGCTTGAGACTGCCGCCCCCACCATGCTGCCCGCCTTGTCCACTGCATCGAGCACCGAGGCCGGATTCACCGAAACATTTTGAGTTATGGGCGTGTATGCGCCGGCTGCCCGATTCATGCGCACGCTTCTCGCCACGCCGAAGTCGAAGAACATGAGCGGGTTTCTTCCCGAGATGAATGAGGCCGAGAAGAGAAGCCCGAAAACGAGCGCGAGGCCCCAGCAGAACGAGGTCTGCGAGTCGGAGGGCTGGTTATTGCAAATCGTCACGGATTCAGCAGAGGAGCGGTAGTCATTTCCGAGGTCTTGGTTGGAGAGCGAACCATGCACAGTGTTCTGCGCCGCGCCGGTGCAATCTTTCAGAAGCGGATTCTTCCAGTCGAGTCTGGTGATGGGTTTGCCATTGTCGTCAGCCAATCCCGCGCATTCGGCCATCGTCGTCTGCCCGTCCTCGAGCGTATTGTCTTTTGTGTATGGACAAAACACGGTTCTCACTTGCGAGCATGTGGCGCCGGGCGGGTAATTCACTTTGGCAGAAACAGTTCCGTCAGCGCCCGTCACCATCTTGCATGATTTGGCCAGGCCATTGCCCCACGTGAGTATGACCAGTCCGCCCTCGACGCCTGCCGAGTTGGGGATGGATGGCGCGGCGAGGGATGCAGAAGACGAAGACCTGATTGGGGAAAACTGTTTGGGCGATGAAGGCAAATTGTTCGGGACGGGTTTGATGGAACAGGTTTGTTTGTCTGGAGCAGGTGCGGGAGTCATGTCCATTGTTGGCTGTGCATATGCCGAGAAAGAAACATCTGAATTGGCGTGCGGACCAAGAGTTACGGTCAACGAATACACATATACGCTGATGTCACAGTAGGCGTTCGGCGTTGCTGTCGGATGGCAGTCTGAACCCATCTGTATGAAAGTCGCTTTGGCGTCTGGCGGGCAGATGGGAGCGGCTGCTAATGCCAGAGGCAAGACGGCCATAATCGCCATTATGGCGACTGCCAGATGAGCGACGGGGACACGACGTGACATCCAATCGGCTTATGATGAT